>JBARXT010000187.1:0-5999 GCA_049647485.1 Xanthobacteraceae bacterium
CATGGAAGCCGAGGTCGATCACCGTGGCGGTGCCGTCGTTCAGGATCAGGCGATCCATCAGCGCCATCTTGCCGAAGGTGTCGTCGATCCCGGCGGTTTCCGTGGTCCGCGGCAGGAAATCGAGCAGTGTCGGCTCTTTCAGATTGACATCGAAGCCGATGACGCCGCCCCGTTGCAGCAACAGGAATTCGCACAACAGCCGCGCGATCAGCGTCTTGCCGACCTGCGGCCGTGGCGAGCAGATGATGTAAGCGGGCGTGCGGCGCATAGCGCTATATCAGGGATATTTCGCGCCCGATCCAGCCCCCTACGTGCGAGGCGTGGCTATTTTTCGCTCGCCTTGGCCGCCGGCCTATCGGTCGCGGCTGCCGTCTTGTCCTTGTCTTTTTCCTTGCCGACGATGTCGGTCAACTTGATGCGGTCGAACTCGCTCCAGACATTGGCGAGCCAGTGGCGGACATAGCCGCGCAGCACGAAGGAATAATTCGCGGCTTCATCCTTCGGGCCCTTGTTGGCGACGAATTGCAGGAACGGCACCGAGGCGACCTCGACCTGCTCGAACGCCATTTCGTTGAGCTTGGGAATCGTCAGTTCGGTGGCGCCCTTGATGCGGTGGAAGTAGGAGTTGTAGGTCGCCTGGTCCCACTCGAAGAAGCTGGTGTTGTTGATGAAGTTCTTCACCAGGAAATATTTTGCGCCGTCCATGAAGCTCGCGGTCTCGGCGATCTCGTCGAGCGAGGCGATCGACGGCCCGAGGATATGGAACACGGCGAAGGTGATCTGGCCGGATTTGGCGGCATCAAGGAAGCCGATGTCGCGCAACGAGGCCAGCGCCGGCGACAACAGGCCGGCGCGGACGTCGATCACGGTCACCGACGGCGCGGCCGAATTCAGCGTATCGAAGATCTTCATCTGATCGGCGGTCGCCGTCATGTCGACGATTTCGGTGATGTCGGGGTGGAAACGCTTCAGCGTGCCGCGTGGCGATTCCGTATCGAACGCCCGGGTCGGGACATTGTTGGCGCTGAAATAATCGAGCACCGTTCGCGACACGGTGGTCTTGCCGACGCCGCCCTTGTCCGCACCCACGACAATCACTGCTGGTTTCGCCATGACGTTCCTTTATGCGCTGTTTTGAAGCGGGCAATGAAGGCTCACACCCGTGTCCCCGTTGCGGGCGGCCCCTCGATAGGGCGCCGCAGTCTCCCATTGCGCCGACTTTGGCCGCGAAGATGGCAGAATCGAGGGAGATTTCCAATCGTCGCCGCCGCCGATAACGTTAATCCCGTCAAAGTGGGTTAACAACCACAGCCGACTTGATCTTGTATTCAGTGGCGGCCCCACGGGCTTTGAATTGGACCCGGGATCGGCAGTGGTCCGGGCAGGGGATTGGCCTGTCCGCCGGGCGGGGATGGCGCAGGCGGCGTCGGCTCGTCGCTCCACGGTCCATGGATCGGCGTCTCGGGGGAATCCTCCGTGACGGTCTCGTCTTCCGGCAATGCCAGCTGACCGGGATCGTGGCCGCCGGCGAATTTCACCAGCGCCTTTACCCGCCGGTCCACCGACGGATGTGTCGCGAACACGTCGGCAAATCCCTCGCGCGGATTATCGACGCACATCTCCATCACCGCCGAGGTCGCGCCCGGCAGTTCGCCCCGATTTTCGATCTTGCGCAGCGCCGAGATCATCGCGTCCGGATTTTTTGTGAGTTCGACGGAGCCGGCATCCGCCAGGAATTCGCGGGAACGCGACAGCGCAAACCGCACCACCTGCGACATGATCCAGGCGAGGGCGATCAACGCCACGGCGATCAGCACCGCGAAGATCGCGCCGCCGGCGCCGCCCTTGCGATCGCCGCCCGATGAGGACGACGAGCGGCCGCTGCCGATGCGAAAGCCGTTGTTGAAGAAGAGGCGGAAGAACAACTCGCCAACGAAGCCGATGACGCCGGCGATGATCACCGCCACCACCATCAACTGCACATCGCCGTTGCGGATGTGGGTGAGTTCGTGGCCCAGCACCGCCTCGACCTCAGCGTCGTCGAGATTGTTGAGGAGGCCGCTGGTGACGGTGATGGCATATTGCCTTGGATTGAGGCCGGTCGCGAAGGCGTTCAGCGCAGGGCTGTCCATGACCTTCATCTTCGGCATCGGAATGCCGCGCGATATGCAGAGGTTTTCCAGTTGATTGTAGAAGCGCGGTTGCTCGGCCCGCGTCACGTCGCGGCCGCCGGTGACGAGATCGATGATCTTCTGATGAAAGAAATAAGCGACGATGATCCACCCCACCGCGCCGATGGTCGCCACCGGGATTGCCGCATACATATCGCGCCATGCGGCGCGGAGGTAGTAGTCGACGGCGCGGTTGTTGTGCAGCAAAACCTCCGCCAGCAACGCGCCGGCGAACACCATGACGTAGACCAGAAAGAACAGCCCGGCGAGCAGCAGCATCGACCGAAACTTGTTCGATGCGATGTGCGTATAAAGACCGTAGGCTGCCATGGGCTTGTGCCGGGGTTGCGGAACGTTATGCGGTCATTGCGAGGAGCGTTAGCGACGAAGCAATCCAGTTCTCGTCGCGGTGGTCTGGATTGCTTCGCTTCGATCGCAATGACGGCTCCTTGCGAATGATGCCGCTCAGAACTTCACCGAGGGCACCTGCTCGACCTGGGTGCGGGTCTCGCCGAGGTCGAAGAAATCCTTCTTGGTGAAGCCGAACGTGCCGGCGAACAGCGCCGCCGGAAGCTGCTGGATGCCGGTGTTGTATTCCTGAACCGCATTGTTGAAGAAGCGGCGGGCAGCGGCGATCTTGTTCTCGATGTCCGACAGTTCGGTCTGCAACTGCTGGAAATTGGTGTTGGCCTTGAGGTCCGGATAGGCTTCCGACAGTGCGATCAGCCGGCCGAGAGCGCCGCTCAACTGATTTTCCGCCGCCGACACCTGCGCCGGACCCTGCGCCGCCATCGCCGAGTTGCGTGCCTTGATGACGTCGTCGAGCGTGCCGCGCTCATGCTGGGCGTAGCCCTTCACCGTTTCGACGAGGTTGGGGATCAGATCGTGACGTTGCTTGAGTTGCACGTCGATATCGGCGAACGCCTGATTGACGCGCTGGCTCAGCGCGACCAGTCGGTTGTAGGCGGCAAAGGCGATGAAGGCGAGGACGACGATGACGCCAAGGACAATCCAGCCGGTCGACATGGGGAGGGCTCCTGAAAGGACGACGTGAAGACGCCCACCGTAAACGAAATTATCCGCAAACGGGAGGGGCCGCGGAAAGCGGCGTTTCTAGGTCGCGGCAATCCTTAGAAATGTTCAAATTGTCCGCCGGTTTTTTCTGTGTGAAGCAGGAAGGGGCGGCGGGATAGAGTGGAAGCACGTGCGGATGATCGCCGGCAAACAATCGTTTGATCACGAGCCGACCGATACGGCCGATCCGGTGGCCGCGACGCCAAGACTCACTGCGCCAAGACTCACTACCTCAAGGCTGATGCGCGGGGTCTATCTGACACTCGGCATCGGTTTCGTCGTGCTGGGCTTTATCGGTGCCTTCCTGCCGGTTCTGCCGACGACACCGTTTCTCATTCTTGCTGCGGCCTGCTTCGCGCGGTCCTCGCCGCGGCTGGAGAACTGGCTGTTGCAGCATCCGCAATTCGGCCCGTTGCTGCGCAACTGGCGGGAGCGCGGCGCGATCCCGGTGAAAGCCAAGCTGATGGCGCTGGGCGGCATGGCGATCGGCTTCGCGCTGTTCTGGTTCGGCGGCCATCCGGGGCCGTGGCTGACAGCGGCCGTCGCGGTGTTGATGCTGACCGGATTGATCTACGTGTTTTCGCGGCCGTCATAGACCGGACGAACCGGCCTCCGCAGAAGGCACGGTGTCGCCCCATCCCAATCGACGCACGCGTGCATAGGTTTGCTTGTCGCGGCGAGGGAAGGCCACGAAGCTGGCGCTGCCATTCGGCTGGCACAGCTTGACGCGCATCTCTGCTTTGCTGACCAGCGGCGGCGCAAGTATCCGCGCGGGGCGTTGCGCGATGGCTTGGCGCGCGAGCACGACATAGCTGAATTTCTCGTCCTCGAACGGCAACTCCGCGCCCTTGATCTGCTTGTGCGCGCGTGAGCGGGCGAGGCGTTGCGCGAAGTGGCACCAGTCGGGTTTGTCCAGCGGGCAGGCGAGATCGTGCGGACAAGGCGCTATGACATGCGCGCCCTGAGCGATCAGTTCAGCGCGCAACGTGACGATGCGGGCATAGCCGGCCGGTGTGCCGGGTTCGACGACCAACAGCGTATCGCGCGTCTTGCGCCATAGCTCGGTAGCGAAAGCGGCGCGGGCCTCTTGCGCCAGTTCGCCGATCATATAGCTGGCGACTACCAGATCCGCTTGCGGCATCGCCGCGATCCCGGAGCGCGCATCGGCTTGCTGGTAGTCGAGGGGCGAGCCTTGCATCTGCTCGACGGCAAGGGTCAGCGCCAGCCGGCGCAACGCGGAATTGGCATCGAGCAGGTTGATGCGCCGTAAGGATGAATAGGCTTGCAACGCTGCCCATGTTGCCGTGCCCGGTCCCGCGCCGACGTCAAGCAGGGATTCAGGATGGAAATCGTCGCGCGCCTCCATCAATGCGTTGAGGCAGGCAGCGACGGCGGCATAAGTCGCGGGCATCCGCGCCAGCGCATAGGCCAACGCATCGGCGTCGCTGCGGATCGCCCCGGAATTGCCGCCGTCGCGATAGGTGCGCGAGATGCTTGCCGCGCGCACGGCGGCATCATTGCGCGACAGGCCGTGGGCCTGTTGTTCGAGCATGGCGCGCAACGGCGCGGGAAGGTCGGGGGAGATCATTTCGGGACGGATGCCATTTGCAGCGCGAAATCTGCAACACGAAAATCGTCATGCCCGGTCATAGCCGTTCGAAGAACGGCGTCGCTTCGCTCGCCTATGTGCCGGGTATTCACGTCTTCCTTCCAAGGGCGATGGCAACGAGTCAAGACGTGGATGGCCGGGACAAGCCGGGCCATGACGAAAAAGGCGGTTTGAGTGTTTGAACCGCCTCCTTATGGGAGGCCCAGCATCACGCCACGTTCTGGTCGAGAATCTCCACCGCGGCATCGAGGTCGACCGACATCAATTGCGACACGCCGCGCTCGGCCATAGTGACGCCGAACAGCCGATTCATGCGCGCCATGGTGATCGGGTTGTGCGTGATGACGATGAAGCGGGTCTCGGTCACGCTGGTCATCTCGTTCAGCAGGTTGCAGAACCGTTCGACGTTATGGTCGTCGAGCGGCGCGTCGACTTCGTCCAGCACGCAGATCGGGGACGGGTTGGTCAGGAACACGGCAAAGATCAGCGCCAGCGCGGTCAGCGCCTGCTCACCGCCTGAGAGCAGCGACAGCGACTGCGGCTTCTTGCCCGGCGGCTTGGCGATGATCTCGAGTCCGGCTTCCAGCGGATCGTCGCTCTCGATCAGATGCAGTGCAGCCTCGCCGCCGCCGAACAACTGGCCGAACAGCCGCTTGAAGTGCTCGTTCACGATCTGGAACGAGGTGAGCAGGCGTTCGCGCGCTTCGCGGTTGAGGCTCTGGATGCCGGTGCGCAGCTTCTTGATGGCCTCGACCAGATCGTCGCGCTCGGTGGCAAGCCCCGTGTGCTGGGCTTCGACTTCGCGCAGTTCTTCCTCGGCGCGCAGATTGACGGCGCCGAGCCGCTCGCGGTCGCGGCGCAGCTTTTCCAGTTCGGCTTCGGTGTCGTCGAGCGGCGGCAACTCGTCGCCGGACTTGATCTCGGCAATGTTGGCGAGGCCGCTCGGTTCGATCTCCAGCACGTCGTGGATTTCGCGCTCGACGTCTTCCAGCCGCCGCTTGGTGGCTTCCATCCGCTCCTCGGCGCGGGCGGTCGCTTCGCGGGCGGCGGAGAGGGCTTCCAGCGTCAGCTTGGCGACGCGGTCGGTTTCCGCCATCGCAGCTTCGGCTTCGGCCAGCGCGTCGGCGGCGGCGCGGCGGTCGGCC
>JBARXT010000188.1:0-7720 GCA_049647485.1 Xanthobacteraceae bacterium
GTGCAGGGCGCCGGCAACCTCGACAAGATCACCTCGGCGCTGGTCGCCGCCGGCGCCACCGTTCGCTCAACCGCTCTCGTCGGCAGCCACGCGACGCGCTATACGGTGCCGAGCAACGACGCGACGCGCCGATAAGCGCGCCTATCCTTCCGGAGTTTAATTCAAGATGTCAGGTCCCGTGCCGAATCCCGGCATTCTCGATATTGCGCCCTACACGCCGGGCAAGAGCCCGGTGCAGAAGCCGGGGCAGAAGGTCTTCAAGCTGTCGGCCAACGAGACGCCGCACGGCCCCTCGCCGCGCGCCAAGGAAGCTTATGCCGAGGCCATTTCGCATCTCGAGGATTACCCGGAAGGCACCTCGCGGGTGCTGCGCGAAGCGATCGGCCGCGCCTACGGCCTCGATCCCAACCGCATCATCTGCGGCGCGGGCTCGGACGAAATTCTCAACCTGCTGGCGCACACCTATCTGAAGCCCGGCGACGAGGCGATCTCGACCACGCACGGCTTTCTGGTCTATCCGATCGCCACCATGGCGAACGGCGCGAAAAACATCGTCGCGCCGGAAACCAATTTCACCGCCGACGTCGATGCGATCCTGGCCCGCGTGACGCCGCGCACCAAGCTGGTATGGCTCGCCAACCCGAACAACCCGACCGGCACCTACATCCCGTTCGACGAGGTCAAGCGTCTGCGCGCCGGCCTGCCGCCGCATGTCGTGCTGGTGCTGGATGCCGCCTATTCGGATTTCGTCTCGCGCAACGACTACGAGATCGGCATCGAACTGGTGGCGACCACCGACAACACGGTGATGACGCACACCTTCTCCAAGATCCACGGCCTCGCCGCGCTGCGCATCGGCTGGATGTTCGGCCCGAGCAACATCGTCGACGCGGTCAACCGCATCCGCGGGCCGTTCAACGTCTCGACGCCGGCGATGCGGGCGGCGGCGGCGGCGATCGAGGACACCGCGCACATCCGCATGTCGCGCGAGCACAACGAACACTGGCGCAACTGGCTCACCGACGAAATCGGCAAGCTCGGCCTCACCGTGACGCCGAGCGTAGCCAACTTCGTACTGATCCATTTCCCCACGACAAAGGGCAGGACCTCGACCGACGCCGATGCGTTCCTGACCGAACGCGGACTGGTGCTGCGCGCGCTGAACAACTACGGCCTGCCGCATGCGCTGCGGATGACCATCGGCACCGAGGAGGCCAATCGCCTCGTGGTCGAAGGCCTCCGCGATTTCATGGCACGCCCGTGAGTGACGCTCCGCTTTTCTCCCGCATCGCGCTGATCGGCTTCGGCCTGATCGGCGGCTCGATCGCGCGCGGCGCCAAGACACAGGGCAAGGCGCAAGGACTCGCAGGCGAGATCGTCGCCACCGCGCGCTCGCCGCAGACCCGCGCGCGCGTCCGTGAACTCGGCATCGTTGATCGTGTCGTCGACACCAACGCGGAAGCCGTGAAGGACGCCGATCTGGTGATCCTCTCCATTCCGGTCGGCGCCTGCGGCCTGGTCGCAGAGGAGATCGCGCCGCTTCTCAAGCCAGGCGCCATCGTCTCCGACGTCGGCTCCGTCAAGGGCGCGGTGGTGCGCGACATGGCGCCGTATCTGCCGGACAACGTGCACTTCGTGCCAGCGCATCCGGTGGCCGGCACCGAGAACTCCGGCCCGGATTCCGGCTTCGCCGAACTGTTCAACAACCGCTGGTGCATCCTGACGCCGCCGAACGGCACCGATGCCGTCGCGGTCGAGAAGCTCGCCGAATTCTGGCGCGCGCTCGGCGCCAATGTCGAAACCATGACGCCGGAACATCACGATCTGGTACTGGCGGTGACCAGCCATCTGCCGCATCTGATCGCCTACACCATCGTCTCGACGGCGGAAGAACTTGAAGGCGTGACGCGCTCCGAGGTGCTGAAGTTCTCGGCCGGCGGTTTCCGCGACTTCACCCGCATCGCGGCCTCCGATCCGACGATGTGGCGCGACGTGTTCCTGAACAACAAGGACGCGGTGCTGGAAATGCTCGGCGAGTTTCAGGAAGACCTCTCGAAACTCACCCGCGCGATCCGGCGCGGCGATGGCGAAACGCTGTTCGACCACTTCACCCGCACCCGCGACATCCGGCGCGGCATCGTCAATATCGGACAGGACGAAGCCGCCGCCGACTTCGGCCGCCGCCCGGCCAAGAATCCCGCGGCCTGAGCGCGGCCCCACGATCACGCGCCCGCGTATTGCGCGGACGCGCGAAGCCCGATTGAATGCCATCCACTAGAGTCTTTTTGACGCGTTTGTTCACGCGAACCGGTACCCACTTCGCTCGAAAGCGCTATGGAGGAGAAAAACGAATGACCATTCAAGTTGGCGATCGCCTGCCCGAGGCCCAGTTTCGCGTGATGACCAGCGACGGTTTGCAGGTCAAAACCACCGACGACGTCTTCAAGGGCAAGAAGGTCGCCCTGTTCGCGGTGCCCGGCGCCTACACCGGCACCTGCCACAAGATGCACATGCCGAGCATCTTCCTCAACGCCTATGCCATCAAGGAAAAGGGCGTCGACACCATCGCGGTGGTTTCGGTGAACGATGCCTTCGTGATGAGCGCATGGAAACGCGACACCGACCAGCGCGACGAAGCGACGTTCCTGGCCGACGGCAACGCCGAGTTTGCCAAGGCGATCGGCATGGAACTGGACGCGTCGGGCAACGGCCTCGGCATTCGTTCCAAGCGCTACTCGATGCTGGTCGAGGACGGCGTGGTGAAGAAGCTCAACCTCGAGCCGAATCCCGGCAAGGTCGAAGTCTCCGGCGGCGACACGCTGCTCGGGCAACTCTGATCCCATCGCGCGGCTTCACAAAGCCGCGTGCATTTTACTTCGCGAACCGCGTCTTCAGCATGGCGCGCGCCGCGTCGTATTCGGCGCGCGTCTGCTTCACCAATTCCGCGACACTCACCACCGCATCGACGCCGGACACGCTGTGGCCCGCGCTCCAGACGTCGCGCCAGCGCGACTGCTGCTTCTCCCGGCTCTCGATGCTGATGTCTTTCGCGATATCGATAGTGCCGCGCGCCGGTAGATCGTCGGGATCGAGGCCGGCGGCAACGATCGACGGCTTCAGCATGTTGGTCTCGAGCCCGGTGAACGCGCGCGTCAGCAGCACGTCGTCGGCGCGCGCCTTTACCAGCATGTCGCGATAAGCCGGCTTCGCCAGACTTTCCTTTGTCGCAATGAACTTGGTCCCCATGTAGGCAAGGTCGCAGCCCATCGCCTGCGCCGCCAGCAGCGCCGCGCCGTCGGAGACGCCGCCCGACAGCACGATCGGCCCGTCGAAAAACGAACGCACCGCGCGCACGAACGCCAGCGGATTGAGCCAGCCGGTCTGGCCGCCCGCGCCCGCCGTGAGCAACACCAATCCATCGGCGCCTGCCGCCACCGCGCGCTCGGCATGGCGGATGGACGCGACGTCGGCGAGCACCAGCGCACCGGCATCGTGCAACGGACCGACCACCGGCGCCGGCGAACCGACCGAGGTGATGACGACCTCCGGCTTGTGACGCAGCAGCACCGCGAGATCGTCCTTCAATCGGCCATTCGAATGATGGACGATGAGATTGGCGCACCACGGCGCGACCGGACCAGCATTCTGCTCGGCGGCGTTCGCCAGACGCGCTTCGATGTCCGTCAACCAGCTTTCGAGTTCGTCGGACGTGCGGCAATTTACTGTCGGAAATGCGCCGACGACACCGGCCGCGCAGGCCGCCGATACGAGGTCGACGCCCGACACCAGAAACATCGGCGCCGCGATCAGCGGCAGAACGAGTCGCGCTTGAATCGTGTGCAGTGATGGTCCGGCCAATATGTCGCCCCCGCGGATGATTTCGCGGGCAGTTTATCCTGACCAATGAAATGAAAGCGAGCGGTCAGCCCGGCGTCTTATCGCCCGCCGTCTGCTGCAAGCGCGCCATCGCCACGCCCTCGCGCGCCAGCTCGTCGGCACGCTCGTTGTCGTCGTGTCCGGCGTGGCCCTTGACCCAGTGCCAGCGCACCTGGTGCGGCTTCAGCGCGGCGTCGAGGCGCTGCCACAGGTCCATGTTCTTCACCGGCTTCTTGTCGGCGGTGCGCCAGCCGTTTTTCTTCCAGCCGTGAATCCAGCCGGTGATGCCCTGCCGTACATACTGGCTGTCGGTGTGCAGATCGACGCTGCACGGCCTCTTCAACGCCTCCAGCGCGGAGATCGCCGCCAGCAATTCCATCCGGTTGTTGGTGGTATGCGGCTCGCCACCCTTCAATTCCTTGCGCACCTCGCCGAATTGCAGGATCGCGCCCCAGCCGCCCGGCCCCGGATTGCCGGAGCAGGCGCCGTCGGTATGGATCACCACGGCGGGGAGATCGCTCACGCCAGCGATCCCGTCTGCGCGACGCCGTAGCCGGCGATATCGTTGACCGACTGGTGGAAGCGCAGCTTGCGCACGTATTCCAGCGGGTCTTTCGGCTTCACCAGCGCGCCCGGCGGCACGTTGAGGAAGTCCACCAGCCGCGTCAGCAGGAAGCGCAACGCCGCGCCGCGCGCCAACAGCGGCAGCGCCGCCTGCTCGGCTCCCGAGAGCGGACGCTCCTTGCCATAGGCGTTCAAGAACGCGCGCGCCTTGGTGACGTTGAAGGAATGATCGGGCTCGAAGCACCACGCGTTGAGGCAGATCGCCACGTCGTAAGCGAGAATGTCATTACAGGCGAAATAGAAATCGATCAGGCCCGACAGGTCCTCGCCGACGAACAGCACGTTGTCGGGAAACAGGTCGGCATGGATGATGCCGCGCGGCAAATCGCCCGGCCAGCGCGCTTCGAGATAGTCGAGTTCGGCGGCGAGAAACGCATTCAGTCCGTGCTGCACGGTGTCGGCGCGCGCGGCCGCCTGCTCGAACAGCGGCCGCCAGCCCTTCACCGACAACGCATTGGCGCGTGTCATGGGGAAATCGCGTCCCGCCAGATGCAGCTTCGCCAGCGCCTGGCCCACGGCAGCGCAGTGCGCGGCGTTCGGCTTGCGCGGCCACACGCCCTCGAGGAAATCGATGATCGCGGCGGGGCGGCCGGCCAGCACGCCGAGCGTGGTACCGTCGCGCGTCTGCACCGGCTGCGGACAGACGATGCCGTGCGCGGCGAGGTGCCCCATCAGGCCGAGAAAGAACGGCAGATCGCCCACCGCCACGCGCTTTTCATACAGCGTGAGGAAGTACGATCCGGCGGTGGTGTGCAGCAGGAAGTTGGAGTTCTCGACGCCCTCGGCGATGCCCTTGTAGGACAACAGTTCGCCGATGTCGTAACGGGAGAGAAAGTCCGCGAGGTCTTCGGCGGCGACGTCGGTATAAACCGCCATGAAAACTTACTCGGCTGCGTCGGGCCGCAGCGAGCGCGGCAACGGGAAGAATTCGTTCTCCTCCGCGGCCGAGACCGTCTCCACGTTCAACTCAAAGCGCTCGGCGAATGCGCCCATGATCTCCTCGACGATCACTTCCGGCGCCGAGGCGCCCGCGGTGATGCCGAGAGTCTTGACGCCTTCGAACTTGCTCCAGTCGAGATCGGAGGCGCGCTGCGCCAGCACCGCGATCGGGCAGCCTTCGCGTTCGGCCACTTCGCGCAACCGCTGCGAGTTCGACGAATTCGGCGCGCCGACCACGATCAGCGCATCGACCACCGGCGCCACCTTCTTCACCGCCAGTTGGCGATTGGTGGTGGCGTAGCAGATGTCTTCCTTGTGCGGCCCGTGGATGTTCGGGAAACGCCGCTTCAGCACCGCGACGATCTCGGCGGTGTCGTCGATCGACAGCGTGGTCTGGGTCACGAAGGCCAGATTGTCCGCGTTCTTCGGCGTGAAGGTCTCGGCATCCTCGGCGGTCTCGATCAGGGTGACGGCGCCCGCAGGCAATTGCCCCAGCGTGCCGACCACTTCCGGATGGTGGGAATGGCCGATCAGCAGGATCTCGTGGCCGCGCTTGAAATGAATCGCGGCCTCGCGGTGCACCTTGGTGACCAGCGGGCAGGTGGCATCGAGCGAAAAGAAATTGCGCGTCACCGCCTCGGCCGGGACCGATTTCGGCACGCCATGGGCGGAAAACACAACCGGTGCCTCGGTATCGGGGATTTCGGCGAGTTCCTCGACGAAAATCGCGCCCTTGGCCCGCAGGCTGTCCACCACATAGCGGTTATGCACGATCTCGTGACGGACATAGACCGGCGCACCATAGAGTTTGAGCGCGCGCTCCACCGTATCGATGGCCCGCACCACGCCGGCGCAGAAGCCGCGGGGTGAACAAAGCACGATTTTCAACTGCGGTTTGGCCTGCATGGGGCGATCCGGAACCTGCTCGCCCGGCTCAATCGGGCTCAAAAGCTGTATTTACTGCGGAAATTGGACGCGATGTCTCGACGGCTGACGTATTGGCAACCACGGCTTAGGTTTCAGGACTTGGGACGACTTTGCGGCCCTGTCAAGGCCGTTCAGCAACCCATTGCGCCTTTCGGTCGAGGCGGATTATATAGCGGTTCAATCCCGTCATCCCCGATGACCACACTACTCCGCCTCCGGAAGAGGTGGGCGGAGCCCAAAGGAGATTTGCCATGAGCAATGCACCGCTGATGCCGAAGGCGACTGCCGTGTGGCTCGTTGATAACACCGCGCTGACGTTCGACCAGGTGGCGGATTTCACCAAGATGCACCCGCTGGAGGTGCGCGCCATCGCCGACGGCGACGCCGCCCAGGGCATCAAGGGCATGGACCCGATTTCCACCGGCCAGCTCACCCGCGACGAGATCGAGCGCGGCGAGAACGACGTCAACTACCGTCTCAGGCTGAGCGAGAGCAAGGTGGTGCTGCCGCCGGCCGCCAAGAAGAAAGGCCCGCGCTATACCCCGGTGTCGCGCCGCCATGAGCGCCCTAGCGCCATTCTCTGGCTGGTCCGCAACCATCCGGAGCTGAAGGACGCGCAGATCATGCGGCTGGTCGGCACCACCAAGACCACCATCGCCTCGATCCGCGACCGCACCCACTGGAACGCCTCGACGCTGACGCCGATGGATCCGGTGACGCTGGGCCTGTGCTCGCAGATCGAACTGGATTTCGAGGTCCAGCGCGCGGCGAAGGAAAAACCGACCGATCAGGCTTATGGCGGCGCCACGCTGCTGCCGGCCTCGGAAACCACCCGCAAGGACGACGATCAGCCGTCCGAAGGGCGGCAGCAGGACGACCTCAACGTCGATGCCGTGTTCGCCAAGCTGAAGACCATCGGCGGCAAGAAACAGGACGACGACGAGGCGTAGACGACGGCGTCATCCTGACGTGCGCGCACTTGCGCGCCTCGAAGGATCGCCGTCGCCCTCGAGGCTCGCTTCGCTCGCACCTCAGGGTGACGGCTTCGTCGAATTGCAGAAACAAGCGCGGCGGCTTCAAACCCGCCGCGTTTTTGTTTGGCGGTGAGCTCTTACTGCCCGTTGAGCATCCGCTCGGCGAGGTTGCGATGGCCGCGCTCCAGCCGGTCGGTGGCGGTGCCGCGCCGGTTGTCGCGATCCTTGCGGCAAGCCACATAGGCATCCGAACCGGGCGCGACGCCATTGGCACGACAGGCGGCATCATCATCGGTCTGTGCTGCGGCCGCAGCCTGCGGCGGCTGATGCCGCTCGAAGCTGGAGCAGCCGGCGAGCGCGAGTCCCGCCAACAGTATCAG
>JBARXT010000189.1:0-10688 GCA_049647485.1 Xanthobacteraceae bacterium
GCGTCCTTCATCCAGTCGGCGACCGAGCCGGCTTCGATGTTGTCGTTGGTCCAGTATTGATACTTGCCGCCCGACGGCGGATTGACCACGCCGGCGATATGGCCCGAACCCGACAGCACGTATTTCACCGGCCCGCCGAAGAACCTGGATCCGAACAGCACCGACTCGGCGGGCGCGATGTGATCCTCGCGGGTGGCGAGATTGTAGATCGGCGCCTTGACCTTCGACAGATCGAGCAGCGTGTTGTCGATCACCATGGTGCCGGTCGAGAGCTTGTTCTCGAGATAGCAGTTGCGCAGGTAGTAGGAATGATTGGCTGCCGGCATTCGCGTCGCGTCGGAATTCCAGTGCAGCAGGTCGAACGCCGACGGCGTTTGTCCTTTCAGGTAGTTGTTGACGACGTAGGACCAGATCAGATCGTTCGAGCGCAGCATGTTGAAGGCCATCGCCATTCGGCTGCCTTCGAGCACGCCCTCCGACTGCATCTGGCGTTCCAGTGCGGAAATCTGCTCCTCGTCGACGAACACCATCAGATCTCCGGCGTGGGTGAAGTCCACTTGCGCGGCGAGGAAGGTGGCGGAGGCCACGCGCACGCGGCGCTTCTCGGCGAGCCAGGCCAGCGTCGTGGCGAGCAGGGTGCCGCCGACGCAATAGCCCATGGTGTGGACCTTCATTTCGCCGGTGACTTGCTCGATGATGTCCATCGCCGTCAGCGGGCCTTCCTTCATGTAGTCCTCGAAGCTCTTTTGCCCGAGTTTCTTGTCGGGGTTGACCCACGAGATCACGAACACCGTGACGCCCTGATCGACGCACCACTTGATGAAGGATTTTTCCGGCCGCAGATCGAGAATGTAGAACTTGTTGATCCATGGCGGCACGATCAGCAGCGGCGTGCGCAGTACGTTCTCGGTGGTCGGCTGATACTGGATCAACTGCATCACGTCGTTCTGGAAGATCACCTTGCCGGGCGTCACCGCCATGTTGACGCCGACCTCGAGATTGGTCGGGTCGGATTGACGGATGCGCAGTTGCCCGTGGCCGGCTTCGATGTCCTCGGCGAGCATCGTCATGCCGCGCACGAGATTGTCGGCGTTCGAGGCCAGCGTCTGCCGCAACACTTCGGGATTGGTCAGCACGAAATTCGATGGCGCGAATGCGTTGGTGAGTTGCTGGACGTAGAACTCGGCTTTCTTGCGCGTGTGCGGATCGAGGTTCTCGGCCTCGCGCACCAGATCGAAAGCCCACTTCGTCGTCAGCAGATAGGCCTGCATCACGAATTCGAAGAACTGGTTGTTCTTCCATTCGGGATCGGCGAAGCGCTTGTCGCGCGGTGCGGGCTCGATGGCGCGCGGCGCGTCCTCGCCGGCCATGCGGCGCATCGCCGAGCCCCACAGATCGAGATAAGCCTTGCCGAGTTTCATCTGGATATCGGTGGCGCGCGTCTGATCCGACATCCAGTATTGCGCCACCACACCGAAGGTCTTGATGACTTCCGCGACTTCGCTCGGCGGACGGTCGTTCGGATCGAGCGCCTGCCGAGGCTTGAGATAGGCCGTGAGTGCGCGACCGCCGCTTTCCATGGCGCGCGCCAGATTGAGGGAGAAGGCTTCGGGATCGAAGGTCTTGGCGGCTTTGGTTTCGACAGGGAGATCGCTCATGGCTTGCACTTCACTTGCACTCGCTTGCAGTTCGTTTCCGACCGGCGCCCGGTGGTTTGAAATCCGGTTCGATGCGATGATGGCACAGTTCATTTCGTTTGGGTGATTTCGATATACTGCAATGCAAGACGCCATCTTGGTTCGGACATATTGCCGCCTTAAGGTTTTACCTTCCGCGATGCTTAAATGTTGAGTGAGATATTGATGGCACGGTTGCCGCCCGTATCGCTCGCAAGGTGCAGACTCCAGTAATTGCAGTGTGTCCGTTGAAGCGGGATGCAAATTCTGGAATCGAACCGCGTGCGCGTGGGCGGTGAATTCAGGCCAACCATTAGCCAAGGTTTCGTATGCGTATCATTGAGCGGCGGTTCGCTGGTCCATTTCGTCGCAGCAGGGTCTGGCTTGTCGCCGGTGCAATCGTGGCGACGATTCCATTATCGGGCTGTTCGGTTTCGGTCGCCGATCTCCCCATCGTCGGGGTGCCGGAAGGCGCACCCGCGCGTCCCAAAGATCCCGGCGCGTTTCCGGCGGTTCATGACATGCCGGCGCCGCGCGAGCAGTCGGCCCTCGATCCGGCCGAACAGGTGAAGATCGAAAGCGAACTGGCCGCCGCGCGCGATCGTCAGGCCGGGGCCGCCGCCGCAGCCAACGCGCCGTCCGGCAAGAAATAGGCGGGAATCGCGAAAAAACAGGCCGTTTCGCTGGCGCTTCAGAGCGTCCGTGCTAAAAAGAACATGATTCAAGCCTCAATCGACATCAGCAGCGGAATAGGGCCAAGGCCATATTCGCTCGCCATCGAAAAGTGGCGTAAGTAACTAGATACATTGATATTTTCCGAGCGTCGGAGTTTCCGCGCACGGGAAAGCCAACCGCGAGCTTCCGATTCCGGAGTCTGACCCATGGAAGAGTTCTACCGCATTCGCCGTCTGCCGCCCTACGTGTTCGAGCAAATCAATCGAGCCAAGGCCGCCGCGCGCAATGCCGGGGCCGACATCATTGACTTGGGGATGGGCAATCCGGACCTCGCCACCCCGCCGCACGTCATCGAAAAACTCAAGGAGACCCTGGGCAAGCCGCGCACCGACCGCTATTCGGCATCGCGCGGTATCACCGGACTGCGCCGTGCCCAGGCGGGCTATTATGAGCGCCGCTTCGGCGTGAAGCTCAATCCGGATACGCAGATCGTCGCCACCCTCGGCTCGAAGGAAGGCTTCGCCAACGTCGCGCAGGCCATCACCGCGCCGGGCGACGTGATCATCTGCCCGAACCCGAGCTATCCGATCCACGCTTTCGGATTCCTGATGGCCGGCGGCGTCATCCGTTCTGTGCCCTCCGCGCCGACGCCGGACTTTTTCGCGGCCTGCGAGCGCGCGATCATGCACTCGATCCCGAAGCCGTTGGCGCTGGTCGTTTGTTATCCGTCGAATCCGACCGCCTGCGTCGCCAGCCTCGACTTCTACAAGGACCTCGTGGCGTTCGCGAAGAAGCACGAGATTTTCATCCTGTCCGACCTCGCTTACTCGGAAGTCTATTTCGACGACAATCCGCCGCCGTCGGTGCTTCAGGTGCCGGGCGCCATCGACGTCACCGTCGAATTCACCTCGATGTCGAAGACGTTCTCGATGGCCGGGTGGCGCATGGGCTTCGCGGTCGGCAACGAGCGCATCATCGCGGCGCTGGCGCGGGTGAAGTCGTATCTCGATTACGGCGCGTTCACCCCGATCCAGGTGGCGGCGACGGCTGCACTTAACGGACCCGACGACTGCATCCGCGAGATGCGCGAAACCTATCGCAAGCGGCGTGACATTCTTGTCGAGTCGTTCGGCCGTGCCGGCTGGGATATTCCGCCGCCGAGCGCGTCGATGTTCGCATGGGCGCCGCTACCGGAAGCCTTCCGCGAGGTCGGCAGCATGCAGTTCGCCACCCTGATGGTCGAGAAATCGGGCGTCGTGGTGTCGCCGGGCGTCGGCTTCGGCGAGCACGGCGAAGGTTATGTCCGCATCGCCATGGTGGAGAACGAGCAGCGCATCCGCCAGGCCGCCCGCAACGTCCGCCGCTTCCTTGAAAGCGGGCTCGAAACGTTGCACAACGTGGTTCCTCTCGCCAACCGGCGCTAGTGGTTCGATTTTGGCATTTGCATCCCGTTTCGGCGGCGATCTTTGCAAATGCCAGAATCAAAGAACCACTAGTTAATATAATCTACTAGTGGAACCTTGGATTTGACATTCGCCTCGCGAACTTGCTGTGAGCCAGCTAGCGAATGTCAAATCCGCTCCACTAGGTTTTTTCCGACAGGTTGTTGTCTATGGTCGCGCCACTCAGGGTGGGAATTGCGGGTCTCGGTACTGTGGGTGCCGAGACCGTGCGTCTGATTGAATCTCAAGCCTCGTCGCTGGCGGCGCGCTGCGGACGCGGCATCCGCGTGGTCGCGGTGACCGCGCGGTCCAAGGCCAAGAAGCGTGGCGTCGATCTGCGCGGCGTGCGCTGGGCCAAGGATCCGCTGGCGCTCGCCAACGATCCGGAGATCGAATGCTTTGTCGAATTGATGGGCGGCGACGGTGATCCGGCGCTGTCCGCGATCGAAGCCGCGCTTGCATCCGGCAAGTCGGTGGTCACCGCCAACAAGGCGCTGATCGCCAAGCACGGCCTGCGGCTCGCCAAACTCGCCGAACAGCACGGCGGTGCGCTGAATTTCGAGGCGGCCGTCGGCGCGGCCATTCCCGTCGTCAAGACGTTGCGCGAAGGCTTGGCCGGAACCGAAATCGATCGCGTCTACGGCATCCTCAACGGCACCTGCAACTATATCCTGACCCGGATGGAGCAGGAGGGGCTGTCGTTCGCCGAGTGTTTGAAGGACGCGCAGCGTCTCGGTTATGCCGAAGCCAATCCGTCCTTCGACGTCGATGGCCATGACACCGCGCAGAAGCTGGCCATTCTCGCCAGTCTCGCGTTCGGCACCGAGGTCGCGCAGCGCGCGGTCTATGTCGAGGGTATTTCGTCGATCACGCCGCAGGATCTGCGCGCCGCCGAAGAACTCGGTTATCGCATCAAGCTGCTCGGCGTCGCGGTGCGGACCAAGACCGGCATCGAGCAGCGCGTGCATCCGACCATGGTGCCGCGCACGTCGTCGGTCGCGCAGGTCATGGGTGTCACCAACGCCGTGACCATCGACGGCGCCGGTATCTCGCCGATCACGCTGGTCGGTCCCGGCGCCGGTGGCGCGGCGACGGCATCGGCCGTCGTTGCGGACATTGCCGATGTCGCGCGCGGCATTCGCGTCAACCCGTTCGGGCGTCCGGTCGCCCGCCTCAAACCCACCAAGAAAGCGCCGATGCAGCGCCACGAAGGCGGCTACTATATCCGTCTGATGGCACGCGATCTCGCCGGCACCGCCGCCACCATCGCCACCCGCCTCGCGGAGCGTGGCATCTCCATCGAGTCCATTGTGCAGCGCCACCCGGATCGTTCGGGCGACCACAAGATATCCGCCGGAGCGTCTTCACCGGTCCCGGTTATTCTGATTACGTATGCCACCAGCGAGGACGCCATGCGCGGCGCGTTACAGGCGGTCCAGCGCGACAAGGTGATCAGCGGCCGGCCGCAGGTGATCAGGATCGAGAAGAACTAGAGCATGATCCCGAAAAGTGGGAACCGGTTTTCGGGATCATGCTCCAGCAGAAATAGTTAGACCGAGCCAGGTGGCCCGACGCGGGTTCCGGGGTTCGGATTGTCCGCCACTTTTCTACGCGAGCTATCGCTCGTCGTGACCGTCAAGGAGTACATCGATGTCGACACATATATCCGTTCCGCCGCAGCAGTTGCTGGAGCGCATTCTGACGCTCGAGATTGTGCGCGTGACGGAGCGGGCGGCGGTGTCGGCGGCGCGGCTGCGCGGCCACGGCAACGAGAAGGCCGCGGACCAGGCGGCGGTGGATGCGATGCGCCGCGAGCTCAACAAGATGCCGATCGAGGGCACCATCGTGATCGGCGAGGGCGAGCGCGACGAAGCGCCGATGCTGTTCATCGGCGAGAAGGTCGGCATCAACGCCGGGCCGCAGGTTGATATCGCCGTCGATCCGCTGGAAGGCACCACGCTCTGCGCCAAGAACATGCCCGGTGCGATTGCCACCATGGCGATGGCCGACGGCGGCACGCTGCTGCATGCGCCGGACGTCTACATGGAGAAGATCGCCATCGGCCCCGGCTACGACAAGAACGTGATCGACCTCGACGCATCGCCGGACGAGAACATTCGCCGTCTCGCCAAGGCCAAGGGCGTGCAACCCTCCGCGATCACCGCGCTGGTGCTTGAGCGCCCGCGCCATGCCGACATCATTGCAGCCATCCGCTCGACCGGCGCGGCCGTGCGCCTGATCACCGACGGCGACGTCGCCGGCGTGATCCACACCGCTGACACCGAGAATACCGGCGTCGACATCTATATGGGCACCGGCGGCGCGCCGGAGGGTGTGCTTGCGGCCGCTGCGCTGCGCTGTATCGGCGGCCAGATGCAGTGCCGCCTGATCCTCGACACCGAGGAGAAGCGCGAGCGCGCGCGCAAGATGGGCGTCAGCGATCCCAAAATGGTCTATGGCATCGAGGACATGGTGAAGGGCGATTGTCTGTTCGCTGCCACCGGCGTCACCGGTGGTTCGTTGCTGTCCGGCGTCAAGTTCCGTAAGGACGGGTTGATCGAGACGGAAACCGTGGTGATGCGTTCGGTCACCGGCACGGTGCGCATCATCAAGGGCGAACATCGGCAGATCGAAAAATTCCACCTCGACTGAGGGGCAAGATGAAAAAGGATGTAGTCGTCAAACCGGTCGGAGAAGACGAGCGGGCGGCGTGGGAGCCGCTCTGGGCCGGCTATCTGACCTTCTACAAGACCAGCGTGCCGACTTCCACCAGCGACGTGACCTGGCGCCGCTTCCACGATCCGGCCGAGCCGATGCATCTGCTCGGCGCCTATGTCGACGGCAAGCTGACCGGCATCGTCCAGTACCTTTTTCATCGCTCCACATGGACGCCGGGCAATTACTGTTACCTGCAGGATCTGTTCGTCGATGACAGCGCACGCGGTCTCGGCCTCGGGCGCGCGCTGATCGAGGCGGTTTATGCCAAGGCAAAAGAAGCGGGCGCGAGCCGCGTGCATTGGCTGACGCACGAGACCAACGCGCAGGCGCGCATCCTCTACGATCAGGTCGCCGAGCATCCGGGCTTCATCCAGTATCGCAAGGTTTTTTGACATTCAGCGACGGCGAGGCGCGCCGCCCGAAGAGGCGAGGGATCATGACTGCTTCTGCCGACCTGTCATCCGTCAAGGCCCTGGTGTTCGATGTGTTCGGCACCGTCGTCGATTGGCGCAGCAGCCTGATCGCCGACTTCACGCAATGGAGCGCCAAGCGCGGCGTGAACGGAGACTGGACCGGCCTCGTCGATGCGTGGCGCGGAGCTTACGTACCGTCGATGAACGAGGTGCGCAATCATCCGGAGCGCGGCTATCTCGCGCTCGATCACCTGCATCGCCAGTCGCTGGACAAACTCGTCGCGCAGTTCGGCATTACCGGCTTGACCGAGGACGATCTCGCCTACATGACGCTGGGCTGGCATCGGCTGCAACCGTGGCCCGACAGCGTCGGCGGCCTGACCCGGCTGAAGCGCAAGTTCACCATCGGCACGCTGTCGAACGGCAACGTCGCGCTGCTTAACAACATGGCGAAGCATGCCGGCCTGCCGTGGGATTTGATCCTGAGCGCCGAACTGTTCCAGCACTATAAGCCGGACCCCGAAACCTATCTCGGCGCGGCGCGGCTGCTCGGGTTGCAACCGGGGCAGGTGATGATGGTCGCCGCCCACAACAACGATCTCGCGGCCGCGCAGAAACTCGGGCTGAAGACCGCCTTCGTGCCGCGCGTGACCGAATACGGCCCTTTGCAAAACAAGGACTTCAAGGCGGACGGCGACTGGGATGTCGTTGCCGCCGACTTCAACGATCTCGCCGCGCGGATGGGCTGCTGAGATGTCGGCCGGGAGTTCGTGTTGTCCGTGGTTGTGCAGCACGAAAACCGTCGTCCCGGCGCAGGCGGGGACCCATACGCCGCAGCGGTTCGGCTCCATCACAGCGGCGCGATCATCTTATAACGACCAGCGCCAGGGGCTATGGGTCCCCGCCTGCGCGGGGACGACGCCGTGGGTGGGGTGAGGGCATGACGCCGCCCACCATCATTCCGCAAGAAACTCCGTCCGCCTTCCTCGGCGTGGCGCGCTCCGCGACCGGTCGCCTCTGGCGTGACCGGCTCGACGCGCGCGGCGCTGCGCAGGCGCTCGCCATCGTGCAGCGCCATCAATTGCCGGAGATGCTGGCGCGCGTGCTCGCCGGGCGTGGTGTCGATCTCGACGCGGTCGATGATTTCCTTGATCCCACCATCCGCAAGCTGATGCCGGACCCGTTCACCGTCACGCAGATGGAAGCGGCGGCGGTGCGGATTTCCGATGCCGTGATGCGCGGGGAGAAGGTCGCGATCTTCGGTGATTACGATGTCGACGGCGCGACCTCGTCGGCGCTGTTGGCGTGGCATCTGCGGCATTGCGGACTCGATCCGCTGATCCATATTCCGGATCGCATTTTCGAAGGCTACGGGCCGAACGTCGACGCGGTGAAAGCGCTCGCCGCGAAGGGCGCGAAGCTGCTTGTCACCGTCGATTGCGGCACCACCAGCATCGAGGCGCTGGCGGAGGCCAAGCGTCTCGGCATGTCGGTGGTGGTGATCGATCATCACCAGTGCGGCGACGATCTCCCCGTGGTCGATGCGCTGGTGAATCCGAACCGGCCGGACGATCTCTCCGGCCTCGGTCATCTCGCGGCGGTGGGGCTGGTGTTCGTCACGCTGGTCGCGGTCAATCGCGAGTTGCGCAAGCGGGGCTTCTGGAAGGCCGAACGGCCGGAGCCCGATCTGCTCGGCATGTTGCATCACGTAGCCCTCGGCACCGTCGCCGATGTCGCCTCGCTGACCGGGCTCAATCGTGCGTTCGTCGCCAAGGGTCTGATCGCGCTGCGCCGCCGCGATCACGTCGGACACACTGCGTTGATGGATGTGTCGCGGCTGAACGGCCCGCCGGAGGCGTGGCATCTCGGCTTCATGCTGGGGCCGCGCATCAATGCGGGCGGGCGCATCGGCCGCGCCGATCTTGGCGTGCGGCTGTTGCTCGAAGGCGACGTTTCGGAAGCCGCGCGCATCGCCGCCGAACTCGACCGCCTCAACACCGAACGGCGCGTCATCGAGCAGGCGGCGGAAGCGCAGGCGGAAGCCGAGGCGCTGGCATCACTCGGCCTTGAGGACAAGGGCGCGGTGATCGTCACCGCCGCCGAAGGCTGGCATCCGGGCGTGGTCGGTCTGGTCGCGGCCCGGCTGAAGGAGAAATTCGCGCGGCCTGCCTTTGCGATTGCGCTGGAGCCCGGCGGCATCGGCACCGGCTCGGGCCGCTCGATCTCCGGCGTCGATCTCGGCAAAGCGGTGCGGCAGGCGGTGACCGACGGTCTCCTGATGAAAGGCGGCGGCCACGCGATGGCGGCGGGCATCACGCTGCGCAAGGAGCAACTGGCGGCGTTCCGCGCTTACATCGAGAGCGCGTTGACTGACGACGTCGCGCAATCGCGCAATGTCCGCGAACTGTTCGTCGATGGCGCGGTCAGTGCGCGGGCGGTGACGCCGGAACTGGTGGCGACGCTCAATCGCGCAGGCCCGTTCGGTGCCGGCAATCCGGAGCCGGTGATCGCGCTGCCGTCGCATCAACTGGTCTATGCGGACGAGGTCGGGCAGGCGCATTTGCGGCTGCGCTTCAAGGCGGGCGACGGCGCCATCGTCAACGGCATTGCGTTTCGTTCAGTGGGGCAACCGCTCGGCAATGCGCTGAAGGAGAGCCGCGGACAGGTGCTGCACGTCGCGGGCTCGCTCACCGTCGATCGCTGGCAGGGCGGGGAGCGCGTGCAGTTGCGGGTGATCGATGTCGCGGTGCCGGACGCGGGACCGGCGATGATCCGCTAAAACACTACGGACGATATTTGGAGGCGGGCGCCGCAGCATGCATCCGTGACGTCGGCGTGGGAAATTTGAATCGATGTCGATTTGTTCCGGTGTTGACGCTCGTGTTAGCCTCGACATTCCATATGGGAGCGTCGGCAGCGTTTTGTGATACTTGAACAGGTATGGGGTGCGTTCGAAGATATGCAGAAAGAACACTTTCAGTATGCCGGTTGGTCGAAGGGATTGTTTTCGGAACTGGTGACGGTGCAAGGGCCGGGCAAGCTGCTGTTTTTATCCGGCATCGGCGCGGAAGATGTTGGCGATACGCCGGGTGTCATCCATCACCCCGGTGATGTCTATCAGCAAACGCGGCTGGCTTATGAGAAAGCCGCAACCGTGCTGGCGCGGCACGGCGCGACGCTGGCCGACGTGGTGAAGATCAGTGCCTACCTGCTCGATGTCCGCGAAGCGCCGAACTACCATCGAGCGCGGGCGGAAGCTTTTGCGGGCATCGCCGACCTGCCGGCCCACACGTTTCTGTTCATCAACAATCTGGCCTGGCCGGGCATGTTGGTGGAAGTCGACCTGACGGCCGTGATCCGCGGATAGCATCGGGGTCGTTGGTAGGTGACGTGCGATCGTCGCGGGCGAACGCCGGAGCCCTTTCAGTTCCGGTCGAATCGGAACGGGCCTCCGGGTTTTTGGTTTTCCTGACGCGAGCCGGCACCCACTGCGCTTGAAAGCGCGCTATAGCGTGCGCAGGCGCGCCAGCACCTTGAGACCGGCGTAGCCGTCGGCGGGCAGGCCAACCTTCTGCTGAAAATCCTTCACTGCCTTCATGGTGTCGTTGCCGACGCGGCCGTCGGTGCCGCCGGTATCGAAGCCTGCTTTTGTCAGGCGCGTCTGCACTTCCTGAATTTCGGCCAACGTCAGCGCACGCTCCGAGCCGGGGAAGGGGTGGATGAACGGACCCGCCCCGAGGATGCGGTCGCCAAGGTGGCAGATC
>JBARXT010000190.1:0-24563 GCA_049647485.1 Xanthobacteraceae bacterium
ACGATGGACCACGCCAGCTTTTCGGCGTTCTCGAGTCCCGCGATCCGGTCGCGCGCCTCGGGAAGATGAGAGCTTGCGGGGAACTGCTCGGTGAAGCGGCGCAAGGTTGCAACGTCGCTGGTCGCGCGCACGAAGGCCCACGCCACCTTTTCGGCATCGGCATTGGTTTCGCCGGCCGCGATGTTGGCGATGCCGTTGAGGTAGATCTCTTCACGGGACAGCGTGCCGTAGACGGTCGGGCTCTGAGTCTTGGTTTCGTTCAGAACGTCGTCGTGCACGTTCCGGAACAGGTAGTTGATCTCGAGGCCCGGCTTCTCGATGTAGCGGAGCAGCGCGCCGGAATAGGGGCTGTTGCGGTCGGCGCCATCGCTGGCGGTGGTGCCCGCGGCGGCGGCGAACGCCACCAGCACGTTATCGTTGACCTCGACCGGCGCGAGACCGCGCGTCGCGGTGTGAACCGGCACCGATGCCGCCGACGCTTTCGCGTGCTTCTTTCTGGAATTGCCGGCGCCGTTTGCAAGCGAACGTCCGGCCGATGCGGTGACCGTGGCGAACGGATCGTTGCGGCAGGCGTCGAGGATCACGAGACCGAGGATTTTCGGATAGATCGAAATGTCGATCAGCGTTTCGAGGTTGATCGCTTCGGCGTAGATGTCGACCGCGGACTTGATCGTCGCATCGACCGGAATGAGCCAGTTCTTGCCGTCGATTTCGACGCCGTGGCCGGCGTAGAAGATAACCGCCTTGTCGGCGGTCTTTGCGGCCTTGCCGAAATCGATCAGGGCATGCCGGAAGCTGTCGTAGTCGACGTTGCTCAGGTGCTTGACGTTGAATCCGAGCCGCGTCAGGGACTCGGCCATGTCGGCCGCGTCATTGACGGGATTGGGGAGCTTGCCGACGTTGCGGTATTCGCTGTTGCCGATGACGAGCGCGATCCGCTCCTCCGCCGAGGCCGAAACGGCGGTGCCCGCCGAAAGCGCCGCAAACATCAGACAAAAGGTCGCAGCACGAAGCGCCACGGCGAACGCCCGCGCGCCCGGAAAACGGAACGCGCGCGACGCTTCGCAGCCACCGTGCCGATGTCGTCCCGTCGAAATGAATTGGCGTATCGTCATTCTGCCTCGAACAGCGATCTTGAAATGTCCCGGAATTACAGGCCGTTCGCGATTCTCGCCGCGCGGGGAACAGGAGCGCCGACAAACTAAAGGAACAGCGATGAGACTCCTCTTCTTCGGTCGGGGTTCACCGGTCGCGAAAGTCTTTTGACTTCAAATTCTGCAACTCAGGATATCGCCACCGCGAGAGATGCTTCCGCAGCCTCGCGTGTCCGGGTTCCATTCGACTGTGGCATTCTGGCACTAGTTCCCGAATTGAATCATGTTATTTTTTTGGCATAGATCGTTTTGGGTCGTTTTGGGGCTGAGTAATGCGGTTATTTAAGATTTTTGCGGCCGTACTGTCGGCCGGCACGCTCTCTTTCATTATGTCACAGCCGGCCGCTGCTCAAAGCTCCGAAGTCGAGCGGGAAATCATCGGCGGCGTCATCCAGAATATCGTTCAGAACGTCCGTGACGAGGTTGCACGCCGCAGGGTGGCGCCGCCGGCCGGCATGCTTCGTTTCAGCGGAGAGACGTCGGATTTCGACGGCCGGGATTTGTTCGCGGAACGACGGATCAGCGATCCTTTCGGCGCCCTGGGATACGCCAAGGCACCGGCGCTCGCGGCCGCGGCTCCGATGTGGATGTACGGCACCAGCCTCGTCGGCAGCGGTGATCGCGCATCCGCCCTGGGAGCCAAGGTCGATGTTGAAACCGTGGTGGGTGCGTTCGACGTCACCAGGATCGGCGTTTTCGGCGCGACCGATGCGTTGACGTTCATCGGCACCGGCGGCCATTCCTGGTCCCGCGCGACCGCCGCGATCCCGTTCGGTCCGGCATTCGTGATGGACTCCTCGATGCCGTCGACATCGGCAACGGTTTCGTACATGAACGGCGCATTCTCGGCCGATGCCTCGATCCTGGCGAGCTGGAGCCGCAGTTCGTCCAACATGCTGCTGGTGCCGGCAACAAGCTCCAGTTCGCTCGCCTACACCGTCAACACGCAGTACCGCTTCGACTTCCCTTACGCGGTGTGGTTCGAGCCGACCGTCGGCGTCACCTATTCGGAAGGCTATACCGCGAACTTCGGCGTCAAGACCGGCGACAGCACCGAACTGCACGGCGGCGCGCGGATCGGCACCGAGATGATGTGGATGGGCTACAAGATTCAGCCCACGATTTCCGCCATTGCGTTCCGGATCGTCGATGCCAGCGCCGGCGCGGCCGACATGTACGGCATTCGCGGTTCGGCCAAGATGAACGTGCTGTGGACGCAGAACTTCTCGTCCTATCTCGAAGTGCACGGCACCGCGACGTCGCAGCAGGTCGTGTTCCCGGCTGTTGCCGGCGCCAACATGCAGACCATCGGCGTGCAGGCCGGGCTGCGCTACACCTGGAACTGATCGCGAGAGCGTTTTCGAGCGAAGTGGATACCGGTTCGCGTGAAGAAAACGCGTCCAGACAAAACCTGGAGCCCCGTTCCGATTTGATTGGAACAGAAATGGCTCCAGGAAACTGACTGGCCGGGAATTTGAGGTTTGCGGAACATGTCGTTTCGCAAACCTCTTTCTTTTTGAACCCCAAGAACGCGACGTCCGGCATCGCCCTCGATCGGTCACGACCTTTTCGGTCGCGCACCGAGCCGTCCCCCCATAGACTGGGCGCATGAAAAAGATCGGTTTTCTTTCGTTCGGACACTGGACGCCGTCGTCGCAATCGCAGACCCGCTCGGCGGCGGATGCGCTGCTGCAATCCATCGAGCTTGCGGTGGCGGCGGAACAACTCGGCGCGGACGGCGCCTACTTCCGCGTCCATCACTTCGCCCGCCAACTCGCCTCGCCGTTTCCGTTGCTGGCTGCCGTCGGCGCGAAAACCAGCCGCATCGAGATCGGCACCGCCGTCATCGACATGCGTTACGAGAACCCGCTCTACATGATCGAGGACGCGGGCGCGGCCGATCTGATTGCCGGCGGCCGACTGCAACTCGGCATCAGTCGCGGCTCGCCGGAACAGGTGATCGATGGCTGGCGATACTTCGGCTATCAGCCGGCGGACGGCGAGAGCGACGCCGACATGGGGCGGCGTCACGCCGAAGTCTTTCTGGATCTGCTGTCCGGCAAGGGCTTCGCGCAACCCAACCCGCAACCGATGTTTCCCAACCCGCCCGGCCTGCTGCGCCTCGAACCCACCTCCGAAGGCTTGCGCGAGCGCATCTGGTGGGGCGCCGCCTCCAACGCCACCGCGATCTGGGCGGCCAGGCTCGGAATGAATTTGCAAAGCTCGACGCTCAAGACCGACGAAACCGGCGAGGCTTTCCACGTGCAGCAGGCTGCGCAGATCCGCGCCTACCGTGCCGCCTGGACGGAAGCCGGTCATCCGCGCGAACCGCGCGTCTCGGTCAGCCGCAGCATCTTCGCGTTGATCGACGATCAGGATCGCGCCTATTTCGGCTCCGGCGGCGACAGCGAAGACCAGATCGGATTCATCGATCCGCGAACGCGCGCGATCTTCGGCCGCAGCTACGCGGCGGAGCCGGACATCCTGATCGAACAACTCAAGCAGGACGAAGCCATCGCCGAAGCCGACACGCTGTTGCTGACGGTGCCGAACCAGTTGGGCGTGGCTTACAACGCGCATGTCATGGAAGCCATTCTCACCCACGTCGCGCCCGCCCTCGGCTGGCGCTGACGAAGCGACCACCTTCTTGAAAGGAGCCCGACGTGAGCGTCGCCTTCACCAAGGAAGACAGTGCCGAGACGGCATCGGAAACACTGCTGCCCGACCGCCCGATTTCGCCGCATCCGAATCTCGTCACGGAAGCCGGCCTGAAAGCGCTGGAGACTCAACTCGACGAGGCCCGCAAGGCGTACGAGGCGGCGCAGACGATCGACGACGTCAACGAACGCCGGCGACAGGCCGCAATGCCCTTGCGCGACATGCGCTACCTTGCCGCGCGCGTTCGCACCGCGCAGGTCGTCGCCGATCCGGTGTCGACCGACACGGTCGCCTTCGGCAGTACGGTGACGTTTCGACGCGACGACGGACGCGTGCAGACCTATCGCATCGTGGGCGAGGACGAAGCCGATCCCAAGGCCGGTTCGATTTCCTTCGTGTCGCCGGTCGCGCGGCTGTTGCTCGGCAAGTCGGTCGGCGACGAGGTCGGCGCGGCCGGCCAAAGCCTCGAGATCATGTCGATCGCGTAAAGGCTTTCCGCTTTTGATGGAATCATCCGGCGTCATGCGCGGACTTGATCCGCGCATCCATCTTCTTCAAGAACGATGGATTGCCGGGTCATAGGCGAGCGAAGCGACGCCGTTCTTCGAACGGCTGTTGCCCGGCAATGACGTTTCCGCCTAAACGGAAAACGCTCTAAGCGCCCTCAGCGGCTGCGTACCGCGCCATCATCCTCAAGCCATCGTCCTCAATACGTCTCGACGTGATAGCGGCCGCTGTCGCGCATGTCGGCTTTCAGCGTCGCCCAGTTGAGCGACACACCACGACACACATCGGCGAAGGCCTCATCGACGCCGCTTTCCATGCCCTTGAGCCCGCAGATGTAGACGTGCGTGCCGGCGTTGCCGAGCAACGTCGCGATCTGCGCGGCCTCCGAACGGATGCGGTCCTGCACGTAGACGCGCGGCGCGCCCGCGACGCGCGAGTAACAGAAATACTTGCCGAGCAATTCTTCCGGCACCTTCTGCAGCGGGCCGAAATACGGCAATTCCTCCGGCCGCCGCGCGCCGAAGAACAACAATAGTCGCCCGGCCGCGTCCGGCATGGCGCGGCGGCGACGTTCGGTGAAGCCGCGGAACGGCGCCGAGCCGGTGCCGGTGCAGATCATGATGATGTTCGCCGCCGGGTCGTTCGGATGCAGGAACGTCGCCCCGAACGGCCCCGTCACTTCCACCTTGGCGCCGCGCGGCAGATCGCACAGATAGTTCGAGCAGACGCCCTGCGGCTCGCGCTTCACCGTCAATGCCAGATTGTTGGTGTTGGGCCGCTCGCCATCGCGCGAACTCGCCACCGAATAGAGCCGCACCAGATGCGGCTTGCCCTCGGCGTCCATGCCCGGCGCGACGATGCCGATGCTCTGGCCTTCCAGCACCGGGAACGGCTGCTCGCCAAATTCGAGAATGATGTGGCGCACGTCGGAATCGGCGTCGGCATGGGTGAGGCGGAAATTGCCGGTGATGGTGGCGACCGCCGGCTTGCCGCGATTGTAGAGATTGACCGTCGGCTTGCTGGCGGAATGCGGCGCCACCGCCTTGCCGCCAAGGCCCTTGCGCGCTTCCTCGAGCAGCGCGCCGATCTCGTCCTCCAGCGCCTCGACGGTGCCGCCGGCTTCCTCGCTCGCAACGTCCTCCTGCGCCGGCAAATCACTCCACGAGAACTGATCCTCAAGCGAATACGGCTTCGCCACCACGCGCCAGTTGTCGATGGCCCCGGTCGGGCACGGCGAGATGCAGTCCATGCAGTAGTTGCAGATATCGACGTTCACCACGTAGTTGTTGTCGTCATGGGTGATGGCGTCGATCGGACAGGTTTCCTCGCAGGTGTTGCACCGGATGCAGATCTCCGGATCGATCAGGTGCTGCTTCTTGAGGGTTGTGGTTTCGATAGCTGTCATGATGCGAATCCACCTGCATTCATGTCATGGCCGGGCTTGTTCCGGCCATCTACGTCTTTTTCCACACCGCGAAAGCAAGACGTGGATGCCCGGGACAAGCCCGGGCATGACGACGTAATGACTCAACCGTTAAGCCGCGATCTTCACATACTCGAAGTCGCCGGGCTTGTTGTCGATGCCGACTTTCGGCGGCGCGATCCAGTTCGCGAACTGGCCCGGCTCGCTCACCGGCGTCATCAGCGATTCGATGAAGTCGCCATCCGCCTTCGAGGGCAGGTAGTCGTCGCGCACCTTGGCCCATTCGGCGTCGCCGAGCAGCACGCCCTTCGGCGTGGCGTTGATGCCCTTGAACTCGCCGATGTCGCGATGGAACGCAGTGTGCGGCAATTCCAGCCGGAAGTTGACGCCGGTCTTCTCGATGATCTTGTTCCAGCGCTCGACGCCCTTGGCGCAATCCTGCGTGTAGTCGTCGCGCAGCCGCATGTTGAGCGCGGTGAGCGCCGGCTCGTCCACCATGGTGATCTTGCCGTCCACCAATTTCGCCACCGGATAGACATCGTTGGTGAGGCGATGATCGTCGTCGATCTTGGTTTCCTGGAAGCGGCCCTTCAGCCCGGCATTGTAGAAATTCGCGGCGTTGGTGGACACTTCCGAGCCGAACAGGTCGAGCGACAGCGAGTAGTGCAGATTCATCTTCTTCTGGATGGTCGGCAGGTCGATGACGCCGAGCGCGCGCACCTTTTCGATCTCGTTCGGATCCTCGATGCCCGCTGCCTTTATCGCCTCGCAGGTCCGCTGCAACACGCGGCCGACGCCGGTTTCACCGACGAACATGTGGTGCGCTTCTTCCGTCAGCATGAAGCGGCAGGTGCGCGACAGCGGATCAAAGCCGGATTGCGCCAGGCTTTCGAGCTGCATCTTGCCGTCGCGGTCGGTGAAGAAGGTGAACATGAAGAAGGACAGCCAGTCCGGCGTCGCTTCGTTGAACGCACCCAACATGCGCGGCGCGTCCTCGTCGCCGGAGCGGCGGCGCAGCAGATCGTCGGCCTCCTCGCGGCCGTCGCGGCCGAAGTACTTTTGCAGCAGGTAGACCATCGCCCACAGATGGCGGCCTTCCTCGACGTTGACCTGAAAGAGGTTGCGCATGTCGTAGAGCGACGGCGCGGTCTTGCCGAGATGGCGTTGCTGCTCGACCGAGGCGGGCTCGGTGTCGCCCTGAATCACCACGAGGCGGCGCAGCATGGCGCGATATTCGCCCGGCACCTCCTGCCACGCGGCCACGCCCTTGTGCTCGCCGAAGTTCACCTTGCGCTCGGTGTCCTGCGGCGCCAGCAGCACGCCCCAGCGATAATCCGGCATCTTGACGTAATCGAACTTGGCCCAGCCCTTCGGATCGACGCTCACAGCCGTGCGCAGATACACCAGCGATTCCTGGAAGCCCTCCGGCCCCATGTCGTTCCACCAGTCGAGATAACCGGGGTGCCAGCCTTCCAGCGCTTTCAGCACCTGACGGTCGGAGGCGAGATCGACGTTGTTCGGAATCTTCGTGGTGTAGTCGACGTTCATGATGCTCATGGCGTACTCCCTGTATCTCCTATTTCGTCATTGCGAGGAGCGAAGCGACGAAGCATCCAGTCCTTGCCTTGTGACTTTCTGGATTGCTTCGCTTCGCTCGGAATGACGACGACTTAAATCTCGTACCTCGATCCGTCGCCCTTCGAGGCTCGCTGACGCTCGCACCTCAGGATGACGGCCTCCCTCAAACCCGTGTCATATCGAACTCGGCCTTCACGCCGGTGCCGTAGCGGCGCAGCGCGCCGTTCTCGCCGACGGCGTTGGGGCGCTGGAAAATCCAGTTCTGCCACGCGGTGAGCCGCGCGAAGATTTTCGACTCCATCGTCTCAGGCCCGACGAAGCGCAGGTTCGCTTCCATGCCGGTGAGACTATCCGGCGAGAAGCTGGTGCGCTCCTCCATGAACACGCGCACCTCGTCGTCCCAATCGATATCGTCGAGCGCGAAGGTGACGAGGCCCAGCTCCTCGGCGGTCTCGGCATCGAGCGCCTCGCCGGCCTTCGCCTGCGCCGCATCGACATCGGCGGGATCGGCCTGAAAGCGCGATTGCAGCCGCGTCAGGCCATGGCTCATCGGATAGGGGCCGAAGTTCATGGCGTTGAGCACGAGCGCCGGCGGCGCGCGGTTGTCACCGTCACGCTGGCCGACCAGCATGTAGGAGCGATCCGCCGCGAATACGAGTTCGGCCAATGTGCCGACGAAACACGAGCCGGGCTCCACCAGGGTCACCAGCGTGCGCGAGGTGACGTCGATGCGCTTGAGCACGCGCTTCCAGTAATGGCGAATCTCGTTGACCAGCCAGTGCGCTTTGTTCTTTTCAAGAAAATCGTCACAGGCCAGCACGCTGGCGCTGTCGCCATGCGACTTGAACACCAGCATCGCGGTATCGAGTTCGTTGATGCGCAGATGCAGGATGGCGTCGTCGAGTTCGCGCGCGACCTGCAACGACCAGAACTCCGCGCCCTGCGCGACGAGCCCGGCAATGTCAGCGGGCGGCGCGCTTTCCGGCGCCTTGATGGTGATGGTGGCGATGCGTTGCGCGCGATCGATCTCGACATCGACAAAGTCATAATGCAGCCCGTTGTCGCCGATCCTGCGATGAAGCGACGTCAGCACGATGCCCTTGCCCTCGCCGTTACGGTGTGAGGTCGCCGCCATTGCCTTGGCGCGCTCGGCCAGCTTCGCCTCCAGCTTGCTGTTCGGCGCGATCTCGTCGACCAGCCGCCACTGCACCGCCCGCTTGCCCTTGATGCCTTCCTCGATCGTGCAGAAGTAATCGGCGTGGTCGCGGCGCACCTTGCGCTTGTCCACCACGCGCGTCAGCCCGCCGGTGCCCGGCAGCACCGCGAGCAACGGCACTTCCGGCAGCGCCACCGCCGCCGCGCCGTCGTCCGCCATGATGATGTGATCGGTCGCGAGCGCCAGTTCGTAACCGCCGCCGGCCGCGGTGCCGTTGACGACGCAGATGAACTTCTGGCCGGAGTTTTCGCTGGAGTCTTCCAGGCCGTTGCGCGTCTCGTTGGTGAACTTGCAGAAGTTGACCTTGTGCGCGTGGGTCGAGCCCGCCAGCATCCGGATGTTGGCGCCGGCGCAGAACACGCGGTTCTTGCCGGAGCGCATCACCACCACCTTCACTTCGGGATGCTCGAAGCGCAGCCGCTGCACCGCGTCCGCGAGTTCGATATCGACGCCGAGATCATAGGAGTTGAGCTTGAGCTGGTAGCCTTCGAACAGGCCGCCGTTTTCGTCGACGTCCATGGTCAGCGTCGCGACGTCGCCGGCGATGTCGATCTTCCAGTGCCGGTAGCGGCTGGGGTCGGTCTGGAAATCAATATGCTTGGCGCCGTTCGCGAGCACCCGATCTTCACCGGCCATGGGGACCACCCTGTCTGTCGAGTGTCCCGAATCCGACGTTCGCCTCATGACGCAGCATTCAATGTCGCGAACTTCGGATTCGAAAGGACACTCACCAAATTATGATTCTGGTGCAGTTGAGGTTCAGAAGTTCGCTTGCGGGTCTCGCTGAGACTATGAGGCGAACTTCAGAACCAACGCACCAGGCTATTGTTAATATGCATCATAATGCATGATACTCGGCCTGTCGAGTCAAAAACATGCATTTTTTTTCATACTAAGCCAAAACCTGCCAGCGAAACGGCTTGCCTTGCTCCCGCCGGGGATCCGCCACGGGATCGCCGCAAGAATCCCGACAGCCCGACGACATCGAAACGAGCGGCGAAACTGTCCGCCCCCTCGGCCGGCCCGCGCGCGTGCACTTCGTCGAGCAACGCCACCGCCTCGGCATCGAGCCGCATCGCCGCAGCGGCGCGTTGCATCTTCCATTTGAGATTGGCGTTGGCGATCTGAATGCAGGCGCGCAGCAGAATGCGATCGCGCCCGCCTTGCGGCGCGGCCATCCACACCGCTTCGAGAATTTCGTGGCACTCCCAGAAGAAGCCGGCATCGTTGAGCGCAAGACCATGACGCAACGCCGGATGATCCGCCGGAACGACACGTTCGAAGCGCCGCGGCACCAACACCTTCACCGGTGCGAGCCGCGCATGATCCGCTTCGCGCGTTTCACCCGGCACATGCGCCCATTGCGGCATCGGAAACGATTCAGCCGACGACACGATCATGCACGCTGACAATGGGATCGCGCGGCCTTCGTCACGCCGCGCGATCCGTCTCGTTCTCATGCACGCGCAGGATGCGATCGGCGAACGCGCCCAGCGCCGCCAGCGTTTCGTTCGGCACCTCGCGATGCAGCGAATGTCCCACACCGGGAATCAGCGTCACATCCACCGGGCAATAGCATTCTTCCTGCGCGACCTCGATCTGCAACACGGTGCCGTATTGATCGTTCGCGCCTTGAATGATCGCCACCGGCACGCGAATGTAAGCGAGATACTCCGAGATATCCCAATCGCGGAATTGCGGATTGAGCCAGGTGTCGTTCCAGCCATGGAATGCGTTGTCGACATGCTGATGCCAGCGCGCGAGCTTCGCGCGCAATTCGCCGTCGCGATAATCGTCGCGCGCCCTGGCGATGGCCACAAGATTCATGTCTTCCATCACGAAGTGCGGCGCCATCAGCGCCACGCCGCGTACGCGGTGATCCTGAATGCCGCCGGCATAGATCGCCGCGATCGACGCGCCATCGGAATGGCCGACCAGCAAGCCGCGCCTGAAGCCGATTGCATCCAGCACGCGCGGCAACACCTCGAGCGCTTCGACATGCATGTAGTCGGGGCCGCGCGGCATCGCGGCCGGACTCGACGCGCCATAACCGATACGCGAATAGACGAACACGCCGCAGCCGGTCGCTTCTGCGAGGCGTTCGGGGAAATTGCCCCACAGCGCCGCGCAACCGAGGCCTTCGTGCAACAGCACCAGCGTCGGCGCAGCGTCGGGCGTCGGCCCGATCATGCGATACTCGATCTGCGCATCGCCGATGGCGAGTGTTCCGGAAGGTTGAAGGGTCATCGGCTCATCCTGCTGTTTCAACAAACAATCACGTCGTCATCACTCGCGCAGCTTGAAGCGCTGGATTTTTCCGGTCGCGGTTTTCGGCAATGCGTCCACCACCTCGATCCAGCGCGGATATTTCCATGGCCCGACCGCGTGCTTGACGTGCTCCTTGAGCGCCTCGTGCAAACCATCGGTGGCGGCGCCCGGCTTCAACACCACGAAGGCTTTCGGCTTCAGCAGCCCTTCGCCATCCGCTTCCGGCACCACGGCCGCTTCCGCGACGGACGGATGCGTGATCAGCGCGCTCTCGACTTCGAACGGCGACACCCAGATGCCCGACACCTTGAACATGTCGTCGGCGCGGCCGCAGTAAGTATAGCGGCCATCGCCATCGCGCACGTACTTGTCGCCGGTACGCGTCCAGTCGCCTTCGAACGTTCGCCGCGACTTGCTGCGCTGATTCCAGTAGCCCTCGCCGGCGGACGGCGCATTGACCAGCAATTCGCCGACCTCGCCGTCGGCGACATCGTTGCCGCTCTCGTCGACCAACCGCACCTGATAGCCCGGCACCGGCCGCCCCGAGGTGCCGTACTTCACATCGTTCGGCGCATTCGACAGGAAGATGTGCAGCAGTTCGGTGGAGCCGACGCCGTCGAGAATGTCGACGTTAAAACGGTCGCGCCAATGATTGCCGACCGACTCCGGCAAGGCTTCGCCCGCTGACGTACACACGCGCAACCGCGAGCCGCCGCCGGCATTCTTCAGCATTTCATCATTGAGCATCGCCGCAAACAATGTCGGCACGCCGAAGAAGATGCTGGGATTGTATTTCTGCATCAGTTCGAACATCCGCGCCGGCGTCGGCCGCTCTGCGTTGAGCACGGTCGTTGCGCCGACCGACATCGGGAACGTCAGCGCGTTGCCGAGACCGTAAGCGAAGAACAGTTTCGCTGCCGACAGTCCGACATCGTTCGCGCGAATGCCGAGCACCTGCCTGGCGTAAGTGTCGGCGGTCGCGGCCAGCGAAGCGTGCAGATGCCGCACGCCCTTCGGCATGCCGGTCGATCCCGACGAATACAGCCAGAACGCCGGCTCCTCGGGATGCGTCGCGGCAGTCGCGAACTGATCAGGCTCCTTGACGATCTCATCGGAGAACTTCAGTTGCCCGTCTGCATTGCTGCCGGAAATCACGACATGCTCGAGCGCCGACATTCGCCCTGCGACATCGCGCAGCGCCGGCCATAGTTCTTCAGACACGAACAACACGCGTGCGCGACAATCGGCGAGGATGTAGGCGTATTGCTCGGCGGTGAGCAGCGTGTTGAGCGGCACCGGCACCACGCCGGCTCGGATCGCACCGAGGAACACGACGGGAAAGTCCACCGTGTCGAGCATGATCATCGCGACGCGTTCTTCACGCCGCACGCCGAGACGATGCAGCAGATTGGCAAGGCGTCGGCTTTGCGATTGCAATTCGCCGTAGGTCAGGTCATTGACGGTATCGGTGAAGGCGAGCTTGCCGCCGCGCCCTTCGTCCACGTTGCGGTCGAGCAGCCAGGTCGCGGCATTGTACGAATCCAGGGACTCGGTCATGCCATGCTCCCAATCAACCATTCGTTTGAATAGCACATGCGCACCGCTCCTCCTCCCCAGTCTCGAAGTATTCTGAATTATAATTCATATAGAGACACTCGATGCGCTTGCTGTCAATGGCTTCCTGCATTATGTTTCCAAAAGCGTTCCCGAATGGGAAAAGAAGTCAGGCCGCATGACCGAGCACCCCGATCCAGAAGACAGCTTTCTTGAGGAACTTGGCCGTCGCGTCCGGACGATGCGAGGGTTGCGCGGCATGTCGCGCAAGGTGCTGGCGAAGGTGTCCGGAATTTCCGAACGCTACATCGCGCAACTCGAAAGCGGCAAAGGCAACGTCTCGATTGTGCTGCTGCGTCGGGTTTCGAACGCGATGGGCGCGCATCTCGAGGATCTGATTCCGTCGGGCGATCCGACGCCGGACTGGCCGGTGATCCGCGAACTGATGCGCCACGCCACTCCCGGCCAGATCGTTCAGGCCAAGAATATTCTCGCCGGCCAGGGCACCAGCGAAGCCGCGATGCATGGCCAGATGCCGTTCGCCGGTATCGCCTTGATCGGCCTGCGCGGCGCCGGCAAATCGACGCTCGGCCGGATGCTTGCAAAGCAGATCGGCTGGGTCTTCGTCGAACTCAACAAGCAGATCGAACAGGAAAACGGCCTGTCGGTCGCCGAGATCATCGCGCTGTACGGTCAGGAAGGATTCCGCCGCATGGAGCAGGCGGCGCTCGGCAAATTACTTGCACGCAAGGAACTGATCGTGCTCGCCACCGGCGGCGGCATCGTGTCGGAGCCGCTGACCTTCGACCTCATCCTGTCGTCGTTCTACACGATCTGGCTCAAGGCGGAGCCCGAGGAACACATGGCGCGGGTGCGACGACAAGGCGATCTGCGCCCGATGGCGGACGACCGCTCGGCGATGGCCGAATTGCGCACCATCCTGCTCAGCCGCGAACCGCTTTACGCCCGCGCATCGACCGTGGTGGATACCGCCGGGCAAAGCGTCGATGACGCGGCCGCGCGGCTGCTCGGCGCGGTGGCGCCGGTGCTGGCCGGCAATGCGTCGTTCCGCCCGAATACCATCGCGTCCTGACATGACGACGCTGGGCGAACTGCTGCGCGCACGTGGGCTTTCATCCGGCGGCACCGTCGCGATCCGTAATACGCTGCATCCCGACGACGCTTCATCGGATTTTCGCTCGATTGGCGACGTGCACCGCGCGGCCGCGCTTTCGACCTACGACCGGATGCAGGACGGCCCGCGTTTCGGCGACGACGCCAATGTTCTGTCATTCATCGCCACCGAGGATGGGGCAGCGATGCTGACCGCATTCCGCCGGTTCACGCGGCGCGAACGCGGCAACGTGCCCGGCGACATCGTCTATGACTACGACGCCGCGCCGCTGCTGCACGCCTTCATCGCACGCGCGGTTCATCCGACGTTCTACGATACGCGCGATCTCGATACGCTGGACGATCTCGTCGGCAAGCTGGTGGTGCGCTGGCCGGAGCCGCTGCACGAAAATATTCGCGGCGTCGACGACGAAAGCCTTCTCGTCGTCGAATCGTAACTTCACTACACGCCGAGATGGCGCTCCAGCAATTCCGGCTGCGCCATCAGATCCGCCGGCGCGCCATTGAACACCACCGTTCCCTTCGACAGCACGATCGCACGGTCGGTGATCTTGGCCAGACTGCGAAAATCCTTGTCGACCACGATGGTGGCGATGCCCTCGCCGCGAATGACGCCGAGCGTCTTCCAGATGTCCTGCGCCACCAACGGCGCCAGGCCCTCGGTCGCCTCGTCGATCAGGATCAGATCGGGATTGGTCATCAGCGCGCGGCCGATGGTGAGCATCTGCTGTTCGCCGCCCGACAACTGATGCCCGCCGTTGCCGCGCCGCTGATGCAATCGCGGGAACAATTCGTAGATGCGCGCCAGCGTCCACGCCTGCCGGCCATCGCGGCCCGGTCGCGCCGCCATGGTGAGATTTTCCTCCACCGTCAGCGACCCGAAGATGCCGCGCCCTTCCGGGACCAGCGCAAGCCCGGCGCGCGCGATGTCTTCCGGCGCCGCACCGCGAATGCTGCGCTCCGCAAAGCTCACGTCGCCGCGACAATCACCCACGAGACCCATCAGCGAGCGCAGGAGCGTGGTCTTGCCCATGCCGTTGCGGCCGATCAGCGCCACCTGCTCGCCGCGCGCCACCGAAAGATCAACGCCGTGCAGAATCTGGCTCGCGCCATAAAATGCTTCGAGGCGCGCGACCGCGAGCAGCGCACTCATGCCGCGTCTCCGTGGTCGCCGAGGTAAGCGGTCCGCACCGCCGGATGCATCCGCACCTCCTGCGGCGATCCGCTCGCGATGACGCAGCCGTCGTGCATCACGGTGAGGCGATCCGCCAGTTCGAACACCGCATCCATGTCGTGCTCGACCAGCAGCACCGCGCGGCCGACCTTCAGCGAGGAGATCAGATCGATGATGCCGCGCGCTTCCGCCTGCCCCATGCCGGCCAGCGGCTCGTCGAGGAGAATGATGCGCGGGTCGGTCGCCAGCACCATGGCGATTTCCAGTTGCCGCTGTTCGCCGTGGCTGAGGTCGCTCGCGACGATCTGCGTTTGCGCCGCGAGGCCGACTCTCGCGATGGCTTGCGTGGCGAGATCGTCAACAGTCGCATCCGCGCGCACCGAGCCGAACATCCGCAGCGGTGCACGCGAGCGCGCCTGCGCGGCGAGGCGGACGTTCTCATGCACGGTGAATTTCGGGAAGATCGTCGTCTTCTGATAGGCGCGACCAAGACCGTGCCGCGCGCGGCGATCCGGCGGAAGCCGCGTGATGTCGGTCGGGCCCAGCGTGATGGCGCCGCCATTGGCGAACAGTTCGCCGGACAACAGATTGATCAGGGTGGATTTACCAGCGCCGTTCGGGCCGATCACCGCATGGATCTCGCCGACATGGACGTCGATCGACACATCGGAGACGGCCTTGAGGCCGCCGAAACGTTTGTGCAGTCCGCTCGCACGCAAGGCCACATTTGAGCCGATGTCAACCATGGCGGCCCTCCGCGATGGAAGGCGTCGCCCGGCGCGACGGCTGCTTGTCGGACTGTTCGCCAAAAATCATCGACCACAACTGGCGAACGCCATTCGGCAACGTCAGCACGATAACGATGATGATCAGGCCTTCCGCCAGTTTCCAGTAGTCCGTCGAGGCTTTCAGCACCTCCTCGAGCACGATCAGAGCCAGCGCGCCAACGAGCGGCCCGGTCACCGAACGCAAGCCGCCTATCAGCACCATCACCAGCACGGTGGCGGAGAGATGCCAGCCCAGCATCTGCGGCGCGACGAAGCCGAACTGCGCGGCGGCGAAGTAGCCGGCGAGACCGGCGATCGCGCCCGAGATCACAAAGGCAATCAGCCGAATGCGATAGATCGGAAAGCCGAGCGACCGCGCGCGGCGTTCGTTGTCGCGTGCGGCCGCCAAGGCGTGACCGAACGGCGACCGCACCAGCATGGTCAGAACCGCGATCGTCGCGATCAGGAAAAACAGTACCACGAAGTAGAACGCCATCGGCGAGGCGAGATCGAGCAGTCGATGGCCGGCGATGGCGATCTCCGGCTTGGCGTTGACATAAGCGCCGTCCGATCCGCCGGCGATGCCGGTGTCATGAAACAGGAAGAACAGCATCTCGCCGAACGCCAGCGTCACCATGATGAAGTAGACGCCGCGGGTGCGCAGCGCCAGCGCGCCGATGATCAGCGCGGCGGCGGCCGCCGCAAGCATCGCAGCGGGCAGAGTCAGCAGCAGCGACGCGGGATCGTAGCCCGGCGACAGCAGCGCGAGGACGTAACCCGCAAGACCGAAGAACGCGGCGTGGCACAGACTCACCAGGCCGCCATGCCCTACCGCGAGGTTCAGCGCCATGGCGAGAATGCCCATAATGAACGCCTTGCTGACGAACTGGACATAATAGGTCGGCACCACGAACGGCAATGCGAGCGCGGCGGCAAGCAGCACGATGGGAATGAACCATCCGCGCATCGGCGTCACACCTCCCGCCGGCCGAGGATGCCGTTGGGCCGCCACAGCAGGACCGCCGCCATCAGCACATAGATCAGGATGCTGGAGACGCTAGGGAAGAACACCTTGCCGAACGTATCGGTGAGGCCGATCAGCAGTGCGCCGACCGCGGCGCCCGCCACCGAACCGATGCCGCCGAGCACCACGACGACGAAGGACAGAATCAGCATGCCGTCGCCCATACCGGGAAACACCGTCGAGATCGGTGCGATGACGATGCCGCCGAGCGCGGCGAGTGCGATGCCGACGGCGAAGACATAGCGATTCACCACGTCGAACCTGATGCCGAGGACCCGCGTCATCTCGCGGTTCTCGGCGCCGGCACGCACGATCATGCCGATCTTGGTGCGGGTGATGACAAAAAAGATCAGCGCCGCGACGACCAGGCAGAAGCCGCAGATCGCCAGCCGATAGACCGGATAAGAGAGATTATCGGTGAGCTGGATCGAGCCTGAGAGCCACGCCGGCGGCGCGACCGAATGCACGTCCTTGCCGAACAGGATTTCACGCGCCTCGTCGATCACGAGAATCAAGCCGAACGACAGCAGCACCTGGACCAGGTGATCGCGGCCATAGAGCCTGCGGATGAAGACGTTCTCCAGCACCAGCCCGACCACGAAGGCGATGGCGACGCCCGCGACCATCGCGATCCAGAAGCTGCCGGTATAGGCGGCGATCCAGTACGCCAGATAGGCGCCGAGCATATAGAACGCGCCGTGCGCGAGGTTGATTACGCCAAGGATGCCGAACACCAGCGTCAGCCCGCTCGCGACGAGAAACAGCACCATTCCGTACTGGATGGCGTTGAGCAGTTGCACGCCGAAGGTGACGAGGTCCATTCAAGTCATTCCGTGAAACAGAACAGTCCACAACCCGGCCAAGAATCCGGGCGTCATTGCCGGGCTTGACCCGGCAATCCATCGCTTCGAAGACTTTCTTGTTAGATGGATGCGCGGGTCAAGCCCGCGCATGACGATCATTGTGTCAGCACGACGAGTACAGTTAGCTAGACCTCTTACGCGAGCTTGCAGCCGCGCGCCGGATCGTCGACGTCCTTCTGCGCGATGGAGATCATCTCGTTGCGGCCGTTGCGCACCTCACGCAGATAGATGTTCTGGATCGGGTTGTGCGCCTTGTTGAAGGAGAGCGGCCCGCGCGGGCTGTCGATCTTCGCGGCGCCCATCGCCGCGATCATCTTGTCGCGCTGCTTGTCGTCGCCGCCCACCGCCGTCATGCCGGCATCGAGCAACGCCGCCGCATCATAACCCTGCACCGCGTAGATATCGCCGACATTGCCGGTCTTGTCTTTGAACGCCTTGAGGAAGGCGACGTTGGCCGGAATGTCGAGATTGTCGGCATAATGCAGCGTGGTCCTGATGCCGTTGGCGGCATCGCCCTGCGCGGGCAAGGTGCCGTCGGTGAGGAAGCCCGCGCCGTAAAGCGGGATGGTCTTGCCGAGGCCGGCTGCGGCATAGTCCTTGACGAACTTCACCGCGCCGCCGCCGGCGAAGAAACTGAACACCGCATCGGGCTTCAAGGTCGCAACGCGCGTCAGCAGCGCCTGGAATTCGACCTCGGGGAACGGCACCGTCATCTTCTCGGCGATCTTGCCGCCGTGCTTGGTGAAATTCTCGGCGAAGGCGTCGATCATTTCCGCGCCCGCGGTATAGCGCCAGGTGATGGTGGCGACATTCTTGATGCCAGCATCGGCCAGCACCTTGCCCATCGGGAAGGTGGTCTGCCAGTTCGAGAACGACGAGCGGAAGATATTCGGCGCACAAGCGGCACCGGTCGCATCGTTGGCGCCGGCGTTGGGAATGATCATCAGCGTCTTGGTGTCGCGCGCGACCTTCACCATCGCCATCGCAACGCCGGAATGCACCGTGCCGATCACGACATCGGCCTTCTCGCGGCCGACCAGGCGATTCATGTTGTCGGTCGCGGCTTCCGGCTTGGATTCGTCGTCGACCTGCACGAACGCGATCTCGCGGCCGCCGAGCTTACCGCCCTTCTGTTCGACATAGAGACGGAAACCATCGTCGATGAACTTGCCGAGCTTGGCGTAAGTGCCGGTGTAAGGCAGCATCAGTCCGACCTTGAGCGGCGCGTTTTGCGCGATCGCCGGCGAACGCAAGGCGGGCGCGACGGCAAGCGTGGCTGCGCCAGCCGCTCCGGTGAGCAAGGTGCGGCGGCTGACGATCAGACGACTCGACATGGTATTCCTCCCTCTCTCTGTGTTTTTTCTCGTAGCCTTTTGCGCACGAAGCGAAGCAGTATTCCTTGCGCGCCGTATTATTTCAATCTTAAAACTTTTGGCCTTCGCCGCGAACCGCAACAAGGGCGATAGTCAACCGGATTTGGACGGCCGCGTCCCTCTCCACACGAACGTCCCGGCATTCATGCAGCATAGTTCGCACTCTCCGAGGAATGCAAGAAATATAATTCAGGTTTGGCCGATATTTCCCGAACGATCATGATGCGCTGCTAAACTTAAGCGACAAAAACTGTGTTGCAATGCAGCGCACTCTTCCGGTGAAAGCATATCCTATGAGTCCTCTCCCATGAATCATCGCATCTTTCTCGCCGGCGCCACCGGTGCCATCGGCCAACGGTTGGTGCGGGTGCTTCGCGCGGCCGGTCATGATGTCGCAGGCACGACGCGGGTCGATGCAAAGGCCGCGGCGTTGCGCGCGCTGGGCGCGGAACCGGTGGTGGTGGACGTGTTCGATGCAGACGCCTTGAAGCGCGCGGTCGCGGCCTTCAGGCCCGATATCGTCATCCACCAACTGACCGACCTTCCGCCCGGCCTCGACCGAACGAAGATGGCGGATGCGCTGGTTCGCAACGCGCGCGTCCGCGACGAAGGCACGCGCAATCTGGTGCAGGCGGCGCTTGCCGCCGGGGCCAAGCGAATGATCGCGCAGAGCATCGCGTGGATCTACGCGCCCGGCACGACGCCGCATCACGAAAGCGATCCGCTGAAGGTCGAGGCCGACGGCAGCTACAATGTGAGCATCGCCGGCGTCGTCGCGCTGGAAACACAAACGCTGCAATCCCCGCCGCTGGACGGCATCGTCCTGCGCTACGGTCAACTATACGGGCCGGGCACCGGCCGCGACGCGCCGGACGGCACCGCGCCGCTGCATGTCGATGCCGCGGCCCATGCCGCATTGCTCGCCATCGAGCACGGCGAACCGGGAATTTATAACATCGCCGAGTCGAACGATCTCATCGCGACCGACAAGGCGCGCCGCGACCTTGGTTTCGACGCGCACTTCCGTTTGCCGAACGGTTAGAATGACGATCGCACCGTTACGCCCCGCAGGCGATCCATCGCGTTGATGTATCGTCTTCCAACGCCGCGACATCGGCGGCGCGACGCGCCAGCACCGCGCGCTGGTTGATGTAACCCTTGTCGGTGATCTCGCCGTAGTCGACCGACGGCGGCTCAGCCACCAGCAGCGCGCGCGTGGCATGACCCGACGATCCACCGCTGCGGGCCTTGAGTTTCGCCAGCCCCTCCGCAATGCCGGCGCGCACGCGTTCACTGCGCAGCACATCGCCGAGCGCCGCGCTGTCGGGCAATCCCGCCAGCGCGCGGCACGCCGCGACGTTCGGAAACACCAGAAAGCGCACATGGTCCCCGCCGTGCCCGGTGACGACGATATCCTGCGCCAGCGGTGCCAGCGCCGCGATGCCCGCCACACGCAGCGTGCCGACGCTGACCCACGTGCCCGACGTCAGCTTGAAATCCTCCGCGACGCGACCGTCGAAGAAAAGGCCAAGTTCAGGGCGTTCGGGATCGGCGAACTTCACCGCATCTCCGATCTGATAGAAACCGTCGGCATCGAAGGCAGCCGCGGTCTGCTCGGGAGATTTCCAGTAGCCGGGCGTGACGTTCGGGCCGCGCACGCGCACTTCCAGCTTGTCGCCGGAGGGCACGAGTTTCAGATCGGTGCCGGGAATCGGCACGCCGATATTGCCTGAGCGCTGCGCCTGGAAATGACAATCGGTGGCCAGCGGCGCGGTTTCCGTCGAACCCCAGGCCGACACCATCGGCAATCGTCGCCCGACGGTTGCCTGCGACATCTCCTCCAGCGCCTCCCACAGATTCTGCGGCAGCGCCGCACCGGCGAAGAAGATGATCTTCACGCCGTTGAAGAAGCGCTTGCGCAACTCCGCGTCATCGCGCAGCGCGGCGATCAGCATGTCGAAGCCGCGCGGCACGTTGAAGTAGACCGTGGGCACGACGTCTCGCAGATTCGCCAGCGACGTCGCGAACAGGCCCGGCGCGGGCTTGCCCGCATCGATGTACAGCGAGCCGCCGTTGCGCAGCACCATATTGAAATTGTGGTTGGCGCCGAAGGTGTGGCTCCATGGCAACCAGTCGAGAATGAGCAATTCATCCTGTGCACGATCGAGGAACGGCCACACCTGCGCCTTCGCCGCCTGACTGGTGGTCAGCATCCGGTGCGTGTTGATGACGGCCTTGGGAACGCCGGTCGAGCCGGAGGTGAACAGGAATTTCGCGATCGTGTCGGGACCGACGGCGGCGAACGCCTGCGCGACATCCGCGCTCTCGAGCGCATCCAGAATATCACCGAAGGCGATCGCCCCGCCCTCCGGCGCATCCTCGCCGCTGACGATTTGAGCATTGTGCGCGGGCGCAATCGCTGCGAGCGCTGCCGCGAACGGCTTGAGCTGCGAAACATAGATCGCGCCCGGATCGAGCAAAGCCACCATGCTCGTGAGCTTGTCGAACTCCTTGGCGACCAGCGAATAGGCCGGCGAGATCGCCGCCACAGGTACGCCGACATGCATGGCGCCGAGCGCGAACAACGCGTGATCGATGCTGTTATCGGACAGGATCACCAACGGCCGTTCCGCGCTCATCTTCCGGGCCAGCACCCACGCACCGATCCGACGCACCCGGCGCAGCGCCTCGGCATAGGTCACCGTGGTCCAAGACTGATCTTTCAAAGACTGATCGATGCTCCGGCGTTCACCGAGGAAGATGCGGTCCGGCGCGCATGCCGCCCATTGTTCGAGCCAGTCGCCGACGCAACGTGCGGCCGGCTGCAACGCAACGGTGGACCGCACCCAGATGGAGCCGTCGGCGTGACGGTCCGCGACGATCTGCGGCATCGCGAACAAGGGAGCGCTATCCTGATGAAGCGCGGCGGCGGGCGTCATGACGATCCTCCTGGCGGCATTTTCTTGCTTATGATTTTGCTCTACGCGGAAAACCTGCGCGTCCGCAAGACTCCGCGCCCCGTGCACAGGCGTCGCCATGTGCCCAAGAAAGGTCGGGTCGGATGAACCGAACAGCCGTTCGGCAGACTTAACGTGGCAGCCCTCAGGCCGCGACAAGCCCCCAACTTTCGGACTATCATGCCGCCGGCAGCCCCGCGCGGCGCGCATCAAACCGACCTGACCAGCGACGGAACGAAATCATGGCCGACCAGGACGATGTCCTCCACCTGATCGACGATACCGAGCCTGCCTCACAATCGACCACCTCGCGCAAATGGAAAATCGCCGTGATCGACGACGATCCGGCTGTCCATGAAGGCACCAGGTTCGCGCTCAGCGACTATTCCCTGAACGGTCAGGGACTGGAAATTCTGTCGGCCCATTCCGCCGCCGAAGGCCGCGAATTGATGCGCCGGCATTCCGACATCGCGGCCGTGCTGCTCGACGTCATCATGGAAACGGATTCCGCCGGCCTCGACCTGGTCGAATTCATCCGCAACGAGATCAAGAACGAGACCGTTCGCATCGTGCTGCGCACCGGCCAGCCCGGCCAGGCGCCGGAGCGTCGCGTCATCGTCGACTACGACATCAACGATTACAAGGCGAAAACCGAACTGACCGCCGACAAGCTATTCACGTCGCTGACCGCGGCGCTGCGCAGCTATCAGCAACTCGAACGCATGGTGCAAACCCGGCGCGGCCTCGAGATCATCATCGACGCGGCTTCGACGCTGTACGATTTCAAATCCATGCAACGTCTCGCTGAAGGCGTGCTGACGCAGATCGCTTCGCTGCTCAATGTCGATTGCGCCGGCATTCTCGTCCTGCGCGACGGCGGCGAGATCAGCGACGACTTCGCGGTGCTCGCAGGATCCGGCTGCTACAGCCGCTTCATCGGCCATGCCGGGCCAAAATCGCTCGACACCGATCTGCGACAGATGGTCGAGGAGGCGTTCCGCCGCCGCGCGCACGAATTCGCCGACCAGCGCACCGTGCTCTATATCCGCACCGGCAGCGGCCGCGAGGTCGTGGTGCTGTTGCAGGCCGAGCGCCCGCTGTCCGAAACCGACCGCGCGCTGGTTGAAATCTTCGGCAGCCGGCTGTCGATCGCATTCGACAACGTGATTCTCTATCAGCAACTGCACGAGGCCAACACGCAACTGGAAGATCGGGTGGCGCAACGAACGCGCGCTCTGATGCTGGCCAATCGCCGCCTGTCGGCGCAGTGGCTGCGGCTGCAGCGCGCCAACGGTTTCAAGAATGAAATTCTTGGCACCGTCGCGCACGATCTGAAGAATCCGCTCGGCGTGATTCTCGGCCGCACCGAAATGCTGACCGAACTGATCGGCACCGAGGCCTCGCGCGAAAGCATCGGCGCGCAGGTCACGCATATTCGCGACGCCACCCGGCGTCTGACCTCGATGGTCGATCACCTGATCTCCGACGCCATGGCGAACGCATTCGATATCACCATCCGGCGCGAGCCGGTCGATGTCTCGGCGCTGGTCACCGAAGTCGCGGAGGCCAACCGCCTGTCGGCCGCCAACAAGCAACAAGTGATCGAAGTATCCGCTCCGGCCGATCAGCAAACCATGTGCGACGCCGACCGGATGCGCGAGGCCATCGACAATCTCGTCAGCAACGCCATCAAATACAGTCCGATCGGCGGCAATATTTCGCTGGCCGTCGCTTACGATCCGACGCACGTGGTCATCCGCGTCACCGATCAGGGCGCGGGACTCTCTCCCGAAGACCTCGGCCGGCTGTTCGGTCGCTTCCAGCGCCTCTCGGCCAAGCCGACCGCCGGCGAAAGCTCCACCGGTCTCGGGCTATCGATTGTTAAACGCATTGTCGATATGCATGGCGGCACCATCACCGCCGATAGCCCGGGCCCCGGACAAGGGGCTACCTTTACGATCGAACTTCCGGTGACAACCGCAGCGTGACATGAGCCAGAACCAGCACATCATCATTGTCGACGACGAAGCCCCGGCCCGGGAGATGGTCGGCGACTATCTGCGGATGCATGGCTTCACGGTGACACTCTGCGACGGCGGCAAAAGCCTGCGCGAGGCGATCGCTGCCGGCGAGCCCGATCTTGTCGTGCTTGACCTGAACATGCCCGAGGAAGACGGCCTGTCGATCATCCGTGACCTCAAGGCCCGGACCAACGTGCCGGTGATCATGCTGACGGCGACCGCAAGCCCGATCGACCGCGTCGTCGGGCTCGAACTGGGCGCGGACGACTATGTCGCGAAACCGTGCGAATTGCGCGAACTGATGGCGCGCATCCGTTCGGTATTGCGACGCACCATTCCCGGCAAGGCCGCGACCGATACCGCGTCTGCCCAGCCCGCCAAGGACAGCACCGACCATCTGGTCCGCTTCGGAACCCGATGGCTTGACCTCGAGGCGCAGGCGCTGCGCGATGACGAGGGCAACGAACATCCGTTGACCGCGTCCGAATTCGGCCTGCTGAAGGTTTTCGCCGCCAATCCGAAGCGCGTCTTATCGCGCGAACGGTTGCTGGAGCTGGCCAATGCCCGCGACGCCGAGGCCTTCGACCGCGCCGTCGACCTGCGGATCATGCGAATCCGCCGCAAGATCGAGCCGGACCCGACCAAACCGTCGGTGATCCGCACCATTCGCGGCGGCGGGTATCTTTTCAGCCCCGCCGACAAGTCCTGACGATCCGTCATCATGCTCCGGACATTTTATTGCGGCGCAGCGCGACTGTACCGCTGAATGTTTCGTCCCCTAGGGCTCCGACGAAACAATTCTCCGGGCGACGAAACCGTTTTTGCCCCGGCGTGCAGATGTCCTGAAACACCCGCCGGCTAGAAAAGCTCCCACAACAACGCCGCACAAGCG
>JBARXT010000191.1:0-18295 GCA_049647485.1 Xanthobacteraceae bacterium
CACCAGCGCCAGCGCCAGTTGCCCCGCGAGCAGTTCGTCGAAAGCCAGCCGCGACCAGAACGAACGATCCGGCAGAATGTCGGTAAGTTCGACAGGCGCATGGACGCGCCGCAACGCTTCCGCCAGCGTCGGAAAATTGCAGCGACGCAGAACCTCGGGGCTGATCCATTCCGGCAGCGTCGGAAGCCTTTCGAGCGCCAGCGCGATCGCGCGCCGTAATGAGCCCAGCGCCAGTCCCTCGGTGAGCGGATAGACTGGTTCGATGCCGGTGAGTTTCGCCAGCCCTTCCTCGTCGACGACGCGGTCGGGATGCACCATCTGCAAGGTGCCGTCGAACATCTGCACCATGCCGGAGACGTAACGTTTCTCGCCAATCGGCAGCAGCTTTTCGATGTAATCGCGCTTGCCGCGAAAATAGGTCAGCAGCACGTCGCCGGTGTCGTCGCTGGCATAGACCAGATACGGCGCGCGCGAGCGGCTGGACGGTGGTGGACGATGGCGGTCGACGGTGACCTCCAGCGTCGCTACGGTTCCCGGCACCGCGTCGCGGGTTTTCGGCCGCGCTCTACGGTCGATCACGTTGCTCGGCAGATGCAGCAGCAGATCGACCAGTCGCGGCGTCTCGCTGCGGCCGAGCAGATAGCGCAGCAGCTTGTCCTGTCTCGGCCCGACGCCGGACAGGCTGGTGACAAGCGTAAAGAGCGGGTTGAGAATCTCGGGACGCGGCATCGGCTCATTCTACGGCGTTCAGGCATCCACGTCTTGCCGCGGCGCGGTCAAAGGCGTGGATGGCTGGCACAAGCCCACGGCCATGACGCGCGGGCATGACTGCGGCGACGAGGAAGATACTGACATCGCCATCCGTGAGGACTATACCATCCGCGCCCGGCACGTCCGGGCTTTTGCCGTTACGCAAGGTTGACGCATGACTGGGACGACACGCTCGAGCCACGGGCTCGATGACCGCCGCAAGCGGTTGCTTTATCGCTGCTGGCACCGTGGCACGCGTGAAATGGACCTCATTCTCGGTCGGTTCGCCGATGCGCATGTCGGCGCGCTGGACGATGCCGGTCTCGATGAACTGGAACGCTTGATCGCGGCGTCTGATCCCGATCTTTATGCGGCTTTGGCCGGGGGGCGGGAGCCCGCGCCGGACTTTGCGGGCGCGATGTTCGAGCGGGTCAAGGCATTTCGCGTTTCGGACCCCAATCTATGAAGAATGCGCTTCGTTCACCCGCCGAACTGCTGTTTCCTGGCCGCGCGCTGACGCTGGCCAATGTCGCCGATGGCGCCGAAGGGCTGATCGCTTCCGACCTCGCGCGCGCGGTCGCGGCACGGCCGAGGCCGCCGGCGGTGAGCCTGGCCGTGATCTGTCGCGACGGTCCGCGCATGTCGCAACTGGCGCGGGCGCTGGACTTCTTCGCGCCCGACATCGACGTGATGCAGTTTCCTGCGTGGGACTGCCAGCCTTACGACCGGGTGTCGCCGCATAACGGCATCGTTGCGCAGCGCGTGACCACATTGGCGCGGTTGTCACGGCTGGCCGGCAGTGAGAAGCCGCTGATCGTGCTCACTACGGTGAACGCCATCGTGCAGCGGGTGCCGGCGCGCGAGCAGATCGCGGCGCAGGCATTGTCAGTGGCGCCGGGCAACGTGGTGCCGATGGACTCCATCGTCGCGTGGCTCGAGCACAACGGCTACAATCGCTCCTCGACGGTGCGCGAATCCGGCGAATACGCCGTGCGTGGCGGCATCCTCGATCTTTATCCGGCCGGGCTCGACCAGCCGGTGCGCCTCGATTTCTTCGGTGATGCGCTGGAGTCGATCCGTTCCTTCGACGCCGAAACCCAGCGCACACTGCTGACCATGCGCGGCCTCGATCTGGTCCCGGTGTCCGAATTTCAACTGGTCACGGAAACCATCAAGCGTTTCCGGATGGGCTACGTCGCCCAGTTCGGCGCGCCGCGCCGCGACGACCTGCTTTACGAGGCGGTGAGCGAGGGACGACGCCATCCCGGCATGGAGCACTGGCTGCCGCTATTCCAGGAGCGGATGGATACGCTGTTCGATTATCTCGGCGGCGCGCCGGTCGCGATAGAGCCACAGGGCGAGGACGCCGCGCGCGAACGTTTCGCGCAGATCATCGATTATTACGAGGCGCGGCGCGAGGCGTTGGAGCACGATGGCGGCGGTGCGATCTATCAGCCGCTGCCGCCGGATCGACTCTATCTCACCGAGAGCGAATGGCAGGAACGGCTTGAGGCATCGGCGCTGGCGCGTCTGACACCATTCGCCATCCCCGACGGCGCGAGCGACGTCATCGACGCTGGCGCCAGGCAGGGGCGCAACTTTGCACCGGAACGCGCCGACAGTTCTGCGAACGTGTTCGCCAGTGTCGTGACGCATGTGCAGGCGTTGCAGGCGGCGCGCAAGAAGGTGGTGGTCGCACTGTGGAGCGAAGGTTCGCGCGAGCGCATGGCCAACATGCTCAAGGACCACAAACTCCTCAATCTCACCAGCGTAAACGCCTGGCGTACGGTGCAGGCGACGCCGCGCAACGAAACCATGCTGGCGGTGGTCGGCATGGAATCCGGTTTCGAGACCGATGCGGTTGCTGTCATTACCGAGCAGGACATCCTTGGCGATCGCCTGGTGCGGCCGCGCAAGGCCAGCCGCAAGCTGGATAACTTCATCTCCGAAGTCACCAGCCTTTCGACCGGGGATATCGTCGTTCACGTCGAGCACGGCATCGGCCGTTTCATCGGCTTGCAGACGTTGGACGTCGCCGGTGCGCCGCACGATTGCGTCGAGCTTCGCTATGCCAACGAGACAAAACTGTTTCTGCCGGTCGAGAACATCGACCTGTTGTCGCGCTACGGCTCCGATCAAACCAATGTCGAACTGGACCGGCTCGGCGGTTCGGGCTGGCAGGCGCGCAAGGCGAAGCTGAAAAACCGCATCCGCGAGATCGCCGGCGAGTTGATCAAGATCGCGGCCGAGCGACTTTTGCATGAGGCGCCCAAGCTGCCGGTGCAACCGGGCCTCTATGACGAATTCTGTGCGCGTTTTCCCTACGAGGAAACCGAGGACCAACTCACCGCCATCAACGCGGCGCTGCACGATCTCGAAAGCGGCAAGCCGATGGATCGTCTGGTCTGCGGCGACGTTGGCTTCGGCAAGACCGAGGTGGCGCTGCGTGCAACATTCGCCGTGGCGATGCAAGGCAAGCAAGTGGCGGTGGTGGTGCCGACCACGTTGCTGGCACGGCAACACGCGAAGAATTTTGCCGAGCGGTTTCGCGGCCTCCCGGTGAATGTGGCACAAGCTTCGCGGCTGGTGTCGTCGAAGGAACTGAGCCAGACCAAGAAGGGCCTCGCCGACGGCTCCGTCGATATCGTCGTCGGTACCCACGCGCTGCTCGGCAAGGCGATCAAGTTCAAGGACCTTGGCCTTGTTGTGGTGGACGAGGAACAGCATTTCGGCGTATCGCATAAGGAACGGCTGAAACAGCTCCGCGCCGAAATTCATGTGTTGACGCTCAGCGCGACGCCGATCCCGCGCACCTTGCAACTGGCACTGACCGGTGTGCGCGATCTCTCGATCATTGCGTCGCCCCCGGTGGATCGCCTCGCGGTCCGCACCTTTGTCGCGCCGCACGATCCACTGATGATCCGCGAGGCGTTGCTGCGCGAGCGCTATCGCGGCGGTCAGGCCTTCTACGTTTGCCCGCGCATCGACGATCTCGCCGAGGTGAAGGATTTCCTCGACAAGCACGTCCCGGAAATGAAGGTCGCGGTGGCGCACGGCCAGATGCCGCCGGCCACCATCGAAGACATCATGTCCGCGTTTTATGACGGCAAGTACGACATCCTGCTGTCGACGACGATCGTGGAATCCGGTCTTGATATCCCGACCGCCAACACTTTGATCGTGCACCGCGCCGATATGTTTGGTCTGGCGCAACTCTATCAGCTACGTGGCCGGGTCGGCCGCGCGAAGCTGCGGGCCTATGCGCTGTTCACGCTGCCGGCGCAGCAGAAGATCACCGCGCAGGCGGAGCGCCGCCTCAAGGTGCTGCAATCGCTGGAGACGCTGGGCGCGGGCTTCCAGCTGGCGTCGCACGATCTCGACATTCGCGGCGCGGGCAATCTGTTGGGCGAGGAGCAGTCCGGCCACATCAAGGAAGTCGGCTTCGAGCTTTACCAATCGATGCTGGAGGAGGCGATCCTCAACCTCAAGGCAGGTATTTCCGAGCCGGTGGCGGATCGCTGGTCGCCGCAGATCACGGTGGGAATGCCGGTCCTGATTCCGGAAGACTACGTTTCCGATCTCGCGGTGCGGCTATCGCTCTATCGCCGGTTGGCCGATTTCGAAACCGAAGAGGATATCGAGAACTTCGGCGCGGAGTTGCGCGATCGCTTCGGGCCGCTACCGGACGAGGTGCGTTACCTGTTCAAGGTTGCGGCGATCAAGACCTATTGCCTGCGGGCCAACATCGAGAAGCTCGATGCCGGTCCGAAGGGCGCGGTGGTCACTTTCCGCGACAACAGCTTCGCACAGCCGGATCGTCTGGTGTTCTTCATTCGCCAGCATGGGCAGGCAGCCAAGGTTCGCCCCGATATGAAGGTGGTGTTCCTGCAGACCTGGGAAACGCCGGAAGAGCGTTTGGCCGGCGCGACCGAGATCGTTCGGCAACTGGCGAATCTTGCGGAAGGGCGCAAGGCCGCCTGATCGCTGTCGAACTGTTACGACGCCGCGCGCTTCGTTTCACCCGCCAGCCGTGCCAGCAGCGACGCAGCGGTGTCGGTCGCCGTCAGCGTTTCGACGCGAACATGCGGATCGATGTGCGAGCCGCGCCGGGCGCTATGCATGGTGTATTTCATCACGCTGGCAAGGCGCTTGGCGATGGTGCTGGCGTTGCGTGCTCCCGCATCGACGAACACGGCGGTCATCGATCCGTCGTCGTGCATAGTTGCGAAATCCGTCCGACGCATCAGCCGGCCAAGAATGCGCGCCGCATCGTACTGTTCGCGCGAGTGGCGTTCCGCGAAAGCAAAACGAGCGGCAGACAGCCCGGCGCGTCGAGCCTGTGCCTGTTTGACGGCGTTACTGAAGTCGCGGCTGAACGCGGCAGGGGTCAGCAATCCGGTGCGCGGATCGAGCAGGCCGCCGGCGTCGATCGAGCGCAGCGTGCGATGAATGCGTTGTTCAAAGGCGCGCTGCCGGATCAGCGGCAGCACGGTGGCCACGATTAGCGCGGGTTCGCCGTTGATCGTCTCGAGGTTCGGTAGATCGTAGTTGCGTTCCGGGCCTGACGGCGCGACGACTGGCAAATTGCGAAAGCGCGGGTCCTCGGACAACACCGTCAGGAATGCGTCGACCACGCGCGCGGTAAAACCGTCGCCGATCACGATGCCATCGATATCGCGCAGGTTGAGATGTTTGGCGGCCGCCTCGACGCTGAGCGCGCCGACAACGCCCATTTGCGCCCCGAGTGCGACGGACAGCGCCGGATAGCTGGCGCCGCGTCCGACCAGAAGGATGGTGGCGTCCTGCAACGGATCGGAAACCGGCAACGGATGCGGTGCCGATGGCTGGTCGATCTGCCGCCGCAACATCGTAGCGTGAAGCGCACGTATCCGTAACGCGGCGCGTAGCCTTGCGACCAGGCGATCCGCGCTGCTTTCCGTTAGCGAAAATGGGATGGCGTTGATGGGCAGCGAAGCGATCGCGTCGAGCATGATCAACGGAACGTAGGGTTGCGTCGCAGCGATGCGCGTCGCGAGTGTCTTGAAAACGGCGTCGCCTTCGGCCGGGGCCGCGGCGATGACGGCGGCCGGCGGTGTGTGGTCAAAGGCTTGCAACGCGTTGGGCCAATCTGTCTGGACGACAGAGTCCAACCCGGCCGCGCGGACGCCCGCGACAAGTGGCAGATAAGCATCGCTGACGACAGCGAGAATAGGTCCGTGTTTCGACATATGGGGCTGCGATGATCTTTTCGGGAGCGAAGAAGCCTAATCGATCGCGCTTAATGGCGCGTCAACGGAGAGCAATGGTTTTGATGAGATGTCGTGTGATGCAGGCTCAGTCCGTGCCGAGCCGATCGCGAAAAGCCTCGACCATCAGCGGATTGAGACCGAGTTCGGCGAGCGCACCGCGGGCGCGGGCATTGTCGTTGGCGCGGCCGGCGAGGCGATGGCCGCTCAATTTGTCGGGCAGCGCTGTCAGCATGGCGGCGTCGCCAAGTCGTTTGGCCCAGGCTTGCAACTCGTCCGCCTGGAACCGATAGCCGCCGACCGCCATGATGTCCGGCGGCGGCGCGGTGATGCAGATCGCACCGCTGGCGCGGTCGAGCCGCGCGGCGTATCCGGTGTCGACATATGTAACGGGCGTAGTGTCGCGGCGAAACTCGTCGCGCGGAGGTGCGTAAGCCGCCAGCGGCACCATCGAACCGCGCAAGGCGAGCGTTCCATTGTCGGTCAGTAGCGTTTCGCCGGCGATGGGCGATTGCGCGTCGTCGCGTGGGGCACCGTAAGGGCCGGGCATGATGTCGGCCGCCACGCCATCGTCGCCGCGGCGTGCGCTGAACAGACCCGCTTCGCCGAAGACGTAAACGTCGGTCAATCCGATCCGCGCGCTCGACCACGGCGGACTTGATGCAACCTGCTCCGGCGTGCGCCACAGGCCGATGACATTGCGCAGCGTCGAGTCGTGCAGCGAGTCTTCATCCTCGCCCAGTTGCATCGCCAGCGCGGCGGGACAGACCAGCGTGTCGCAGTTCAATTCGACAAGCTGCCGCTCCAGCAGTTCGCCATCGAACGGGTGGTGTAGCGCCAGCGTGCCGCCGCTCAACAGCCAGCACGCCAGCGATGAGGCGATGCCGGCGAACGACCCCATGCACTGCGCGGCGAGCAGTGTGGCGCCTTGCGCCATTCCGCTTTCGAGAAAGACCGCGAGGCCGCCTGAAATCAAATTCAGATGGGTTCGCGGCACGGCGAGCAGTCCACCATTCGTGACGTCGAACGAGATCAGCGCGGCTTGCCGGGCGTCGAGCGCGACTGCCGGAGTCGTTGCGTGATCATACGTCATGACGTCGTCAAGCGAGACCATGCCCTCGGGTAAATCCGGGCCGAAGCCGCAGACATGGCGGATGGAGAAGGCCTCCACCGCGGCGTTCATGACGAGATCGGCATGGCTGACGCCATCGATCCGCGAACAGCCGACAATGGCGCGCGCGCCGATGCGATTGAGCGCGACGGCGAGATCGGCGTGCCGCCAGAGTTGCGGCATCAACGCCACGACGAGACCAGCGCGATGCGCGGCGAGCACCGTCAGGGCGGACTCCGCCGTATTGGGGAGCTGCACTGCGATGATCGAACGCGGCGGCAGCCCGGCCTCGATGAAGTGCGCGGCCAGCGCCGAAATGGCGCGGTCGGCTTGTGCGAACGTCAGGCGTCGAGGCGACTGGCCGGTCACTCGCATCTTGTCGGGAGGATCGATCAGCGCCAAAGCGTCCGGCTGCCGCGCCAGGATGCGACGAAACAGTCCATCGAGGGTTGGTGACGCTGTGGTTTGAAGCACGGCTTACCTGTGGGGTGGCTGCGGCGGCGCATGCCACCACGTTTCAGGGAGATATCCGGTCAACGCGGTGGCTGACGGTCTTTGTATCCGATTCCATCGCGCGATCCATTGCTCGCGGATGTTGTACAGGGGAATCGCATAGAAACCGGAGATCAGCACACGGTCGAGCGCCCGGACGGCGGAGACGAAAGCCGGCCGCTCGCGCGCCTCGAGCATGGCGGCGATCATGGCGTCGATGGCCGGGTTCTTCGCGCCCATGTAGTTGCGCGTACCCTGATTGTCGGCAGCCTCGCTGCCCCAATAGAACGCCTGTTCGTTGCCCGGCGAGAGCGACTGGTCCCAGCGGTTCGGAATCATGTCGAAGTCGTAGCCGATCCGGCGCTGGTCGAATTGTACGGCGTCGACGGCGCGCACTGAGGCCCGGATGCCGGCCCGCTTGAGGCTCGCGCTGTAAGCCAGTGCGATGCGTTCCTGGTCGCGTGTCGTCACCAGGAGTTCGAAGGCGAGGGGCCTCCCGTTTTGACGCTGCCGCAGCACGGAATCTCGCAGTTCGTAGCCGGCCTGCTTCAACAGCGTCAGCGCACGGCGCAGCGTTGCGCGGTCGCGTCCCGAGCCGTCGCTGACGGGAAGCCGATAGCTGCCGTCGAGCACGTCTGCGCGCACGCTGTCGGCATAAGGCTTCAATAGTGCGCTCTCGGCGGGATCGGCGGCCCGGCCATAGGCTGACAGTTCGGAGCCGGCGAAGAACCCGGCGGATCGCGCATAGAGACCGAAGAAGTAATTCCGGTTGATCCACTCGAAGTCGTACAACAGCGACAGCGCCTCGCGCACGCGAACGTCGGCGAACATTGGCCGCCGCGTGTTGAAGACGAGAAACTCCGTCGGGTTCGGCACGCCGGGCTTGATGATGTCGCGGACGATCTTGCCGGATTTGACCGCAGCCAGATCGTAGCCGCTGTGCCAGCGCAGCGGCTCGTTCTCGACGCGGAAATCGTAGAGGCCGCGCTTGAACGCCTCGAACTGGCTGTTGGCGTCGCGATAGAAATCGAGCCGGATCTCGTCGAAATTCCATAACCCCTTGTTGATGGGCAGATCGCGGCCCCAATAATTCGGGTCGCGGGTCAGGGTTACGCTGCTGCCGGGATCGACGTGGGTGACGCGATAGGGGCCGGAGCCCAGCGGCGGCGCCATCGAGGTGTTCTCGAACGTGGCGACATCCACGGCGTGCTTCGGCAAAATTGGCATCAGGCCGAGGATCAGCGGCAGTTCACGGTCGGCCGCGCCGCCGAATTCGAAGCGCACGGTGAGGTCGTCGATAGCCTTCGCCTGCGTGACCTTGGCGTAGTAGAGCCGGTGGTTGGGGCGGCCCTTGTCACGCAGCAACTGCCAGGAAAACAATACGTCGGCCGCGCGCACCGGCTGGCCATCCGAAAAGCGGGCGCGTGGGTTGAGATGGAAGGTCACCCAGGTTCGGGCGTCATCGGTTTCGATCCGCTCCGCCAGCAGGCCGTAGAGTGTGAAGGGCTCGTCGTTGCCGCGCGCCATCAGGCTCTCGATCACGAATCCGCGAACCTGCTGCACCGCGAGGCCACGGACGATAAACGGATTGAGGCTATCGAACGTGCCGCTCAGGCCCTGGATCAGCCGACCACCCTTGGGCGCGTCGGGATTGGCGTAGGGCATATGGGTGAAGTCCGCGGCCATCGCCGGCGCGCCATGCATGGCGATGCCATGGCTCGCTTTCGCACTCACGGGGTTGCTACCAGCGAGCATGGCGGCGGCCAGAACGACGAGCCCGCTTAGCCAAGCGGTGCGCAAGTTATGTCGAGCCGCAGGAACTCGCGTCGTTCGGTATGATTCGGAACATGTCACGAGCAAAATTTACCACAGCCGCCATGGTTCGGCCCCGGCTCGGTGCCAAACACCCGTTCGCGGCATTGATCTTTTCATTTGCCGCTGTATTGAAGGCGTGCATTTGATCCGTATGGCAGTGGCTGGCCACTCAACGGCCTCATTTGACCAGGAAACGGCAGCTAAAGAGTTGAGGCGAGCGTCCTTTTGCGGTTTTGGACGTCGCCATTCGAGAAAGGGCTTTCCGCAATGAATTTCACCGATATGGCCGCCCAGGCGTGGCGGTGTGGGCGGGGTGTGACGGTGGCGGCAGCGGCCGCGGCATTTGCCGCGACAGCGCTCGCGCCCGCGGCCAATGCCCAGCAGCCGGCGGCACCGGCCCAGCAGAAGGCCAAGTCGAACGGCAAGGCGGCGCCGAAGGCGGCCCCCAAGGCCGAGCAGCCGGCGCAGCAGGCTCCGGCCGCGCAGGGGCAACAACCGCCGCAGCAGCAGGTGCAACTGATCTATGCGCCGTGGACCAAGTTCTGTCTCAAGGGGCAGGATGCCAATGCCAAGCAGGTATGCTTCACCGGCAAGGACGGCCGCATCGAGTCGGGCCAGCCGGTGATCGCCGCGGTGATCATCGAGCCGGAGGGCGAGCCGAAGAAGATCCTCCGCGTCACGCTGCCTCTCGGCATGCAACTGGTTCACGGCACCCGCATTATCATCGACAACAACGCGCCGATGCAGAGCCCGTACGTGATCTGCTTCGCCAACGGCTGCATGTCCGACTACGAAGTCACGCCAGACATGATCAATCACTTGAAGAAAGGCCAGAATCTGGTTGTTCAAGCAATCAATTCCAACGGTGCACCGCTGACGCTGCCGCTGCCGCTGGCGGAGTTCGCCAAGGCCTATGACGGTCCGCCGACCGACCCGAAGGTGTTCGAGGAAACCCAGAAGAAGCTGCAGGAAGAATTGCAGAAGCGGGCCGCGGAAGCGCGCGCCAAGCTGGAAGCGCAACAGCCGGCGGCTGGCGGTGCTGCGACCACGCCTCCCGCGACGCCGCCTGCCGCGAAGCAGTAACGCAGCGACGATCGCGACAACAAAATAGCGCTCCGCGTGGAGCGCTTTTTTCGTGGGGATTTCAGCTCGGGATTCTTGCGGCGAAATGGTGACGCGCGGAGAATCCTGCGGCGAAAAGGTGGCGGAAGCACCGCCCCAATTCAGTTCAGCCAGATCAGTTCAGCCAAGTCAGTTCAGCGACGTGTTGCGCGGGCGGTAACCGCCGGCCTTGTCCTTGACGAAAATCTCGGCGACCTGGGAATGGCGTACCGGCTCGCCGGACTCGTCGGCCAACAGGTTCTGTTCGGAGACGTAGGCGACGTATTCCGACTCCGCGTTCTCGGCCAGCAGATGGTAGAACGGCTGGTCCTTGCGCGGCCGCACCTGCTCGGGAATGGCCAGCCACCATTCCTCGGTATTGGCGAATTCCGGATCGATGTCGAAAATCACGCCCCGGAACGAGAAAATCCGGTGCTTGACGATCTGACCGATCTGAAATTTTGCGACACGCATCTTTGTCATGGATTGTCGAATAGACCAGGATTGTGGCCGATGCTAGAGGCAACAGCATCCACCCGGTGGTGCCGCAGCGCGGCCAAATCGCGATTCCGGCGTAAATCCCGCGGAAATCCTGTTTCATGATCGATATTCTCAATCTGGCGCTGCCCTACTTTGGATTGATTTTTATCGGCTTCGCCTGCGGACGGTACCGCCGGCTGCCGGAATCCGGGCTGGCCTGGATGAATTTCTACGTCCTTTACGTGTCGCTGCCGGCGTTGTTCTTCCGTATCGTCTCAAGAACGCCGTTCGAGGAACTCAACAACCTGCCATTCGTGGTGGCGACCACGCTTGGGACCGCCGGCGCCTTCACGCTGTCGATCGCCATCGCGAAGTTGCTCGGGCGGCTGCCGCTGCGGCAGGCGGCGATGGCGGGGCTCGCGGGCGGTTACGGCAATATCGGCTACATGGGGCCGGGGTTGGCGCTGGCGGTGTTCGGATTGAAGTCGGCGGTGCCGACCGCGCTGATTTTCTGCTTCGACAGCATTTTCCTGTTCACGGTGATTCCGGTCCTGATGGCGCTGAGTGACGGCACGCGGCGACCGCTGTTGCCGACGCTCGGATTCGTGGCCAAGGAGATCGCACTGCACCCCCTGATCGTCGCGGTGTATTGCGGCGTGCTGGCCGCCGCGCTGCATATCCAGATGCCGGTGGCGATCGACGGCGTGCTGCAGTTCCTGCAGAGTTCGGCCGCGCCGGTGGCGCTGTTCGTTCTCGGCGTCACGGTGGCGCTGCGGCCGTTCGGCCGGGTGCCGTGGGAACTGCCGGGGCTGATCGCCGTCAAACTGGTGGTTCACCCGATCCTGGTGCTCGGCCTGCTGTGGTGGTTCGGCCCGTTCACGATGGAGTGGGCGGCGACCGCCGTGCTGATGGCCGCGCTGCCGCCGGCGCTCAACGTCTTTGTGATCGCGCGGCAATACGACACCTGGACCGAAGCCGCCTCCGCCGCGGTGATGCTCGGCACGCTGGCATCGGTGGTGACGCTCACCACCGTGATGTGGATGCTCAAAAGCGGCTATCTGACGTTTTGATCTTGTGTCGTTCCTGCGCAGGCAGGGACCCATAACCCCTCGCGCTCATTGCGACGAAGTAACTTCGCTCTGTGGACGGAGCCGAACTGCTGCGGCGTATGGGTCCCCGCCTGCGCGGGGACGACGTTTTCGTGTTGCCGATCACTCTCTGACCGAACGGCTTTCATAAGACCGCCGCCACGAGGGGCTGAGCCCTTCGCGCATGGCGAGGCGGCGCAGGGGACCGATGCCACTCAGGAGGTGAAGCCCCGCCGCCCGCGCCATTTGCACCGGCAGGAAATCGCTGAGCAGCGAGCGGTTGGCGAGATCGATCGCCATGGTGCGGCTGGCGATGTCGCTGCGGCGGGTGCGGTCGAACCGCGCCAGCGTTCCCGCCGCGCCGGGGTCGTCGCCGCGCGCGCGCGCATCCGCAACGATGTCGGCAATGTCGGCGGCATCACGCAGGCCGAGATTGAGTCCTTGTGCGCCGATCGGCGGCAGCACGTGCGCGGCCTCGCCGACGAGGACGACGCGATCGCTGGCGAACTGGCGCGGCTGCTCGATGGCAAGCGGGAAAGTGTGCCGTCCCGGTTCGACGCTGACGCGGCCGAGGATGGAATGCATCATGCGCTCGGCTCCCATCGACAACGCGTCGTCACTCAATGCCATCAGGCGCGCGGCCTCGTTCGGCGTCGAGACCCACACCACGCTGGAACGATCGTCCTGCAGCGGCACGAACACGCACGGCCCGCCGGTGGTGTGAAACTCGGTCGAGGTGTCGTGATGCGGTCGGCTGTGGCGGATGTTGAAGGTCAGCGCGGTCTGGCGCAGCGGACGGCGGTTGACCTCGATGCCGGCGGCGTCGCGGCAGATCGACTGACGGCCGTCGGCGCCGGCGGCGAGCCGGCCTTGAAGCACCGCGCCGTTGCGGGTGCGGACGGTGACCTGATCGGTGTCGATCTCGACGCCATCGGCTTCGTCGTCATAACGCGCGATGCGTTCGATTTCGTCCGCGCGCTGTTCCAGCGCTGCGACTAACCGGCGGTTCTCGATGTTGTAGCCGAAGGCATCGCGGCCGATCTCGTCGGAGACGAAGCGCACCTCGGGCGCGCGGATCAGCCGCTGCGTGTTGTCCACCAGCCGCATCGTGCGTAGCGGCGTGGCGAAGTCCGCGCAGCGCCGCCAGACATCGAGCCGCTCGAGAAAATCGATGGTGCCGCCGAGCAGCGCCGTGGTGCGATTGTCCGGATAGGGCCTGCGGGCAGCGACCAGCGCCACCGCGATATCGACCTCCGCCAGCGCAATCGCGGTGGCGAGGCCGACCGGGCCGCCGCCGATCACGATGGCGTCGTAAATCGTCTGGTCTGTCGTGCTGTCCATGGTGGGACAATCGGTATTCGCTTCCCAAAATGCAAGGGCGGCCTGGAACGATTTGCTTATCGGGTTGCCGATAGGTTTTCACGCGGCGGATCGCCGCAAGGCGGGGGATGCAAATCGGCCCAAATCCTGTTAACAGCTTTTCTGCATGACGCCGGCGGACACCTCGCAGCAGCCTTCGAATTCGACCCGCGCCGCGGCCTTCGGCGTTCACGTCTTCACGGCACTGGGCGCCGGCATCGCGCTGATCGCGCTTCTGGAAGCCGTGCGCGAGCATTGGGCCGCGATGTTCGGCTGGCTCGGCGCAGCCCTCATCATTGATGCCATCGACGGGCCGCTGGCGCGCCGCTTCAATGTTGCGGCGCTGCAACCGCGCTGGTCCGGCGAGACGCTCGATCTGGTGGTGGATTTTCTCACCTATGTGTTTGTTCCGGCCTATGCCATCGCGGCGAGCCGGCTGCTGTTGCCGATCGCGGGGCCGCTGATCGGCGTCGGCATCGTGGTGACCAGCGCGCTGTATTTCGCCGACAGGCGGATGAAGACCGACGACAATCACTTCCGCGGGTTTCCGGCGCTGTGGAATGCGGCGGCGTTCTATCTGTTTCTGCTACAGCCCTCGCCATGGCTGGCGACGCTGGCGATGTCCGCGCTGATCGTGCTGACCTTCGCCCCGATCCATGTGCTGCATCCGGTGCGCGTGGTGCGCTTTCGCAAATTCAATCTCGCGCTGATGGCGATCTGGGCGGTGTTGGCGATTGTCGCTGTTTTGAAGGATTTCAACGTCTCCGTGACGGTGAGCGGGGCATTATGCGCGATCGGCCTCTATGTTGTTTTCGCTGATCCAGTTTTACGTCTGTTCGGGGTTGCCAAAGCATGATCGAACTTCTGACCAGTCCCGAAGCATGGGCCGCGCTGCTGACCTTGACCGCGCTGGAGATCATCCTCGGCATCGATAACGTGATCTTCCTCTCGGTGCTGGTGTCGCGCATCCCCGAGCCGCAGGCGACCCGCGCCCGCCAGATCGGCCTCGCGCTGGCGCTGATCTTCCGCATCGCGCTACTCAGCGTGCTGGTCTGGCTCATCGGGCTGACCCAGCCGGTGTTCACCATCTTCGATATGGGCTTTTCCTGGCGCGACATCATCCTGATTGGCGGCGGTCTGTTCCTGATCGCCAAGGCGACGCACGAAATCCACGGCGAGGTCGAGGCGCAGGAAGCTGGAGAAGCCGCGGGGAAGGGGCCTGCCAAGGCGTTCTTCTGGGTCATCGTGCAGATCATCATCGTCGATCTGGTGTTCTCGCTGGATTCCATCATCACCGCGATCGGCATGGCGAAGGATCTCGAGATCATGATCGCCGCCGTCGTCATCGCCTGCTTCGTGATGTATGTGTCGTCCGGACCGGTGGCGCGCTTCGTTGCCGAGCATCCGACCACCAAGATGCTGGCATTGGCGTTCCTGGTGCTGATCGGCGTGGCGCTGGTCGCCGACGGCTTCGAATTCCACATTCCGCGCGGCTACATCTACTTCGCCATCACCTTCTCGCTCGCCGTGGAAGTGTTCAACATTCTGGCGCGGAAGAACCGCAAGCGCGCATAGGGCGCGATCGAGGTGTCGCCAATTTTAAGCGTCATCGCCGGGCATAGCCGTTCGAAGAACGGCGTCGCTTCGCTCGCCTACGTCCGGCGATCCATCAGGATTTTAAACGATGGATGCGCGAATCAAGTCCGCGCATGACGATGGTGATTGCGACGAAGCTGGACGCTCCCATTGGCGCCCCGAGTTGACAACCCAACCGCCTTGGCTATCGATGGTTGCATCGAATGCAGGGAGATGCAGCATGGCCAAGGCCGTACGTGTACATCAGGTGGGCGGTCCCGAAGCCCTCATCCATGAAAGCATCGACCTGCCGCCGCCGGGCAGCGGCGAGGTGCAAATCCGCCAGCACGCCGTCGGCCTGAATTTCATCGACGTCTATTATCGCACCGGCCTTTACAAGGCGCCGTCGCTGCCGTTCGTCGTCGGCAACGAGGCTGCGGGCGAGGTGGTCGCGGTCGGGCCGGGGGTGACGGATTTTCATCCCGGCGACCGCGTCGCCTACTACGCCAACCTCGGCGGCTACGCCACCGAACGCAACATCGCTGCCGACAAGCTGGTCAAGTTGCCCGATCATATCACCTACGAGCAGGGCGCGGTGCTGATGCTCAAGGGGCTGACGGTGTGGTATCTGCTGCACAAGACCTTCAAGGTCGAGCCGGGTCATCGCGTGCTGATCCACGCCGCCGCCGGCGGCATCGGCCTGATCGCCTGCCAGTGGGCCAAGGCGCTCGGCGCGCATGTGATCGGCACGGTCGGCTCCAAGGCCAAGGCGGACCTCGCGCTGGCCAACGGCTGCGATCACGTCATTCTCTACAACGAGGAAAACTTCGTCGAGCGTGTCAAGCAGATCAGCCGCAACGAATTGTGCGACGTGGTCTATGACGGCGTCGGCAAGACCACGTTTCCCGGTTCGCTGTCGTGCCTGCGGCCGCGGGGGCTGTTCGTGTCGTTCGGCAATGCGTCGGGGCCGGTGCCCCCGTTCGCGCTCACCGAGCTCAATAATCACGGCTCGCTGTTCGCGACGCGGCCGAAACTCAACGACTACGTCGCCAAGCGTGCGGATCTGATCGAGGGCGCCGACACGCTGTTCGCGGCGGTGATCAGCGGCAAGCTGCACCTGCCGATCAATCATGCCTATGCGCTGAAGGACGCGGCGCAGGCGCATATCGATCTCGAAAGCCGCAAGACCACCGGGGCGTCGGTGCTGAAGCCGTAGGCCCCCGACCCAGCGCGCTGCCGCGCATGACATTGGCTTATACCGTCATGACCGAAATGCAGTTGAAAGCCATCGGTCCATTCTGTGAGTTGCTGTCGATGGAAGGCTGACGGCCACGTTCCCCGCGGCCACGCAGCGCCGGGAGACAACGCATGACGGATCACGCAAGCCGCGCTCGGGAGCATCGTTGCGATGTGCTGGTGATCGGGTCGGGCGCCGGCGGTTTTGCGACCGCGATCACGGCGCGCAAGGCGGGCCTCGACGTGCTGATGGTCGAGAAGGCCCCGGTGTTTGGCGGCACCACGGCAATTTCGGGCGGCTACATCTGGATTCCCGGCAGTTCGCAGGCGATCGCGGCCGGCATCGCCGACGGTCCGGACACCTGCCGTCGCTATCTGCGCGAGGAACTCGGCAATGACTACGACAAAGCCAAGGTCGAAACCTATCTGACCAACGGCCCGCGCATGGTGGATTTCTTCGTCCGCGAAATCGGCGTGCCCTTCGCCACCACGACGATGCCGGACTATCATCCGGGCCAGCCCGGCGCGCTGCCGCATGGCCGCTCGCTGCAGGCCGGGCCGGTAAAGGCCGGCATTCTCGGCGACCAGCTGCATCGGCTGCGTCCGCTGCCGCGCGAACTCTCGCTGTTCGGCATGGGCGTATCGTCGGGCTCCGACCTCAGCCATTTCTACAAGTTCGGTCGCTCGCTTCGCTCGACGCTGAGGGTCGGCGTCCTGCTGGCGAAGTACGGCTACGACGTGGTCCGTCATGGACGGGGACAGACGCTGGTGAACGGCAACGCGCTGATCGCGCGGCTGGCGCGTGCGCTGTTCGACATGGGCACGCCGCTGTGGACATTCGCGCCCGCGAGCGAACTGATCGTGGAGAACGGACGCGTCGTCGGCGCCATCGTCAATCGCAACGGTCAGGCCGTGCGCGTGCTGGCACGGCGCGCGGTGGTGCTGGCGAGCGGCGGCTTCGCGCAGAACGTCGAGCGCCGCGCGGCGGTCTATAATCATCCGGCGCTCGGCGACGAACACATCTCGCTGACCGCGCCGGGCAATGTCGGTGACGGCGCGCGGATGGCGGAGAGCGTCGGCGGTTCGGTGGCGTCGGATATTCCCAACGCCGGCGCGTGGATGCCGATCTCGCGCGTGCCGCGCCCCGATGGCACCTTCGGCGCCATCATCCATTCGGTGAACCAGGGCAAGCCCGGCATGATCGCGGTGCTGCGCAACGGCCGGCGCTTCACCGACGAGAGCGTCTCGTATCACGACTTCGTCGAGCGGCTGGTGGCGCATCCCGACAGCGGGCGGCCGGCTGGCGCGTTCCTGATCTGCGATCAGGCGGCGTTCGCGAAATACGGTCTCGGGTATGCCAAACCGTTCCTGCCGACGCGCGGATTGATCCGCGCCGGCTATCTCTACAAGGGGGAGACGATCGTGGAACTGGCGGTGGCGACAGGGATCGATCCCGATGCCCTCGGCCGCACCGTGGCGGATTACAACCGCCACGCGGCGAAAGGCGAGGACCCGGAGTTCGGCAAGGGCAAAAGCGTTTACGGCCATTACCTCGGCGACGCCAGCAGTCCGATCAATCCGAACGTTGCGCCGCTGGATCAAGGTCCGTTCTATGCGGTGTGGATGCATGCCGGCGACATCGGCAATTTCGCCGGCATCAGGACCGACGAAAACGCGCGCGTGCTGCGCGAAGATGGTGCGGCCGTTCGGGGGCTCTTCGCCGTCGGCAACGATATGGCGAGCGTCTTCCGCGGCCGTTATCCCGGCGGCGGCTCGCTGATCGGGCCGGCGATGACGTTCGGCTTCACAGCCGCGCGTTTCATCGCCAGCGAGACGTCGGAATCATAGCGTGCTCGCGTCCCGGATTCGATCGTCTTAAAATCCCGCGACGCTGCCGTGCAGGTCGTATTGATCGGCGCGCTCGATCTTCGCGGTGACGATCTCGCCGACCCTCAAGGGACGCCGACTCGTCACGTAGACCGCGCCGTCGATCTCCGGCGCGTCGGCCTTTGAGCGGCCTTTCGCGACGGTGGGGCCAACCT
>JBARXT010000192.1:0-8171 GCA_049647485.1 Xanthobacteraceae bacterium
CATCAGCGGATAGGTGTGCCCCATGTCGCCGGCGCGATAGGCCGCCGCGACCAGTGCGTAATAAAGCTGATGGATCGCGATCGACGCGACGAGCCACGGCCAACTCGCGGCGGCAGGCAGCGGCACGAATGGTACTGCGAGCAATGAGACTGCCGATGCGCCGCCGGCGATCAGTCCGGTTTCGCCGAGCTTGTCGCCGCCGGATTTGACCATGGCGTTCCAACTCGCATGCAACAGCGCGCCGAGCAGGACGAGCAGCATGACATGAGTTGGCATGGGATTATCCGGCCCGATGCAGGCAGGAGAGGCGGCGATGCATGGCACTCATTACTTCGTCGGAAGGCTGGGGACTATCCCTTGACCGGCATGGCAGCTTGGCGTATCTCCCGCGGCGGGACACCTCCCCCCAACGGGAGGCTTACTATCTGGAAGGATAGACGATGACTGTAGCGAAGCCCGCTGCGCGGCCCAACATGCCGCATTTCTCTTCCGGCCCCTGCGCCAAGCGCCCCGGCTGGACCCCCCAAGCCCTCAAAGATGCTGCCCTCGGCCGTTCGCACCGCGCGAAGATCGGCAAGACCAAGCTCAAGCTTGCGATCGATCTGACCCGTGAAGTGCTGGAAGTGCCGGCCGACTACAAGATCGGCATCGTGCCGGCGTCCGACACCGGCGCGGTCGAAATGGCGCTGTGGTCGCTGTTAGGTAGCCGGCCCGTCACCATGATCGCCTGGGAGTCCTTCGGCGAGGGTTGGGTTACCGACGTCGTCAAGCAGTTGAAGCTGAAGGACGTCACCAAGCTCACCGCCGGTTACGGCAACATTCCCGATCTCGCCAAGGCCGATCCGGCCTCCGATATCGTCTTCACCTGGAACGGCACCACCTCCGGCGTGCGCGTGCCGAACGCCGACTGGATCAAGGCCGACCGCGAAGGCCTGACCATCTGCGACGCCACCTCCGCCGCCTTCGCGCAGCCGCTCGATTGGGCCAAGCTCGATGTCGTCACTTTCTCCTGGCAGAAGGCGCTGGGCGGCGAGGGCGCGCACGGCATGCTGATCCTCTCTCCGCGCGCGGTGGCGCGTCTGGAGAGCTACACGCCGCCGTGGCCGATGCCGAAGATCTTCCGCATGACCAAGGGCGGCAAGCTGATCGATGGCATTTTTGTTGGCGAGACCATCAACACGCCGTCGATGCTCTGCGTCGAGGATTATCTCGATGCGCTGAACTGGGCGAAGTCGGTCGGTGGCCTCAAGGGCATGATCGGCCGCGCCGACGCCAACGCCAAGGCGCTGAGCGACTGGGTCGCCAGGACGCCGTGGATCGATTTCCTCGCCGCAGATCCGGCGATCCGCTCCAACACCTCGGTCTGCCTCAAGGTGGTCGATCCGGCCATCACGGCGCTCGCCGCCGACGCGCAGGCCGCGTTCGCCAAGGCGCTGGTCGCCGCGGTGGAGAACGAAGGCGCGGGTTACGACCTCGGCCATTATCGCGATGCTCCTCCGGGCCTGCGCATCTGGTGCGGCGCCACCGTCGAGACGGCGGACGTCGCGGCGCTGACCGGCTGGCTCGATTGGGCCTTCGCGGAAGCCAAGGCCTCGCTCGCCAAGGCGGCGTAGTTCTTTACCTCACATCAGACGGCGTCATGGCCGGGCTTGACCCGACCATCCATCAGACAAGATGGACCCGCGGGTCGAGCCCGCGGGTGACGACATCAAGTCATCTCGCGCAACGGATCACATCCCATGACCAAACCCAAAGTTCTCATTTCCGACGCCCTCAGCCCCGCCGCCGTGCAGATCTTCAAGGATCGCGGCATCGAGGTCGATTTCCAGCCGGCGCTCGGCAAGGACAAGGACAAGCTCGCCGAAATCATCGGCAACTATGACGGCCTCGCGATTCGCTCGGCCACCAAGGCGACCGCGAAGATTCTCGCCAACGCCAAGAAGCTGAAGGTGATCGGCCGCGCCGGCATCGGCGTCGACAACGTCGAGATTCCGGCGGCGACGGCGAAGGGCATCATCGTGATGAACACGCCGTTCGGCAATTCGATCACCACCGCCGAGCACGCCATCACCCTGATGCTGTCGCTGGCGCGTGAAATCCCGGCGGCCGACGCCTCGACCCAGGCCGGCAAGTGGGAGAAGAACCGCTTCATGGGCGTCGAGATCACCGGCAAGACGCTGGGCGTGATCGGCTGCGGCAACATCGGCTCAATCGTTGCGGACCGTGCCGTCGGCCTCAAGATGAAGGTGATCGCGTTCGATCCGTTCCTGTCGCCGGAGCGCGCCAAGGATCTGGGCGTCGAGAAGGTCGAGCTTGAAGACCTGTTCAAGCGCGCCGACTTCATCACGCTTCACACGCCGCTGACCGACAAGACCCGCAATGTCATCGACGCCGCGGCCATCGCCAAGATGAAGAAGGGCGTCCGCATCATCAACTGCGCGCGCGGCGGCCTTGTCGACGAGCAGGCGCTGGTCGATGCGCTGAATTCCAAGCAGGTTGCGGGCGCCGCTTTCGACGTGTTCGTCGAGGAACCGGCCACCAAGAACGTGCTGTTCGGTCATCCCAACGTGATCTGCACCCCGCATCTCGGCGCATCCACCACGGAAGCGCAGGAGAACGTCGCGTTGCAGGTCGCCGAGCAGATGTCGGACTATCTGCTCACCGGCGCCATCACCAATGCCATCAACTTCCCCTCGATCACGGCGGAAGAGGCGCCGAAGCTGAAGCCGTTCGTCGAGCTTGCGGAAAAGCTGGGTTCGTTCGCGGGTCAGCTCACCGAAACCGGCATCAGCAAGGTCACGATCACCTATGAGGGCCAGGTTGCCGAGATGAAGATCAAGGCGCTTACCTCGGCGGCACTCACCGGCCTGCTGCGGCCGATGCTGGGTGACGTCAACGTGGTGTCAGCGCCGGTCGTCGCCAAGGAGCGCGGCATGGTGGTGGACGAGGTGGTGCGGGCGGCACAGAGCGATTACGAGAGCGTCATCACCGTCACCGTGACCACCGAACGGCAGGAGCGTTCGGTATCCGGCACGGTCTACGCCGACGGCAAGCCGCGCCTGATCGACGTCAAGGGCATCCGCGTCGACGCCGAGTTCGGCACCTCGATGATCTACGTCACCAACGAGGACAAGCCGGGCTTCATCGGCAAGTTTGCCTCGATCCTCGGCGACGCCAAGGTCAACATCGCGACCTTCAACCTCGGGCGCCACAACCAGGGCGGCGACGCCATCGCGCTGGTCGAGGTCGACGGCGCTGTGCCGGCCGAGGTGCTGGCCAAGGTGCAGGCGTTGCCGCAGGTCAAGCAGGCCAAGGCGCTGAGGTTTTAAGGCGCTGACGTTCTAAGCGTCGGAGGGACGCGGACGAGTATCGCTCGCGCTCATGAGATGCGATGCCCGGGTTCTGGCCCGGGCATTTGCGTTTGCGCTGCCGTCGCGTTTTGTCGTCACCTTTCAACTGATCCTCCCCGTCGATCCCTGTCTTTTCTGAATAATCGTCCCATTGCCATGAAGCTTGTCCTCCTCGTTGCGATCACCCTGCTGGGGTTGGTCGGCGCCGGCTTTTATGCCGCGACCATGATGCAGCGGGAGATGTATGCCGCGCGCACCGAGCAGACCCATGCCATCGTCGAGACCGCGCGAAGCATGGCGCTGGAATTCCAGAAGCCGGTGCAAGCGGCGACGCGCGAGATCGCGCGCAACATCCAGTCGGCCGCGGCCGGTTCGGACGAGATCAGTCGCCACATCGGACGCCTCAGGGAGCGCGATCGCGCAGGTGAGAATCATGCGCTTATAAATGAAAAGTCCGGCTCTGACCTGGTCAGGGCCGGACTTGTTTTGGTCGGTCAGCGTGGCTTGCGCGCCGCAATGTAGACGCCGGAAATCACCAGCAGAAAACCGGCGACGTGAAACAGGTGCATTCGTTCGCCGAGAAAGACGATCGCCAGCACCGTGCCAAATAGCGGGACGAGGTGAGCGAACGGCGCGGCGCGATTGGCGCCGATCAGTTCGACGCCGCGATTGTAGCACGGGTAGGCCAGTGTCGAGGGAAACACCACGACGTAGAACAGCGCCAGCAGGTTGGGGATCGTCACCTGCATCACGGGACGCAGGGAAAGCTCCAGCGCCAGCAGCGGCACGAGGCACAACGCGCCGCACCCGAACGTGAAAGCCAGAAACGACAGGCCGTGGATGGCGGGGCGCTTCAGCACCATCACCGAGTAGTAGCCGAAGATCGCCAGCGCGCAGGTGAAGATGACATCGCCCTTGTTGAACTGGAGGTGCGCCAGTTCGCCGATATTGCCATGGAGCAGGATCACCAGCACGCCAATCATCGAGAGCGCGATGCCGATTGCCTGCATCCAGGTCAGCCGCACGCCGAGCAACAGCAGCGACCACATCGCGATGAACAGCGGCCCGGCGGATTGCAGCAGCAGCACGTTGATCGCCTGCGTGTATTCCAGCGCCCAGTATTGCAGCGTGTTGAACGCGCCGATGCCGACGACCGAGATGACGATCATCACGCCGAGGTTTTGCCGGATCGTCGGCCAGTCCCGCTTCAGATACGACCATGCGAACGGCAGCGTGATCGCAAATGCGCCGCCCCAGCGAATGAAGGCCAGCGTCACCGGCGGAATGTCGCCGGCGGCGTAGCGTCCGACGACAGCGTTGCCGGACCAGAACACCGAGGTCAGGATCAGCAGCAGATACGGCCGATCGAACAGGCGCTGGAGTATCGTGCGGGCGGGGGAGACGGAAGCCAAGGTCTGTCGCGTCTTTGCGGCTGGAGGAGCGAGAGCCTTGAGTGAGAAGCGACGGCTTCACAAGGGGCTTGAGCGAATTGGAGCCATGCGGGCACGGCGCTGAGGCTCGAAATCGCCGCTGTTTTACGCAACAAGCGATGCGGCGATGGCGCCGAGTACCTTGCAGGCATCGTTGGGATCGAGCTGCACCTGCAGACCGCGCTGACCACCGTTGATGAAGACGGTCTGCTCCTGCAGCGCCGCTTGTTCGATGGCGGTCGGCACGCGCTTCTTCTGGCCGAACGGGCTGATGCCGCCGACGTGATAGCCGGTCAGCCGCTCGGCATCGGCGGGTTTCATCATCTTCGCGGACTTGCCGCGGAAGGCGTGGGCCAGCTTCTTCATGCTGACTTCGTGATCGGACGGCACCACGACGCAGACCGGCTTGCCGTCGAGTTCGGCCATCAGCGTCTTCAGCACGCGGCGCGGCTCCGCGCCGATGGCGGCGGCAGCCTGCAAGCCGATGCTGTCGGCATCGGGATCGTAGTCGTATTCGTGCAGCGTGAAGCGGACGCCGAGTTGCTTCAGCGCCTGGGTGGCGCGGGTGGTTTTCGACATGATGCGTTACCCGACGATCAGCGCCTTGCCGCCAGCGCTTCGCCGAAGGCCTGGAACAGCGCGCGGTTGATCGGATTGCGCTGCGGATCGTATTCGGCGTGCCACTGGACGCCGAGTGCGAAGCCGGGCGCGTCCTTGATGCGGATGGCCTCGATGGTGCCGTCATCGGCGACGCCCTCGATTACGACGCGCGAGCCGGGTTCGAGGATGCCCTGACCGTGCAGCGAATTGACGCGAATGTTGTCGCGGCCATACAGCCGGGCGAAGACGCCGTCGGGCGTCAGCCGCACGTCGTGGCGGTCGGCGAAGATCACTTCCGGATCGGGATGGATTTCACCATTGGCGAGGCGCGGCATGCGGTGATTGATCCGCCCCGGCAGTTCGCGGATTTCCGGATGCAGCGAGCCGCCGAACGCGACATTCATTTCCTGCAGGCCGCGGCAGATTCCGAACAGCGGAATGCCGCGCTGGACGCAAAGATCGATCAGTGTCAGCGCCACGTCGTCGCGGTTAGGGTCGTAAGGTTCGTGTCGGGGATGCGGTTCGGTGTGGAAGCGCGTGGGGTGGACGTTGGCTCGGGCGCCGGTCAGCAGCACGCCGTCGACCACGTCGAGCAGCGCGTCGAGATCGGTGATGTCCGGCACGCTGGCGAACATCAGGGGCAATGCGCCGGTCACTTCCGCGATCGCGCGCATGTTGCGCTCGCCGACCGCCTGCACGGCGAACCGGTTCTCGATCATGTACATGTTGCCGATCACGCCGACCACCGGCTTGGTCATGATGTCCTGCCTGCGTGCTTGGTGGCCCTCTTGGCCCTCGCCGGGACGCGCTCGCACCCGCGCTCTGGCGCTTGGCGGATGCTGGCACGTGAGGGAAGAAATTTCGGTTTGATTAGCATGATTTGACAAATTATGCCCCGTTGCGACCAACGCATCAATTGCGATGCTGCCGGTTGAGCATGTTCCTCACACCGTTCTGATCGGATCGGCAAGCCGGTCGCGATCGCACGCCGCCGGCTTCGCACGTCACTATGTTCCAGACGGATTTTTCGGGGATATCAATGGTTTGGGACAATCACGAAACAGCGTCGTGGCGCCGTTTTGCTTGCGTCGGATAGCAGCATCCTTTATCCGAAGGGACGACCCGAATCCGGGCAGCCGGGCCGCCTGAGCGCCCGGTGGTGAGTACCACGGGGATTTATCTCGATATGACCAACGTTGTCGTCGTCGGCGCCCAATGGGGCGACGAGGGAAAAGGCAAGATTGTCGACTGGCTGTCGGAGCAGGCGGATATCGTCGTGCGCTTCCAGGGCGGCCATAATGCCGGCCATACCCTGGTCATCAACGGCAACACCTACAAGCTGGCGTTGCTGCCCTCCGGCGTGGTGCGGTCCTCGAAGCTGTCGGTGATCGGCAACGGCGTGGTGTTCGACCCGCAGGCGTTTCTCACCGAGGTCGAGAAGCTGACCAGCCAGGGCATCGCCGTGTCGCCGGACAACCTCCGCGTCGCCGAGAACGTCACCCTGATCCTGCCGCTGCACCGGGAACTCGACGCGCTGCGCGAGAATGCCAGCAAGACAACCGCGATCGGCACCACCCAGCGCGGCATCGGCCCCGCCTACGAGGACAAGGTCGGCCGCCGCGCCATCCGACTGATGGATCTCGCCGATCTGCAGACCCTGCCGCACAAGATCGAGCGGCTGCTGGCGCATCACAATGCTCTGCGGCGCGGTCTTGGCATCGCCGAGGTCGATGGTTCGGCATTACTGAACGATCTCGCCGCAATTGCGCCGCGAGTGCTGCCCTATGCTGACAGCGTGTGGAATCTGCTCGATCACAAGCGCCGCGAAGGCAAACGCATCCTGTTCGAAGGCGCGCAAGGCGCGCTGCTCGACGTCGATCACGGCACTTATCCCTACGTCACCTCGTCGAACACCGTGGCGGCGCAGGCGGCGACCGGCACCGGCATGGGCCCGAGTTCGCTGGGCTACGTCCTCGGCATCTGCAAGGCCTACACTACGCGTGTCGGCATGGGGCCGTTCCCGACAGAACTGACCAACGAGATCGGCGACGAGATCGGCCGTCGCGGCAAGGAATTCGGCGTCAACACCGGGCGCAAGCGGCGTTGCGGCTGGTTCGACGCCATGCTGGTGCGCCAGACGGTGCGCACCTGCGGCATCCACGGCCTGGCGCTGACCAAGCTGGATATTCTCGACGGCTTCGACACCATCGAAGTCTGTGTCGGCTACAAGCTGGACGGCGAGGTGATCGATCATCTGCCGGCGGGCGAGGGCGCGCAGGCCCGCATCGAGCCGATCTACGAGACTATCGAGGGCTGGAAGGAACCGACCGCCAACGCCCGCTCGTGGGCCGACCTGCCGGCGCAGGCGATCAAATATGTCCGCCGGGTCGAGGAACTGGTCGGGTGCCCCATCGCGTTGCTCTCGACGAGCCCCGAGCGCGAAGACACCATTCTGGTGCAAAATCCGTTTGAGGCTTAATGGACTATTACCGGAATATCGGCAAAGTCCCTGCAGGATTCGCAACATTGACGAGACATGGCTGATTACTACCCGCTGATCGCCCGTGCCATTTCCGGCCTCGACGCGAGCGCGCCCGGAGAAAGCCGGCGCGCCCTTTATGAGCGCGCGCGGTCGGCGCTGATTGCGCAACTGCGCAGCGTGCAACCGCCGCTGACCGAGTCCGAGATCACCCGTGAGCGGCTGTCGCTGGAAGAAGCGATCCGCAAGGTGGAATCCGAGGCCGCGCAGCGCGCCCGCGAAGTGGCGCGCACCGATTCCAAGGGGCGGCCG
>JBARXT010000193.1:0-7513 GCA_049647485.1 Xanthobacteraceae bacterium
CGCATGTCTTTCCCGACGATTCCGGCAAGCTGACGCCGCTCGTCAAGGGGGCGTGGGACCGCATCAAGGCGGAAGAAAAAGCCGAACGCGTCGCGCGCCATCCTGCAACGGCTGTCGCACCGCGATCCGGCCTGCTTGCCGGCATCAAGTCGGGACAGCCCGCGCTGGCGCTCGCCATAGCCTTGCAGCAAAAGGCTTCGACCGTCGGTTTCGACTGGAACGATCCGCGCGCGGTACTTGCCAAGATCCGCGAGGAAGTCGACGAAATCGAAGCTGCGCTCGACGATGGCAAGCCAGCCGAGATTGCCGCTGAGACCGGCGATCTGATGTTCGCGCTGGTGAATTTGGCGCGTCATGTGGAAGCCGATCCCGAGATGGCGCTGCGCAAGACTAACGCGAAGTTCGAGCGGCGCTTCGGCTACATCGAAAACGCACTCGCAGCCAAAGGCCGCTCGCTCGAGGACGCGACGCTCGCCGAGATGGATGCGCTATGGAACGAGGCGAAAACGAAAGAGACCGCGGAGTAGTCCCGCGGCCTCCGCGTGTACAACCGTCATGCGCGGACTTGATCCGCGCATCCATCTTTGGAAAAGGATGGATTGCCGGGTCAAGCCCGGCAACGACGTCTCCTTAAAGCGCGCTCCTGTCAGAATATGAAACGCTTGCCTCTCACATCCCGGTTTGCGAGATGAACTTGGTGTTGAGATAGGCCTCCATTGCCTCGATGCCGCCTTCCGAGCCGTAGCCCGAATCCTTGACGCCACCGAACGGATTTTCCGGCATGCCAAGGCCGACATTGTTGATGCCGATCATGCCGCTCTCGACCGCTGCGCCGATCGCGGTCGCGGTCTTGGTCGAACTGGTGAAGGCGTAGGCCGCCAATCCATATGGCAGGCGGTTGGCCTCTTCGGCGACTTCATCGAACGTATCGAAGCGCGAAATCAAGGCCAGCGGACCGAACGGCTCCTCGTTCATGGCGCGCGCATCCTTTGGCATTTCGCTGATCACGGTCGGTTCGAAAAAATAACCCTTGTTGCCGACGCGGTGACCGCCGGCCTCCAGCTTACCGCCCTTCGCGACCGCATCCTGAACGAAGCCTTCGATTGCCGTGATGCGGCGCGGATTGGCGAGCGAACCCATTGTTGAATTGGTATCGAGACCGTTGCCGACCTTGAGCGCCTTGGCACTCTCGGCGAACTTGTCGACGAATTCCTTGTAGACCTTGTCCTGCACCAGCAACCGCGTCGGCGCGATGCAGACCTGCCCGGCGTTACGATACTTCGCGCCGCTGATAATCTTGGCCGCGTTCGCCACGTCGGCGTCGTTGAAGACGATGGCCGGCGCATGACCGCCCAACTCCATGGTTGCGCGTTTCATATGTTGCCCAGCCAGTGCGGCAAGCTGCTTGCCCACCACCGTCGATCCGGTGAAGGAAATCTTACGGATCACCGGATGCGGAATGAGATATTCCGAAATCTCGGCCGGCACGCCGAACACCAGATTGACCACGCCATCGGGCACGCCGGCATCAACGAACGTGCGGATCAACTCCGCCGGCGAGGCCGGTGTTTCTTCCGGCGCCTTGACGATGATCGAGCAACCCGCACCCAGCGCCGCCGACAGCTTGCGGCAGACCTGATTGATCGGGAAATTCCACGGCGTGAAGGCCGCAACCGGGCCGACCGGCTCCTTGACCGCGAGCTGATAGATGCCGGGACCGCGCGCCGGGATCAGGCGTCCGTAGGCGCGGCGGGATTCTTCGGCGAACCACTCGATCACGTCGGCCGCTGCCAAGGTTTCGATCTTGGCTTCGGCGAGAATCTTGCCCTGCTCCATGGTCATCAGCGCCGCGATGGTGTCGACGCGCTCGCGCATCAAGGCAGCCGCCTTGCGCATGATCTTGGAGCGATCCAGTGCCGACATCGCGCGCCAGACCTTGAAGCCTTTCTCGGCGGCGGCCAGCGCCTCATCGAGGTCGGACTGATCGGCATGCGCGACCGTGCCGATAGTTTCCTCGGTGGCCGGATTGAGCACCGGAATCGTCCGGCCCGACTTGCCGCCGCGCCACTTGCCGTCGATCAGCAACAATGTGTTTGAATAGGTCGCCATATTCTCCCTCTCGATCTTGCGTTGTTGCCGAATGGCATAGCCGCCTGCGTGGCAGCGTCAAGTGCATCCATGGAAAGGCTGCCGTGCGAGACTCTACAGTCGGCGTTCCTACGACGATGTGCCGCGGCTCGGCGGATCATCTATTGCAACGCCAACCTGCTGCGGACGGGCATCGAACCGGTCGACCACGATATCGCGTTTGGTGGGATCGACCCGAACCGTCATGGTAAACTTGCCGTCATCAAGACGTTTTGCCAGGACTTCAGTGTTGCGATGCAGCCAGCTGATCCCGGCCCCGTCCGATGCATCGATGGTCAGCGACAGCGTCGCCCGGCTCGCGGCGAGATGATCTTCTATGGCCGCCAGCAGCTCCGGAATCCCCTCGCCGGTTTCAGCCGAAACCAGACACACCCGATGATCGAGCGGACGTCGCGCGGCGATATTAGCGAGATTGTCGCGATCTTCCGGCGCGAAGCGATCGATCTTATTCCAGACCTCGATGACATTCGCCCCGGATTCTGGATTGATCCCGAGTTGCCGCAACACGATATCGACGTCGCGCTGTTGTGCGTCCGCATCCTCGTGCGAAATGTCGCGGACGTGCAGGATGACATCGGCCTCCAGCACCTCTTCGAGAGTAGCGCGGAATGCCGCAACCAGTTGCGTCGGCAGATTGGAAATGAAGCCGACAGTGTCGGACAGCATCGCCTTGCCACCATGCGGCAGTCGGATCGCGCGCAGGGTCGGATCAAGCGTTGCGAACAGCATGTCGGCGGCCTTCACGTCGGCATCGGTCAGGCGATTGAACAGCGTCGATTTGCCGGCGTTGGTGTAGCCGACCAGAGCGACGATCCGATACGGCACACGCTTGCGGCCGGCGCGATGCAGCCGCCGCGTCGCCGCGACTTTTTTGATTTCGGCCTCGATCCGCGTGATGCGCTCGCCGATCAGTCGGCGATCGGCCTCGATCTGGGTTTCGCCCGGCCCGCCGAGAAAGCCGAAACCGCCGCGCTGGCGTTCGAGATGGGTCCATGATCGCACCAGCCGGCTGCGCTGATAATTGAGATGGGCTAGTTCGACCTGCAACGCGCCTTCCTTGGTGGTGGCGCGCCGACCAAAGATTTCGAGAATCAGACCGGTTCGATCGAGAACCTTGGCGTTCCAGGCCTTCTCAAGGTTGCGCTGCTGAATCGGGGACAGCGCGCAATCCATGATGACCAGTTCGACCGCATGCGCCGCGATCAGGCCGGCGATGTCCTCGACCTTGCCCTTGCCCAGATAGGTCGCCGGCCGAATCTGGCCGATCGGCGCGAGGACGGCCTCAACGACCGTGAGATCGATCGCACCCGCCAGTCCTGTGATTTCCTCAAGGCGCGCATCGGCATTGCGCACGACGGAGCCGGCGTCCGCATTGTCGCTGTTGCCTCGCCGGGTCCGAAGATAAGGCCCGACGACGATTGCCCGTCCGGTCACGGATCTTGCGGCTGTGTCCGGACGGTTTCCGTTTTCCTCAACCTTGCGGCGTTCCAATCAGATCACGCTCACGCGGGAGAATCCTCCCCGCCTTCGAACAGTTGGATCGGTGCACCGGGCATGATGGTCGAAATGGCATGCTTGTAGACAAGCTGCGAATGCCCGTCCCGCCGTAGCAACAGGCAGAAATTGTCGAACCACGTGACGATTCCTTGCAGCTTCACGCCATTGACCAGAAAAATCGTCAAAGGCGTTTTGGTTTTACGAACATGGTTCAGGAAGGTGTCTTGTAGATTTTGTGCGCGGTCTGCCGCCATTTTTGTTCTCGCAAGTTGGTTGCTTCTTGTTATTGCGCCCCGGATCACCCGACTACGCGGACTTTACCGAAACACCACCTGCTCGGAGTCCCCCTCTGGGCCGGTAGCGTCATAATTAGAAGGCAGGCGTCCATTTTAGGCAAGCCGGTTCCCGCGGCCCCAAGTGCCAAAGATGTCGAAACCTTATGAAAATACCGAAAAGCGATGAAATTGTTCCCTCAATCGGCGCGAAATCGCTCCCGGAGTACCCGTTCCAATGGTTGCATCGTCGATAACCACCACCGGCATGACGATCTGTGACGCCGATGTCACGAATGCCTCGGCGGCATTCTTCGCCTCGGCTGGCGTGAACGGCCGTTCCTCAAACTTGATCTGAAGTTCCGTCAGCACGTCGATCAACACGGCACGGGTGATGCCGGCCAGAATTCCGCTGGTCGTCGGCCGGGTCACGGCACGCCCGTCCTTCGTTACGATCCAGGCGTTGCTCGAAGCCCCCTCGGTGACAAAGCCGTCGCCATCGACATACCAAGCCTCATAAGCCCCCTGCTCGCGCGCGGCCTGCTTCGCCAGCACATTGGGAAGCAACGACACCGATTTGATATCGACCCGCGGCCAGCGGTTGTCCGGCATCGTCACCACGCGAATACCAGCCGCCGCGGTCGCCTGGTTCTTGGCGAAATTGAGCGACCGGGCCGTGACCACAACGCTCGGCGACACAGGTTTGGTCGGAAATCCGTGATCGCGCCGCGCCACGCCGCGCGTGATCTGCAGATAGACGATGCCGTAAATGATACGATTCCGTCGTACCACCTCGTGCATGACAACGGACAGCGACGGAAGCGGCATCGGCATCGCGATCCGAAGTTCGCTCAAGGAGCGCTGCAACCGCGCCATGTGGCGCGGCATATCCACCAGCCGTCCGTCGCGAATTTCGCACACCTCGTAAACGCCATCGGAAAACTGATAGCCACGATCCTCCACATTGACGCATGCGTCGCGCATGTTGCTGTAGCGGCCATTGACGTAGGCGATACGTGACATCCAGCTATTCCATCCGACGTGATGAGACTTACCCGACGCCGAGCGCCTTCAGCTTGCGGTGCAGTGCCGAGCGTTCCATGCCGACGAACTCGGCGGTACGAGAGATGTTGCCGGAAAAGCGGCCGATCTGCGCGATCAGATAGTCACGTTCGAACACCTCACGGGCTTCGCGTAGCGGCAACCCCATGATGTGTTCGCCGTTGTTTCCGGTGGGCATCGCCGGGACCATCGAACCGACGTCCTGCGGCAGCATATCGGCGGTGATGACGGCTTCGGGGCCGCCGCCGGCGAGGATCATCAGGCGCTCGATGTTGTTGCGCAACTGGCGGACGTTTCCCGGCCAGACGTGGGATTGCAGCACCGCCATCGCGTCGTCACCGATCTTGCGTTTCGGCAAGCCGGTCGCTGCGGAAATCTGTTCCATAAAGTAATCAATCAGTTCCGGAATGTCGTCACGGCGCTCGGACAATGGCGGCACGCGGATCGGCACCACCGACAGGCGATGATAGAGGTCTTCCCGGAAACGTCCTGCGGCGATTTCCTCTTCCAGATTGCGCGCCGTCGATGAGATGATGCGGACGTCGACATGAATTTTCGCAGTTCCTCCGGTGCGCTGAAAGGTTTGATCCACCAGCACGCGCAAAATCTTGTTTTGCGTTTCGCGCGGCATGTCGGCGATCTCATCGATGAACAAGGTGCCGCCGTGAGCTTCCTCAAGCGCGCCGGCCTTGCGTGGCTGATCGGCGCTCATCGATTCAATGCCGAACAGTTCCTCCTCCATCCGCTCCGGCGTGATAGCCGCGGCATTGATCACCACAAACGGAGCTTCGGCGCGGGCGGAGGCATTGTGCAAGGTGCGCGCCGTCAGTTCTTTTCCGGCGCCGGACGGGCCAACGATCATGATCCGGCTATTGGCCTTCGCGGCACGCTCGATCGTCTGGCGAAGCTGGTTCATGCAGGCGGAATGTCCCGCCAGGGTGTTCGAGGTTGGCGCCAGTTGCTTGAGTTCGCGCACCTCGCGTTTCAACCGCGAGGTCTCGAGCGCACGTGTCGCGACCAGGATCAGTCGATCTGACTTGAACGGTTTCTCGATGAAATCATATGCGCCGCGCTTGATCGCAGCCACGGCCGTCTCGATGTTGCCATGACCAGAGATCATGACGATCGGCAATTCGGGATGATCGCGCTTGATCTGTTCCAGCAATTGGAGGCCATCCAGGCGACTGCCCTGCAGCCAGATATCGAGAAACACCATATTCGGCCGGCGGCTTCCGATTTCGGTCAGCGCTTGATCGCTATCGCGCGCAGTGCGCGTCGTAAAACCTTCGTCCTCAAGAATGCCTGCGACCAGATCTCGGATATCTGCTTCGTCATCGACAATCAGAATATCATTAGCCATGGGAGACGCCTGTTTCGTTATTGGTAGTTGCCACTTCGGCTTCGTTGAGGTGTTGCGCGACGTTGGTGGAGGCCGTGGTATCGTTGTTCTTCGGCTGCCCGGTTACGGCAAACCGCAGCCGCATCCATGCGCCGCGTGCGCCGGGATGCAGGGCTGATGCATCGTTGAGTTCGATCCTGCCGCCGTGATCCTCTAGAACGCGACCGACGATCGCGAGCCCGAGGCCCGTTCCTTTGGCGCGTGTCGTTACATAAGGTTCAAGCAGGCGCGCGCGACTGACCGTGGGAAGTCCAATTCCGTTGTCGACCACATCGATGATTATGTCGTCGTCCTCCCGGAAAGCAGCGACCTCGATTCGGCCCTTGGTCAGATATTCCGGTGGAACGGCTTCGATGGCCTCTGTCGCATTCTTGACGATGTTGGTCAGCGCTTGCGAGATCAAACGACGATCAAAGCGCGCCGGCATCGGATCTTCGCGGATATCGACGTCGATATCGATATCGGGATGTCCTACCCGCATCAAGAAGACCACCTGACGCACCGTGTCGGCAACGTCCTCGCCTTCGATCACCGGCTTCGGCATTCGTGCGAAGCGCGAGAATTCGTCGACCATGCGTCGAATATCATCGACCTGCCGCACGATCGTATCGGTGCACTGCTCGAAGATCGCCTTGTCGTTGGTGATGACCTTGCCGAATTTTCGCCGGATGCGTTCGGCGGACAACTGAATCGGCGTCAGCGGATTCTTGATTTCGTGTGCGATCCTGCGCGCGACGTCAGCCCATGCCGAGGTACGCTGGGCGGCGACCAGTTCGGTGATGTCGTCGAGGGTGATGATGTAGCTGTCACGCGACTGGCTGGTCTGCTCGGCGCTGACGCGCACCGAAAGATTGCGCTCGGCCCCTTCGCGGCTGATGGTAATCTGTCCCTGCACCAGACGCTGGGTACCCTCCCTCGCCGTCTTCATCATCTCATCGAGTTCGGGGATCACCTCTGATTGTGCATGGCCGAGCGTTTCGGATTCCGAACTTCCGATCAGTTTTTCGGCGGATCGGTTGAGAATGCTGATCTGACCCGAGCCATTTACACCGATGATGCCAGCGCTCGCCGACGACAACACCGTCTCAATGAAACGGCGGCGGCTGTCGATCATCTCGCTGGCGTTGACAAGTTC
>JBARXT010000194.1:0-7162 GCA_049647485.1 Xanthobacteraceae bacterium
GATCAGCATCATCGCCGCGACGCTGGTGATCGGCTTGGTCATCGAGGAGATGCGGAAGATGGTGTCGGTGGTCAGCGGCAGCTTGGTGGCCACGTCGCGGACACCGAACAGGCCGGTATAGACCGGCTTGCCGTGCTGATGGATCAGCAGCACCGCGCCGGGAATCTTGCCCTGCGCGATCTCGTTGTTGAAGAAGTCGGCGATCTTCGCCAGTTTCGCCTGCGAGAATTTAGCACCTGCCGGAATGTCGAACGTCCCTTCGGCGCGTGCAGCGCTCGACGCCGCAAAAAACAGCAGAGCCACGCCAACAAGCCGGCCGATCGTCGATCCTGGTTTCATATGATTTTACTCCGTCCCCATGCGGAGAATGCGTGGCCGGCGGGAGGTTATCAAGGGGGCGCGATCTCGCTCAGCGCCTGCCGATGCCATTCAGCGCTCGTTTCCGAAAAGCAGCAGAAGATGACAGTCTCAGGAGACGATGCCGCAGCCTCGGCCGCGAGCGTCGTCGCGACTGCAATCCGCGCCGCGCGGTCGGCGGGAAAACCGTAGACGCCGGCGGAGATTGCGGAAAAGGCGATGGAGCGAAGCTCATGCTCGGCCATCAGCGCCATCGCGCGGCGGTAGCAGGAGGCCAACGCCGCGTCCTCACCCTGGCCGCCGCTGTGCCAGACCGGCCCCACCGCATGAATGACGTGGCGGGCCGGCAATCGATAGCCTTTGGTGATCTTGGCGTCGCCGGTGGCGCAACCGCCGAGTTTGCGGCATTCGGCCACCAATTCAGGACCGGCGGCGCGATGGATCGCACCGTCGACGCCGCCGCCGCCCAGCAGCGAATTGTTCGCCGCATTGACGATGGCATCGACATCAAGTGTCGTGATGTCGGCGACGACGACGTCATAGCGCGTCGCGCCGATCTGCCGCGAGAACGTTGTCAGGCCGGAGCGCCGAGGGTGACACCCTTGTCGGCGAACATCTTCTGCAATTCACCGGCCTGGAACATCTCGCGGATGATATCGCAACCGCCGACGAACTCGCCCTTGACGTAGAGTTGCGGAATGGTCGGCCAGTTCGAATAGACCTTGATACCGTCGCGCAGCTCCGGCGATTCCAGCACGTTGTGGCCCTTATAGCCGACGCCGATGTGGTCGAGAATCTGCACCACCTGACCGGAGAACCCGCATTGCGGGAATTGCGGGGTGCCCTTCATGAACAGCACCACGTCGTTCGACTTCACTTCGTTCTCGATAAACTGCTCAATGCTCATCTTGCATCCTCTTGCGGCGCTGTCCGCGACCGCCCGCGAACCAACCTGCTGCTCATATATGTAGCCCGAAAGTCTTTGCACCCCAAGAAAAATGCTCGGCTTTCGGACTTGTTCACCGATCAACGCTGCGTCAGCGCAGGTCTGCCTCCCGCCACGACAGCCATCTTCGCCCTTTGGCGGGGTTAACTTCCCGATCTGCGATCCTAAGTGTACTTCCGACCAGATTTTTCTTCGGAACCCATCCGCCAGAGTTGCGTTTTTCCCTGAATCGGAGATGTCCGTGACGCAATCCTTATCCGCGGCCAACCGCGTGTCAGCCGATCGTTCGATTCACCCGGATGGCGCGAGGCCGCCCGGGGCAAGTTTTGTTGCCCGCCTTTCGGACGCCTATCTCGCGGTCCGCAACGAGACCGAACGCCGGGCTGCGCCGCTCGGCCCCGAGGATCAGGTGGTGCAGTCGATGCCGGACGCCAGCCCGGCCAAATGGCACCGCGCCCATACGACATGGTTCTTCGAGCAATTCCTGCTCGGGCCGCATTGTCCCGGCTATCGGCCGTTCGATCCGGATTACGCCTTTCTGTTCAATTCCTATTACGTCAGCGCGGGGCCGCGCCACGCCCGCGGCGAGCGGGGCCTTCTCACCCGTCCGGGCGCGGTGGAAGTGACCGCCTATCGCCGCCATGTGGACGCGGCGGTCCTGAAATTCTTCAACGATGCGAGCCCGGACAAGCTCGCCGAACTCGCCCCGCTGGTCGAGGTCGGCCTTAATCACGAGCAGCAGCATCAGGAATTGATGCTGACCGACGTCCTCCACGCCTTCGCGCAGAACCCGCTGTACCCGGCCTACGATCCCGCCTGGACGCCGCCTGCCTCCGCCCGGAGCGGAGAAGCGTGGTGCGAATTACAGGAAGGCATCCACAGCATCGGCCATGCCGCCGAGACATTTCATTTTGATAACGAAAAGCCGGCGCACCGCGCGTTGGTGGGACCGGTGAAGCTGGCGCGGCACCTCGTCACCAACCGCGAGTGGCTCGCCTTCATCGACGACGGCGGGTACCGCACCCCGACGCTATGGCTCATGGACGGCTTCGCCAGGGCGAGCGCCGAGCAATGGGACGCCCCCGGCCACTGGCACAAGGTTGAGGATGAGTGGCACGTGATGTCGTTGGGCGGGTTGCGCCCGCTCGACCTCGACGCGCCAGTGATGCATGTCTCCTACTATGAGGCCGACGCCTTCGCGCGCTGGCGCGGCAAGCATCTGCCGACCGAAATGGAATGGGAGGTCGCGGCCCGCGCCGGCCTCCTCGACGATGCCTTCGGCATCGTCTGGCAATGGACCCGCAGCGCGTACGCCCCTTATCCCGGCTATCGCGCCATCGAGGGCGCGCTCGGCGAATACAACGGCAAGTTCATGGTCAACCAGCTTGTGCTGCGCGGCTCGTCGCTGGTAACGCCGGAGGGCCACAGCCGCCTGACCTATCGCAACTTCTTCTATCCCCATCATCGCTGGCAGTTCACCGGACTGCGCCTTGCCGACTACGGCGATTGATCCGCCGCATCCGAACGCCAGGAGCCCTTCATGAACGCCCGCGCCACCGCATCGGCGAAAGCCCAGCGCTTCGATCCGCAAACCTCGGCCTTCGTCGCCGACGTGCTGGCGGGCTTGAGCCGTCAGCCGAAGCAATTGCCGCCAAAATATTTCTACGACGCCACCGGCTCCGAACTGTTCGAGCAGATCACCGTGCTGCCGGAATACTATCCGACCCGCACCGAACTCGGCATTTTGCGTGATCATGGCGCGGACATCGCAGCGATCGTACCCGAGGGCGCCGCGCTGGTGGAATTCGGTGCCGGCGCGACCACCAAGGCGCGACTGTTGCTGAAGCATTGCCGGATCGGCGCTTATGTGCCGGTGGATATTTCCGGCGATTTCCTGAAAGCGCAGGCGGCCACATTACAACGCGATTTTCCGAAGCTGCTGATCGCACCGGTGGTCGCCGATTTCACCGCGCCGTTCGACCTGCCGAAAGCCGTCGCCGACATGCCCAAGGTCGGCTTCTTTCCCGGCTCGACGCTCGGCAATTTCGAGCCGCACGAGGCCAGCGCGTTCCTGCGCAGCGCGCGGCAGATTCTCGGACCCCGCGCGTTGATGCTGATCGGCGTCGACCTTGAGAAGAGCGACCGCCTGCTGCACGCCGCCTATAACGATGCGTCCGGCGTCACTGCACGCTTCAATCTCAATTTGCTGGTGCGCATCAATCAGGAGCTCGGCGGCAATTTCGATCTGTCCGCGTTCACCCATCGCGCGATCTACAATCGGGAACGCCACCGCATCGAGATGCATCTGGTCAGCCGCACAGCGCAAACCGCGCGCATCCTCGGCAAGAGCTTTGCCTTCCGCGCCGGGGAAAGCATCCACACCGAAAGCAGCTATAAATACAGCCTCGATCGCTTTACTACGCTGGCCAAAAGCACCGGCTGGACGCCGCAAGTCTCATGGACCGACGACGAAAACCTGTTCTCTGTTCATGCGCTGGTAGCATCGACATGAGAATCCACTGAACCTGGATCAGCACATCGAGATGCCGACCTGCAGCACACCGAGCGGCGTGAAATGCGCCAGCAACGTGTGCGAGAGCTGGGTAATCGCGAAGACGAAGGTGACGCGGTGATGCTGGTGCGGCTTGCGCTCGCGCAGCAAGCTTCTGCGTTGTCCCGCCTGCGTCATGCGCCGCTTCTCACCCACCGGCCCCGTGGGGCACCGTCAGTCCGGCACGCCGGTCTGCAAGGCCAGCGCATGCAACACCCCACCCATCTGCCCTTGCAGCGATTGATAGACGATCTGGTGTTGCTGCACGCGCGACTTGCCCCGGAACGATTCCGAGATCACCGTCGCCGCATAGTGGTCGCCGTCTCCGGCGAGATCCCGGATCGTCACCTCGGCGTCGGGTATCGCCGCCTTGATCATGGATTCGATATCGCGGGCATCCATCGGCATCACATTTCTCCAGGCAACCGGACGGCGATCCGCGACCTGACGCGGCCCTGTTTCCGGCATATTGAGATAACTATATCCGATTCACCGTCAATAGCCCGCCCTGATCCCCTGCGGCATCAAGGCCGGGCGCCTCACGAGGTTGCCGATGAAAATTCCCGGCCCCGACCATCCCATCACGGTTGAGCCCGCCGCCAAGCGTATCCGCGTCTCGGCCGGCGGCGTGGTGATCGCCGACACCACCCGCGCGCTGACATTGCGGGAGGCCACCTATCCCGCGGTCTATTATATCCCGCGCGCCGATACCGATGGCACGCGGCTGGTGCGCACCGACCGGGTGACGCATTGCCCCTACAAGGGCGACGCCAGCTACTTCAGCATCCGGACCGATGCGACGACCCTCGACAACGCGATCTGGAGCTACGAGACGCCCTATCCGGCGATGGCCGAGATTGCCGGCCATCTGGCGTTCTATCCCGACAAGGTCACCATCGAGGAGCTGCCGGCGGCCTGATCGGCTCGATCAGCGTAGCGCGTTGCTTTCCCTCGTCGGAGAAAGGCCCCGGAGATGCTCTCCCCGGGGCCGATGGCGTTGGACGCTCTGACCGGGCCATCCCCTGACGGGACAGCCCACTATGCACGAAAGATCGTCAGGCCCAGAATCAGCAGCACCAGGAAGATCACCACGAAAATGTAGAACAGCACGCGCGCGATATCAGCGGACGCCGCGGAGACGCCGGTGAAACCCAGCAATCCGGCGATGATCGAGACCACGAGAAAAATCAGGGCCCACTTGATAATACTCATCTGTTGCTCTCCAGAATTCTCATGCGATAACACCCGCCCCGAAACTTGGTTCCCGTGACTGGCAGGGGCCGTCGCGAAACACGCCATCGCGTTGCGCAGGAGGCCGCATGAAATCGATTGCCCATCCGGCACCCGCAGTCGTCCCCGAGATCGCGCCCAAGGCCTACGGCCGCAATCTGGCGCTGGATCGCGCGCGGACATTTCTCACCGTCGTGGTCGTCATCCATCACGCGGTGATCCCTTACACTTACTTCGGGCATACCGATCCGAAGTCGTGGCTCGGCTTCGACATGATCGTGCTCGCGACCGACAGTTTCTTCATGGCGATGTTCTTCCTGCTGTCGGGGCTGTTCGTGTGGCCGAGTCTCGCCCGCCGTGTGCCCGGGGTCTTCGCATACGATCGGCTGTTGCGGCTCGGACTGCCGTTCGTCATTGCCGCGTTGACCGTGATCCCGATCGCCTATTATGCGCTGGCGTTGCGGCAAGACCCCGATCTTCGCTTCAGCGCGTTCTGGTGGAATATGGTGACCGACGGACCATGGCCGAGCGGCCCGGTGTGGTTCGTCTGGGTGTTGTTGCTGTTCGATCTTGCCGCCGGCGCGCTCTATCGCATCAGTTCGAACTCGCTGTTCTGGATCAATCGCCTCTCGGTGCGTGGCTTCAAGAGCCCCGCACTCTTCTTCATCGTGCTGGTGATCGTCACCGGTATCGCCTATGTGCCGATGCGGCTGATCTTCGGCCCGAGCTACTGGTTCGAGTTCGGGCCGTTCTCGGTGCAGGCGAGCCGCGTGCTGCTTTACGCGCTGTATTTTTTTATCGGTGCAGGCATCGGCGCCGGTCGTTTCAGCGAAGGCGTGCTGGCGTCGGAAGGACGGCTTGCGAATTCGAGTTGGGTGGGTTGGGGCATCGTCACCCTGATCCCCTATGCCGGATTGTGGGGCCTGATCTACATCAAGCGCGAAATCCTCGGCAATCCCGACACGCTGCCGATGTGGTACGAGGCCAGCTACAGCGTGCTGTTCGTGATCTTCAGCGCGGGAATGATGTTCACCATCCTCGCCTTCTTCATGCGCCTCAAACGTGAGGGATGGAGCATCCTCGATCCGATGCAGAACGACGCCTACGGCATCTTTCTGGTGCATTACGCGTTCGTATTGTGGATTCAATACTGGCTGTTCGATTTCGAATGGCCGGCGATCGTCAAGGCGCTTGTCGCCTTCGTGGTGACGATGGCGACAAGCTGGATCACGACGCGATTGCTGCGGATGATTCCGGGATCGCAGCGGGTGTTGTGAGAAGTCCTGTTTGGCCGACTGAAGCATCAACACGAAAGACGTCATACTCCGCGAAAGCGGAGTATCCAGTGTTCCAGAGCGCCACTAATTCTATTGCTGAAAGCGACTTGCGCGATCCCGCTCTGTCCTGGCCGGGCTCGTCCCGGCCATCCACGTCTTTCTTGCTGCGATGCTGTTAAGACGTGGATGGCCGGAATAAATCCGGCCATGACGACTGAGAGGTCAATGACAACCGACGAAAGCCTCAGTTCTTCCCGGCCATGTAGTCCGGCAGCCAGCGCTCGAACGCGTGGCGCAGCTTCTCGATCTTTACGGGCTGCTCGCCGGCGACCGTAATGGCATCGCCGCCGGTCTTGCCGAGCTGCACACACGGCACCTCTACGGATTTCAGCTTGCTCAGCACGCCGAGCAGATCGGCATCGCGCACGGTGACGACATAACGCGCCTGATCCTCGCCGAACCAGTAGCCGTGCGGCACGAGTTCACCCGGCGCTGCATCGAGCACCGCGCCGATATTGCCGGCCATCGCCATCTCGGTCAGCGCGATCAGCAGGCCGCCGTCGGAGAGATCGTGGACTGCCGTCGCTGTGCCGGCATGGATCATGCCGCGCACCACATCGCCGTTGCGTTTCTCGGCGGCGAGATCAACTGGCGGCGGCGCGCCTTCCTCGCGACCGCAGATGTCGCGCAGATAGACCGACTGGCCGAGCCAGCCCTTGGTTTCACCGATCAGCAGGATCGCCTCGCCTTCCGCCTTGAAGGCGAGCGTGGCAGACTTGGTGAAATCGTCGAGCAGTCCGA
>JBARXT010000195.1:0-53309 GCA_049647485.1 Xanthobacteraceae bacterium
GTTGATGCGGTTTCCTTCACACTACGGCCTTCATTCACAATACTGGAGAAGTACCCATTCGCCGTCCTAACAGAGCCCCGCCCGTCGCCGCCAAAGATGGGCCGCGCACCAATGACGAAATCCGCAACGCCCAGGTTCAACTGATCGACCAGGACGGGGTTAACCACGGCACGGTGGAAACCATCGCCGCGATCAAGCTCGCCACCGACGCCGGCATGGATCTTGTGGAGATTTCACCGAACAACAATCCTCCCGTATGCAAGATCATGGACTACGGGAAGTTCAAGTTCCAGTCGCAGAAGAAAGCCGCCGAGGCCCGCAAGAAGCAGAAGATCGTCGAGATCAAGGAGATCAAGCTCCGGCCGATGATCGACGACCACGACTACGACGTGAAGATGCGGGCGATGAAGCGATTCTTCGAGGAAGGCGACAAGGTCAAGATCACCTTGCGCTACCGTGGCCGCGAAATGGCGCACCAGGACATCGGCACCAAGCTGCTCAACAAGGTGAAGGACGAGGTCGCCGAGATCGCTAAGGTCGAACAAGACGCCAAGTTCGAGGGCCGTCAGGTCGTCATGGTGCTGGCGCCGCGCTGAGCGGGCCAGCCTGCCTTTATTCAATCCGAACTCCGTCACCCTGAGGTGCCGTTGCGTAGCAACGGCCTCGAAGGGCGACGGTCATCCTTCGAGGCTCGCGGCTATCGCCGCTCACACTTCAGATGACGTCGCGTCGCCGCGCCACAGGGCCGGTCCCCTTGCGGGGGAGGGTTAGGGAGGGGGCCGCTTCAGCCTCCGACGGAAACAGCAGCATCGCTCTTTCGCCGGATCGCTGAATCGCGTTGCCTTTCGGCCGATCCTCTGCCATAAGCCCCATCTTCATCGCCCGGCTGATTAAGGGCTGCCGTGGCGGTGATCCGTGCGAACTTGTTCCTGAAAGGAATAATCGAGCACTTTCAACGCTCTAGCGAGCATTTCAGCCACGTAACCGCCTTTTGGGGCGGCTTTTTCCGTGGCAAGAGGAGAGCCAAATGCCCAAGCTGAAGACCAAATCGGGCGCCAAAAAGCGCTTCAAAGTGACCGGGACCGGCAAGGTGGTGTCCGCCCACGCCGGCAAGCGACACGGCATGATCAAGCGGACCAAGAAGCAGATTCGTCAGCTTCGCGGGACCCGCATCCTGTTCAAGACCGACGGCGACAACATCAAGAAGTATTTCCTGCCGAACGCCTGACGGCCTGCCTGTTGCAACCTCGCCGCGTGAGGCGGCGTCAAATTTCCCAGTCATTTGAAGGAGATCGGTCATGTCTCGCGTTAAACGCGGTGTGACGGCTCACGCCAAGCACAAAAAAGTCTACAAGATCACCAAGGGGTTCTCCGGCCGCCGGAAGAACACCATTCGCGCCGCCAAGGCCGCCGCCGACAAGGCGCAGCAATATGCCTTCCGCGACCGCAAGCGCAAGAAGCGCACCTTCCGCGCGCTCTGGATCCAGCGCCTCAACGCCGCCGTGCGGCCGCTCGGCATGACCTACAGCGTGTTCATCAACGGCCTTGCCAAGTCGGGCATCACCGTCGACCGCAAGGTGCTGTCGGACCTCGCCATCCACGAGCCCGCCACGTTCCAGGCGATCGCCGAGAAGGCCAAGGCCGCGCTGGCGGCCTGATCGTATCCGCCCGGCCGCGATCCCTGACATTTTCATGATGTCGTCATGGCCGGGCTCGTCCCGGCCATCTACGTCTCTACGGCGTCGATGGCCTGTACCACGCGGGTGCCCGGATCATCTCCAGGCATGACGCTGTGCAGGTGGTGGCCATCCATGTCCAATCTCGAAACGCTTCAATCCCAAATCCTCGCCGATATCGCAGCCGCCGCCGACGAAGCCGCGCTGGAAGCCGTGCGCGTTGCCGCGCTCGGCAAGAAAGGTTCGATCTCCGCGCTGCTGGCCACGCTCGGCAAGATGTCGCCGGACGAACGCAAATCCGAGGGCGCGAAGATCAATCTCGCCAAGGACGCGGTGACGCAGGCGCTCGCCGCGCGCCGCGACGTGCTCAAGAACGCCGCGCTCGATGCGCGCCTTGCCTCGGAAACCATCGACGTCACCTTGCCGCTGCGCGACACGCCGGCCGACGCCGGCCGCATTCATCCGCTGAGCCAGACCTGGGACGAACTCACCACCATCTTCGCCGACATGGGTTTTGCGGTGGCCGAGGGTCCGGACATCGAGACCGACGACTACAACTTCACCAAACTGAATTTCCCCGAAGGGCACCCCGCGCGCGAGATGCACGACACTTTCTTCTTCAATCCGAAGGAAGATGGCTCGCGGCTTCTGTTGAGGACGCACACTTCGCCGGTGCAGGTGCGCACCATGCTGAACCAAAAGCCGCCGATCCGCGTGATCTGTCCGGGCCGCACCTACCGCATCGATTCCGACGCGACGCATACGCCGCAATTTCATCAGGTCGAGGGCCTCGTCATCGACAAGGGCTCGCATCTCGGCCACCTGAAATGGATCCTGCACGAATTCTGCAAGGCGTTCTTCGAAGTCGATCACATCAACATGCGCTTCCGGCCGTCGTTCTTCCCGTTCACCGAGCCGTCGCTGGAAGTCGACATCCAGTGCCGCCGCGACAAGGGCGAGATCCGCTTCGGCGAAGGCGAGGACTGGCTGGAGATTCTCGGCTGCGGCATGGTGCATCCCAACGTGCTGCGCGCCTGCGACATCGATCCCGACGTCTATCAGGGCTTTGCCTGGGGCATGGGCATCGACCGCATCGCGATGCTGAAATACGGCATCGCCGACCTGCGCCAACTGTTCGAAGGCGACGTGCGCTGGCTCAACCACTACGGCTTCAAGCCGCTCGATATCCCGACGCTTGCGGGAGGATTAAGTTCGTGAAATTCACCCTCACCTGGCTGAAGGATCATCTCGACACCGACGAGCCGCTCGACAAGCTCGCCGACAAGCTCACCATGATCGGGCTCGAGGTCGAGCACATCGAGAACAAGGCCGAGCAGCTCAGGCCGATCCGTATCGCGCGCGTCATCTCCGCCGTGCAGCATCCGAACGCGGATCGCCTGCGCGTGTGCATGGTGGACATCGGTGATGGCGGCGCGCCGGTGCAGGTGGTGTGCGGCGCGCCGAACGCGCGCGACGGCCTCGTCACCATCTTCGGCCCGCCCGGCACCTACATTCCCGGCAAGAACATCACGCTTAGCATCGGCAGCATTCGCGGCGTGGAATCGCGCGGCATGCTGATCTCCGGCGCGGAGATTGAAATCTCCGACGACCATAGCGGCATCGTCGAATTGCCGGCGGATGCGCCGATCGGTACGTCCTATGTCGAATGGGCGAAGCTGAGCGATCCGGTGATCGAGATCAATCTCACGCCGAACCGGCAGGACGCCACCGGCGTCCACGGCATCGCGCGCGATCTCGCCGCCGCCGACATAGGCAAGCTGAAGGATCCCGGCATCAAGCCGATTGCGGGCGAATTCCCGTGCCCGGTGCAAGTCATGGTCGAGGACGCGACGCTGTGCCCCGGCTTCGCGTTACGTCTCGTGCGCGGTGTGAAAAACGGCCCGTCGCCGGAATGGCTGCAACAGCGCCTCACCGCGATCGGCCTGCGCCCGATCAACGCGCTGGTCGACATCACCAACTTCATGACCTACGACCGCGCGCGGCCGCTGCATGTGTTTGACGCCAGGAAGGTGAAGGGCAACCTCACCGTGCGCGCGGCCCGCGACGGCGAGGAGTTGCTGGCGCTCGACGGCAAGACCTACAAGCTCGATCCGTCGATCTGCGTCATCGCCGACGATCACGGTGTCGAATCGCTCGCCGGCATCATGGGTGGCGAGGCCTCGGGCTGCGATGAGAACACCACCGACGTGCTGATCGAATCGGCGCTGTGGAACGAGATCAACATCGCGCAGACCGGCCGCAAGCTCGGCATCAATTCCGATGCGCGCTACCGCTTCGAGCGCGGCGTCGATCCGGCCTTCATGGTGCCGGGGCTCGAACTCGCAACGAAAATGGTGATGGAGCTGTGCGGCGGCACGCCGTCGGAGACCATCGTGGTCGGCAAGGCGTTTCCCGACGATCGCGTCATCGACTATCCGCTTAGCGAACTGAAGCGCCTCGCCGGCATCGAGGTGCCGTTGCCGGAAGCGCGCGGCATTTTGCAACGGCTCGGCTTCATGGTGGCAGGCAACGGCCCGGTGGTGAAGATCGCGGTGCCGTCATGGCGCACCGACGTTCACGGCAAGGCCGACATCGTCGAGGAAATCGTGCGCATCGTCGGCGTCGACAAGGTGCCGATGACGCCGTTCCCGCGCGGCGACAATCCGCGCAAGCCGGTGCTGACCACGCTGCAATCGCGCACCCGCCGCGCCAAGCGCGCGCTCGCCGCGCGCGGCATGGTGGAGGCGGTGACATGGTCGTTCATCGCAAAGCCTCACGCCGAACTGTTCGGCGGCGGCAGCGCGGCGCTGGCGCTCGCCAATCCGATTGCCGCCGATCTCTCCGACATGCGGCCCTCGCTGCTGCCGGGCCTGATCGCCGCGGCGCAGACCAACCACGATCGCGGCTCGGACGATGTCGCATTGTTCGAGGTCGGACAAATTTTCAAGGGCGACCGCCCGCAGGACCAGTTCACAGCGGCCGCCGGCATACGTCGCGGCTTCGCTTCGTCGCAAGGCTTGGGCCGAAGCTGGACCGGCGCGGCGCAGGCCAGCGCGTTCGACGCCAAGGCGGATGCCTTCGCGGTGCTGGCGGCGGCCGGCGCGTCCGTGCAGGCGTTGCAGATCGCGTCCGCTAGCGGCGACACGTTTCCCGCGTGGCTGCATCCCGGCCGCTCCGCCGCAATCCAGATGGGCCCGCAGAACGTGCTCGGTTACTTCGGCGAGTTGCATCCGCGCACGCTGGAGGCGCTCCGCGCCGACGGCCCGGTGATGGCGTTCGAGGTGATTCTCGATCGCATTCCGGAAGGCAAGGCGAAAGCGACCCGCGCCAAGCCGCAGCTCGATCTGCCGGCGTTTCATCCGGTCGAGCGCGACTTCGCCTTCATCGTCGCCCGCAGCGTGAAAGCAGCCGACATCGTCCGCGCCGCGCAGGCCGCCGACAAGAAGCTCGTCACCGGCGTGACCGTGTTCGACGTCTATGAAGGCAAGGGCATCGATCCCGACAAGAAGTCGGTTGCGATCGCCGTGACGATCCAGCCGCGTGAGAAGACGCTGACCGATCAGGAAATCGACGCCATCGCCGCGAAGATCGTCGCGGAGGTAACGAAAAAGACCGGCGGCACGCTGCGGGGATAAGCGCGCCAACGCGCCCCCTCTCCGTCGTGCTCAAAACCTGACCGTCATGCCCGGCCTTGTGCCGGGCATCCACGTCCTTACTACTTCACACTAGGAAAAACGTGAATGGCCGGGACATAGGCGAGCGAAGCGACGCCGTTCTTCGAACGGCTATGCCCGGCCATGACGAGTGGAAACGTATTGCCCGTCTCACTCGCGCCTCGTTGCGTTACGACGAGAACCGCCCTCGCTACTCCCTTCGAAACACGCCCTTCGCGAGATCGCTGGCGAAGTATTCGATCTGCAACGACTTCGCCTTGCCGCGCTGGCGGCTGAACGTCACCGTCGAGACGGAGCCGGCCGGCGCGTCCTCGCCTTGCAAGTCGATCGTGAAGGTGTCGCCGTCCCAATGCCGTAGCGGAAACACCTTGCCGGCCTCGTTGCCGAGCAACAGCAGCAGCTTGCCTTCCTTGCGCACCACCACCGCGTCGCCATAGTACCTGTTGACGTAGGTGCCCTTGTAGAGTTCGGCGGCGGCTTGCGCTTTCGGCTTGGCCGGCGGCGTCTTGCCGACCAGCGATCCGAATGGCTTGAACATCGGGGCGAAGCGCGGAGCGTAACCCGCATACCAGTCGCGCGTGATCGTGCCCAACTGCGCCAGATCGGAAAATTCCGCGCACAGCGTTTCCACCGCGCCCGTCGGCGCGGCGTTGGACAGCACGACGATGCCGAGATCGAGCGAAGGGATCATCGTCACACAGGTCGCGGCTCCCAGAAGAAACGCCCCGGAGTGCGACAGCACCACGCGGCCTGACGGCGCGACACCGATATTCATGCCGTAGCCGTAGAAGCCGGCCCGCTCGCTCACGTCCGTGGGCGGCGCGGAGATCATTTGCGGGCTCAGCGCCGGAAGCAGCGCCGCCTTGTCGATCAGCGGCTTGCCGTCATGCGCGCCGTTCGCCAGCACCATCGCCATCCACCTCGCCATGTCATTGGCGGACGACGAGACGCCGCCGGCCGGCGACTGCTCGTCGGGATCGCGCTGGGTGCGCGGCTGGAAGCCGCCATCGACCTTGGCGTGGTTGACCGCGTGATTGTCGCGGTTAATAAAATCCGCGTAGCGCGAACTGGTGCGGTTCATGCCGAGCGGCAGATAGAGCGCGCGATCCGACAGCGTCGCCCAGTCGATTTGCGAGGCTACAGCCACCGCTTCCGCCGCCGCCGTCAGCCCGAAATTGGTGTAGGCGTAGCTCGCGCGGAACGGCGCCAGCGGCAGATAGCGCAGCCGCTTCAGGACATCCTCGCGCGGATAGTCGAGATATTCGAGATCATCGCCGGCGTGATCCGGCAGCCCCGAGCGATGCGCATAGAGATCGCCGATGGTCACCATGCGGCCGACCGCCTTGTCGGAGAGCGCGAACCCTCGCAGGTATTTGACGACCGGATCGTCCCACTTCACCACGCCCTTGCCGACTTGCGCGGCGACGACGCTGGCGCCGACCGGTTTCGACAGCGAGGCGAGTTGAAACACGGTGTCGGCATCGACGGCGGCCGCATCGCCCGCCTTGCGCACGCCAAAACCCTTGGCATAGACGGCCTTGCCGCCGCGCACCACCGCAACCGACATGCCCGGAATGTCGGACTTCTTCATGATCGCGGCGGCAAGCTCGTCGAGCTTGGCCACCGCCGCATCGATCTGCTCCGGCGGCGCCGGTACCGCGACCGCCTGCGATGGCGGCAGCTTCGCATCGACCGCGAGGTCGAAGGCGCGCGCATGATATGACTGCGTGACGCAGAGCGCCGCCGCCAGCAGCGTCGCGGACGGCAGATGGAAGCGGAACGACATGCGCGTGAACCTCGTCTGGAAATCGATTGCGACCACCGCGAACACTAGAGCATGATGGCAAAATGTGTGAAGCGGTTTTCGGAATGGCTTCATGTCTTCCGTCGATCCCTCCCCTCCACGCAAGGTCCATCGCGAGCGGCGCATGATCCTCCCCGGTCTGGACGGCTTCAGCTTCGCGGCGCTCGCCGTGCTCGTCGTCACCGCATTCGTCGCGGGGCTGGCGCGCGGCTTCTCCGGGTTCGGCTCGGCGTTGATCTTCATGCCATTGGCGAGTGCGGCGATCGGCGCGCAGGTCGCATCGCCCCTGTTGCTGATCGTCGAGATGATCGCCGCCGCAAGCCTGGTGCCCGGCGCGGCGCGCATCGCCAATCGCAGCGAGGTGATGCTGATGGCCATCGGCTCGCTGGTCGGCGTGCCGCTCGGCACATTGTTCCTGATTCACGCCGATCCGCTCGCGGTGCGCTGGATGATCGTCGCGCTGATCGTGCCGCTGCTGATACTGATGATGGCGGGATGGCGCTATCCGCGCCCGCCGACGCGCCCCGTCACCACGCTGGTCGGCGCGGTGGCCGGCTTCTTCGGCGGCGTGGCGCAGGTCGGCGGCCCGCCGGTGGTGCTCTACTGGCTGCGCGACGCCACCACGGCGGCGGTGACGCGCGCCAGCCTCATCCTCTATTTCGCGGTGTCGGATGTCATCATCCTCGCAAGCTATCTGTGGGGCGGGCTGTTCACGCGCACGGTGATCGGCCTCGCGCTTGTCGCCGGGCCGGTGTTCGGCGTCGGGCTGTGGATCGGCTCGCACATGTTCGGCCTCGCCAGCGACTTAACGTTCCGCCGTGTCTGCTATGCACTGATCGCCGCCTCCGCGCTGATCAGCCTGCCGCTGTTCGACGGGCTGTTGCGCTGACGATCGTAACTTGCGCCGCAGGCGCATGCGGGACTAGCCTCGCTTATCCGTGTTCGACAGGAGGCTCCCATGCTGCATCGCCGCGATCTGTTGAAACTGTCCGCGCTCGGTGGCCTTGCGTCGCTCGCGCGAATGCCCACCGCGCTGGCGCAATCCTCCGCGAAGCCGAGCACGCGGATCGTGTTCCTCGGCACCAAGGGCGGGCCGCGCATCGGGCTCGGCCGTTCCAATCCCGCCAACCTGATCATGGTCAACGACACGCCGATCGTGCTCGATTGCGGCGCGGGCGTCAGCCATCAACTGGTTGCGGCGAAAATTCCGCTGCAATCGATCAAATACATCCTGCTCAGCCACCTGCATTCCGATCACGATCTCGATTACGGCAACCTCGCCTACAACGCATGGGCCACCGGACTGAAGACGCCGATCCATGCCTTCGGTCCCAAGGGCACCGAGGCGATGACGAAAGCCTATTGGGACGTGAACAAATTCGACATCGAGACGCGCATCGCCGACGAAGGCCGGCCCGATCTGCGCAAGCTCTTGATCGCGAAAGACATCGACGCCGACGGCGTGGTGCTGAAGACCGACGACGTCACCGTCACCGCGTTCCGCACGCCGCATCCGCCGATCGTCGACAACTTCGCCTACAAGTTCGAGACCAAGGACGGCACCGTCGTGTTTTCCAGCGACACCGCCTACAATCCGAAGCTCGCCGCGTTCGCCAAGGGCGCCGACGTGCTGGTGCATGAAGCGCTCTACGTCCCCGGCATCGACGGCATCATGAAGAAGGTCACCAACGGCGCGACGCTCCGGAAACACTTGCTGGCGAGCCACACCACGACGGAAGATATCGGTCGCATCGCCGCCATCGCCCAACCGAAACTGCTGGTGCTCAGCCATCTCGTTCCGGGCGACAACGACTCGATCACAGACGAGCAGTGGCTTGCCGACGTGAAGAAGAATTTTTCCGGCAAGATGGTGGTGGCGAAAGATTTGATGGAAGTGACCTTGCCGCTGCCGGTGTAACTCGTCGTCCCTGCGCAGGCAGGAACCCATAACCCCTGGCCTCTTGCTTCAAGAACAGCCGCGCAACGATCGCCGCATACCACCGCGACGACACGGCGTATGGGTTCCCGCCTTCGCGGGAACGACGGCTGTTTTGTTGCAGGTGTCGCGCGAGCCTCGAAGGATCGTCGTGTATCACAACGTCATGGCCGGGCTTGCCCCGGCCATGACGGCGAGTCTTATTTCCCGTCAGTGCGCGCGTCGCTTCTTCGCGCGCGGCTTTTTCTGCGGCGGCGGAGGCTTTGCCGGACCGATCTTCTTCAATGCCGCATCGGCGGCGGATTCGCCGCTCTCCCACGCGCCATCGACAGTGCCGTAAAGCGTCTCGTGCGTGGCTTCGCCGGCGACGAAGACGTTGCCGAACGGTTCGCCGAGAAGTTTGCGTCCACCGGCCGCGCCCGGCGATGCCGCCGACATCGCGCCGCCGATCAGCGGCTCCGCATTCCAGCGCGTCGCGAAGCTGCGCTCGATCTTCGCCACCGCATCGCCGCCGAACAGTCCGCCGAGCCAGTCGCGCGCGAACGCCACCATGGCGTCCTCGCCCTGCGCCGACAGATCCACGCCGAATTGTCCCGCGACATCGACAGTGCACAGCGACGAGCCGCCGACATTGGCGACCAGGAGCGCGGTGCGCGCGTCCTTGCTGCGCTCGATCACGTTTTCATCGCGGCCGAGTCCGAGCGGATTGCCCGGCAATTGCAACGCGATGCGATCGTAACTGCCGAGCCCCAAGCCGGACGCGGCATCGAATTGCCGCTTCGGCAGATCCGGCGCGAAGGCGATGCGGCCCGAGGCGAGCACATGCGTCGACACCGTAACGATCGCCGCGCGCGCGACGATCTTGCCCGCCGGCGTGTCCACCGCGACATCGCGGTTGCTCCACGCCACCCGCGTCGCCGGCGTGCCCAGCGCCACGGGAACGCTTTCGCCGAGCCTCGTCAGCAGCGCCCCCAGGCCCTGCCGGCAGACGATGGCAGCGCTGCGCTCCTGCATGCGCGCGCGATCCATCGCCGAGAGATCGCGCAGGTCCTTGCCGGTCACGCTCGCGCCGAGCACGAATTCCACCGTCGACGCCCAGTCGCCGAGATCGCTCGGCATCGCGGCGGCGCAAGCGACATCGGCCTTGCCCCGCGAGGCCTCGTCGATGGCGCGATTGGCGCGCACCAGCGCCGTGAGAAAATCTTCTGCCTCGCCCGCGCGCGCGTTGCGCCGGCCGATGCGAATCTTCTGGCCCGTCGTCACCGGTGCGATGTCGATGCCGTTCAAGCGCGCCAGCTTGGCCAGCGGATTGCTGTCGGGGCTGTACAGCACACGCGCGCCGCGATCGAACGGCACGGCGAACAGCGCGGGATCGGTGCGGCAGCGCCCGCCGATCCGTGTCGAGGCCTCGATCACTATGACGCTGCGCTCGGCGACCTTGATGCGCCGCGCCGCCGCAAGACCCGCCGCGCCCGCGCCGATCACGACAATGTCAACCTCGCGCGGCAGCGGCGCGGCCATGATGCGCGACAATGGCAATGCAGCGAATGCTGCGGAAGCCGTCAGGAATGTCCGACGCGAAATCGTCATGGCTGGTTTTCTGAAGTCATTGCTTTTCTAATGTCGTAGTTGCCGAAACCTGAACAATTTCGGGAACGCATCGATAAGTTGCCGCATCCATGGCTGTGCGGCAACCATCATGGTGAATCAATGATGATCTCGCCGGCATGAGCATGAACCAAATTGCAATGGCTTGCGTCCATGATTGAAGCACGACAAAGCGGTCAGAACGAACCGCGCGGGGAGAACCTCATGGGCTTCGTGCTCGATGCCGTCGGCAAACTGATTGCCGGTTACCTCCAGAAAGAGGTGCCGGGCTATGAGCCCTTTACGCCGAGCGATCCCGAACGGCTGCGCGACATCGTCATGCCCGGCGACGTGCTGCTGGTCGAAGGCAACAACCGCATCTCCGGCATCATCAAGTATCTGACGCAATCGACATGGTCGCACGCCGCGCTCTATGTCGGGCCGATCGACGGCGCCAGCGAACCCGACGGCGAACCGCACGTGCTGATCGAGGCCAATGTCGGCGAGGGCGTCGCCACCGCGCCGCTGTCGAAATATTTTCCGTATCACACGCGGGTCTGCCGCCCGGTCGGTCTGTCGTATGAGGACCGCACCACGGTGTGCCGCTACGCCATCAACCGCATCGGCTTCGGCTACGACACCAAGAACATCATCGATCTGGCGCGCTATCTTTTCCCGATGCCGATTCCGCAGCGCTTCCGCCGCCGCATGATCGCGCTCGGCTCCGGCGATCCGACCAAGATCATCTGCTCGGCGCTGATCGCGCAGGCATTCGGCGCGGTGCGCTATCCGATCCTGCCGAAGATCACCCGCACCAGAAGCCGGCAGGCACGGCGCGAGATCCTGCACATCCGCGACTCCTCGCTCTACATGCCGCGCGACTTCGATATCTCGCCTTACTTCGACGTCGTGAAGCCGACCATCGAACTCGGCTTCGACTACACCGCACTGCACTGGGCCGACCGGCAGAAACCGCTCGCGGAGGTAGCGGGCGCCTTAGATCCCTTTCCAGGCGCTTCGGGGGGAATCGAAGGGGGCGTGGAAACGCCGCCGCTCGGCCCTGAAGCGGCTGGTGCGACAGCGTCGCGCCAGGCTGCCGAAGCAATGAGCGCTTGAGCGGCGACGTGCCAAGCCGTCCCCTTCTCGAGCCCTGAGCATTCCAGCGGTCGGCTCCTGGCGCCGCGCTGCGCGAAAATGTCGCAATCTGCACATTTTCCCACCAAGGTTCGTTTGAAAAACGGGCAGCGGTCTTATAGACAAGCGCGTTAGCGTCGGATCGCGTGGAGCCTCTCGGACCCCTGTTGCAAGCAGGACAGGCTGTGCCTTCGGCCTGCTTCAACCATAACGAGTGCTTGGGGGTGTTTCATGCTCGACGAAAAGCTTGAACCGATTTTCAATGAAGTGTTGCAGCGCAACCCGGGTGAAAACGAGTTTCACCAGGCGGTGCGCGAGGTGCTGGACAGCCTCGGCGCGGTGATCGCCAAGCATCCGGGCTACGCCGAGGCGGCGCTGATCGAGCGCATCTGCGAGCCGGAGCGGCAGATCATCTTCCGCGTGCCGTGGATCGACGACAAGGGCAACGTTCGCATCAACCGCGGCTTCCGCGTCCAGTTCAATTCCGCGCTCGGCCCCTACAAGGGCGGCCTGCGCTTCCATCCCAGCGTCTACCTCGGCACCATCAAGTTCCTCGGCTTCGAACAGACCTTCAAGAACGCGCTGACCGGCCTGCCGATCGGCGGCGGCAAGGGCGGCTCGGACTTCGACCCCAAGGGCCGCTCCGAGCGCGAGATCATGCGCTTCTGCCAGTCCTTCATACTGGAACTGCATCGCCACCTCGGCGAATACACCGACGTTCCGGCGGGCGACATCGGCGTCGGCCAGCGCGAGATCGGCTTCATGTTCGGCCAGTACAAGCGCATCACCAATCGCTACGAGTCCGGCGTGCTCACCGGCAAGGGCCTGACCTGGGGCGGCTCTCGCGTGCGCACCGAGGCGACCGGCTACGGCTGCTCTTACTTCGTCGAACGCATGCTCGGCACCCGCAAGCAGGGCTTCGAGGGCAAGAAGGTGCTGGTCTCCGGCGCCGGCAACGTCGCCATCTACACCATGGAGAAGGTGGCGGAATTCGGCGGCAAGGTAATCGCCTGTTCGGATTCCAACGGTTACGTGGTGGACGAGAAGGGCATCGACCTCGACCTGCTGAAGGAGATCAAGGAGAAGCGCCGCGGCCGCGTCGCCGATTACGCCAAGGCGCGCGGCAACGGCGCCAAGTTTGTTCCCGGCGGCCGCCTCTGGGAAGTGCCGGCCGATATCGCGATGCCGTCCGCCACCCAGAACGAACTCAACGGCACTGATGCCGCCACGCTGATCAGGAACGGCGTGATCGCGGTGGGCGAGGGCGCCAACATGCCGTGCACCCCGGAAGCCGCGCATGCCTTCCTGCAGGCCAAGGTGCTGTTCGGCCCCGGCAAGGCGGCGAATGCCGGCGGCGTCGCCACCAGCGCGCTTGAAATGCAGCAGAACGCCTCGCGCGACTCGTGGACCTTCGAGGCCACCGAGGAACGGCTGGCGGCCATCATGCACAACATCCACGACACCTGCGCGCAGACCGCCGAGGAATACGGCGCGCCGGGCAACTACGTGCTCGGCGCCAACGTCGCGGGCTTCATCCGCGTCGCCGAGGCGATGCAGGCGATGGGCGTGGTGTAAGGCGCGACACGCACGCTGTTTGACTCTCCGAAGACGGCGTGTTGCCGTCACCCCGAGGTGGCCGCTTTTTTAGCGGCCCAAAGCAAGTTGGCGAGCCAACTTGCGTTCTTTTGGTCCTATCTCGGTAAACCCGAGATAGGTGGGCGACGGCAAAGTCATCCTTCGAGGCTCGCTTCGCCCGCACCTCAGGATGACGCGTTCGGCACACACCCTTGCCGAACCGGGGATGCATCTCTACCTCTGCATTCGTTTTGCAGAGGACACAGCCATCATGCTCGACGCCGCCATCAAGGCCCTGTCGCAGATTCTGTCGCCGCCGATGCGCGCCATCCTGTGGCGCTCAATCGGACTCGCGCTGATCCTCATCGTGGTGCTGGCAGTGAGCCTGCAACGCCTGCTGAGCTGGCTCGCCACCTCCGGCATGGTGTGGGCGGAAGCAACGCTGGGCCCCGATTATCACACGCCGCTCAACGTGCTGTCATGGATGGTGTCGATCGTCGCCGGCTTCGGCATCGTGTTCGGAGCGATCTTCCTGATGCCCGCGATCACCTCGCTGGTGGCGAGCGTGTTCGTCGACGACGTCGCCGATATCGTCGAGCGCGAGCACTATCCGGCGGAACGCGTCGGCACCGCGCTGCCTTACGGCCTTGCGATCGGCGAAGGTATCAAGTTCGCCGCGCTGACCTTGCTGGTCTATCTGATCGCGCTGCCGTTCGCGCTGTTCGCCGGGCTCGGCTTCATCGCCTTCTACATCGCCACCGCCTGGCTGCTCGGCCGGCAGTATTTCGAATTCGCCGCGCTGCGCTTTCGCCCAATCGATGAAGCCAAGGCGATGCGACGTCATCATGCGGGGATGGTGTTCGCCGCCGGCCTGATCATCGCCGCCTTCGTCTCGATCCCGATCGTCAACTTCGCGACGCCGGTGTTCGCCATGGCCCTGATGGTGCATCTGCATAAGCAGCTCAGCGGCCCACGCCCGGAGCTGATCGAACCCGAACGCAACCGGACCAGCGTGCCGACGGTGTGAGCGTGCGCTACACTGTCTTTTCCGGCCAGCGGCAGAGGTCGTTGATCAGGCACACCTCGCAGCGCGGCTTGCGTGCGAGGCAGGTGTAGCGGCCGTGCAGGATCAGCCAGTGATGCGCGTGCAGCATGAACTCCGGCGGAATCACCCGCTCGAGATTCAATTCGACTTCCAGCGGCGTCTTGCCCGGCGCCATGCCGGTGCGGTTGCCGACGCGGAACACATGCGTATCCACCGCCATGGTCGGCTGGCCGAACGCCATGTTGAGCACGACGTTCGCGGTCTTGCGCCCGGCGCCCGGTAACGACTCGATCTCGGCGCGGGTGCGCGGCACCTGGCCGTTAAACAGCGCGATCAGTTTCTCCGACAGCGCGATGACGTTCTTCGCCTTGGTGCGATAGAGCCCGATGGTCTTGATGTACTCGCGCAGCCGCTTCTCGCCGAGCGCCAGCATCTTCGCCGGCGTATCCGCGATCGGAAACAGCTCCCGCGTCGCCTTGTTGACGCCGGCGTCGGTCGCCTGCGCCGACAGCACCACCGCCACCAGCAGGGTGAACGGGTTGAGGTGCTCCAGTTCGCCCCGCGGCTCCGGGTTGGCGGCCTCGAACCGGCGGAAGGCCTCGTGGACCTCCGCGGCGGTCCACGGTTTAGACGACGGTGTGAAGCGTTTGGGCGCCTTCCCGGCCCCCTTGCCGGCCGCTTTTGCACCTGCCGCAAGTGGCGATTTTGCGCCATTGTTTCGCCGCGGCTTTGCCGCAAGATTCCCGTCGGGTTTTGCAGCCGATCCGGCGGCTTTCGGTGTCGATCCCGTCGCGGATCGGTGGATGCTTTTGGCCATGATCGGGTATAATGACAGGCCATGACCGCAGGCAACGACTTTGACGATGCCCCCTCCCCGGAGCCGGAATTGTTTTCGGCCCTGCTGGTGCCGCATCGGTCGTTGAGCCGGAAAGGTTTCGCGGTGCTGATGGCCGTCATCAGCGTGCTCAACTTCACCGCCGGCATGATCTTCCTGTTCAAGGGAGCGTGGCCGGTGCTGTTCTTCTTCCTGCTCGATATTCTCGCGATCTACTGGGCGTTCCGGATCAATTTCCGCGACGCCAAGGCGACGGAGGAAATTTTCATCACGCCATCCGAATTGCGCGTTCGCAAAACCGACCATCGCGGCACGGCGACGGAATGGGTGTTCAATCCGCTCTGGGTGCGGCTCGACCAGAAGGTGCATGAAGAATTCGGCATCGAGCGGCTGTCGCTGGTGTCGCGCGGCCGCAGCCTCGCCATCGCGCAATTTCTCGGCCCCGACGAGAAATCGAGTTTCGCCAGCGCACTGACCAATGCCCTGCAAGCGGCGAAGCGCGGGCCGGTCTATAATCATTGACCCGGGACTTATCGGGAAACGGGTGGTGTCACGCATGGCCAGGCCCTACATCGATAGCATGATGAATCTCGCCACCCAGGAGCACCGCCTCGCTAAACCGGGACCGCAGGACGCCGCGCTGCGCGATTACGACAGCGTGCGTCGCGCCATCGCTTTTATTTCGGCGCACTGGCGCGCGCAGCCCACCATCGAGGCCATCGCCGGCGCCGCCGGACTGACGCCGGACGAATTGCACCATCTGTTCCGGCGCTGGGCCGGGCTGACGCCGAAGGCCTTCATGCAGGCGCTGACGCTCGATCACGCCAAGGGCCTGTTGCGTGATTCCGCCAGCATCCTCGATGCCGCGCTCGACTCGGGCCTGTCAGGTCCGGGCCGGCTGCACGATCTGTTCGTCACGCACGAAGCGATGTCGCCGGGCGAATGGAAAGCAGGTGGCGCCGGCATGACGTTGCGCTACGGCTTCCATCCGTCGCCGTTCGGCACGGCGATCGTCATCGCCAGCGGCCGCGGTCTTGCCGGGCTTGCGTTCGCCGATCCCGGCGACGAGATGACCGCGCTGACCGACATGCGGCGGCGTTGGCCGCGCGCCGACTGCATCGAGGATCACGCCGGCACAACGGCGATGGTGCAACGTATCTTCGATACGCGGTTGTGGCGGCCCGATCAACCGCTGCGCGTGGTCCTGATCGGCACCGATTTCGAAGTGCGGGTGTGGGAATCGCTCTTGAAGATTCCGATGGGCCGCGCCACCACCTATTCCGACATCGCCTGCAATGTGCGAAATCCGAAAGCCTCGCGCGCGGTCGGTGCCGCAGTCGGCCGCAACCCGATCTCGTTCGTGGTGCCGTGCCATCGCGTGATCGGCAAGAGTGGCGCGCTCACCGGCTATCACTGGGGCATCACCCGCAAGCAGGCGATGTTGGGCTGGGAAGCCGGACAGGTCAGCGCGGCGTAACCGCCGCGCTGATTGTCTCAAGACGGTTACGCCGCGAGATCGAGCACGGATGCAACGGTGGCATCGGCATTGAGGCGATAGATCACCGGCACGCCGGTTGCGAGTTCGCGCTTGAGAATGTTTTCGGGAGTCAGCTTCTCGAGCACCATGATCAGCGCGCGCAGCGAATTGCCGTGCGCCGCCACCAGCGTCCGCTCGCCGCGCAACACGCACGGCAAAATCTCCTGCACGAAATACGGCAACGTGCGCGCCAGCGTATCCTTCAGGCTCTCGCCGCCCGGCGGCGGCACGTCGTAGGAACGGCGCCAGACGTGAACCTGTTCTTCGCCCCACTTCTTGCGCGCATCGTCCTTGTTGAGGCCGGAGAGATCGCCGTAGTCGCGTTCGTTCAACGCGAGATTTTTATGAATCGGCAATCCGCTCTGGCTCATTTCCTTCAGAATGATATCGAGCGTGTTTTGAGCCCGCGTCAGCGCCGAGGTGAAGGCGACATCGAAGGTCAGTCCTTGCGCTTTCAGCTTGCGCCCTGCTTCAGCGGCCTCCTTGCGTCCCTGTTCGGTGAGATCGGGATCTTTCCAGCCGGTGAAAAGATTCTTCAAATTCCATTCGCTCTGGCCGTGACGCACGAGGACGAGAAGTCGATCGCTCATTCTTTCCGTTTCCATTTCGTGTTTGCAATGATCGTCGCGTGAGAGCCGACGACACCTGTTCGTCAGAAATCGCTCAGGCCGAGCACATCGGCCATCGAATACAATCCCGGCGGATTGCCTTGCGCCCACATCGCCGCCTTCAACGCGCCGTGCGCGAAGATCATGCGATCCTCGGCCTTGTGCGAGAGTTCGATGCGTTCATAAGGTCCCGCGAAGATCACCGTGTGATCGCCGGTCACCGTACCGCCGCGCAACGCTGCGAAGCCGATGTCGCCTTCGCGACGCGCGCCGGTGATGCCGTCGCGGCCGCGCGCCGAGTGATCATGCAACTTGACGTCGCGACCCGCCGCCGCCGCTTCGCCAAGCATCAGCGCGGTGCCGGAGGGTGCGTCGATCTTCGCCTTGTGATGCATCTCGACGATTTCGATATCGAAGTTCGAGTCGAGCGAACGCGCCACGCGTTTTACCAGCGCCGCAAGAAGGTTGACGCCGAGGCTCATGTTTCCGGCCTGTACCACCACAGCCTGCTTGGTCACGCTCTTGATGATCGCGGTGTCGGAGGGCGACAAGCCGGTGGTGCCGATCACATGCACCAGCCCGCGTTGGGCGGCGATGGCGACGTTAGCAATGGTGGCACGCGGCACGGTGAAATCGAGAATGCCGTCGGCCTTGGCCGACAGCGACCACAGGTCCGCCGAGACTTCCACGCCGGTTGGCGGCAGGCCCGCCAGCGTGCCGGCATCCTGCCCGATCCATTCCGAGCCCGGCGCCTCGAGCGCCCCGGTGACGACGGCACCCTTGGTCTCGGAGATCGCGCGCATCAGCGCGCGGCCCATTCGGCCGCCGGCCCCCGCAACGATCAATCGCATTTCCGACATGGTACGGACCTCAATGATGTCGCGGTATAGCGGGGACACAGCGTCCCGGCAACCAAGGTCGCGTCAGGGCTGCGGCCCGTCATAGCCTTCGATCACCACGATATCGTCTTCCGAATGGGGTTTGCGCGCCTTGATCAGCGCCTGATATTCCGGCGATTCATAACAAGCCAGCGCGGTCTCGTAATCCTTGAACTCGATGACGACGTTGCGCGAACGGGACGAGCCTTCCTTGCTTTCGAAGCTGCCGCCGCGAATGAGAAACCTGGCGCCGTACTTGTGAAACAGCGCGCCATTGTGGGCGACGTAATCGCGCTTGTAGCCCTCGAGATCATGTACATCGACACGCCCGATCCAGTATCCCTTCGCCATTGCTCTCTCCCGTCAGTTTTTTGCCTGTTGAATGTCCGCGACGATCGCATCCGCCGCGGCCTTCGGATCGGCGGCCGCCATCACCGGCCGTCCGACCACCAGATAGTCCGCACCGGCCGCAATCGCTCGCGCCGGTGTCATCACCCGTTTCTGATCGCCGACGTCGCTGCCGGCGGGCCGAATACCCGGCGTCACCAGACTCATGTTCGTGCCCGCGATCGGGCGGAGACTGGCGGCTTCCTCGGCCGAACACACGATGCCATGGATGCCGAGCGCCTTGGCCTGCTCGGCGCGATGCCGCACCAGATCGGACACGCCGAGCCGATAGCCGGCGGCTTGCAGATCGGCCTCGTCATAGGAGGTGAGCACCGTGACGGCGAGTATCTTCAAACCCGATCCGGCACTGGCTTCGACCGCGGCCTTCATGGTCTGCGGATAAGCGTGAACGGTCAGAAACGTCGCGCCAAGACCCGCGATGCTCTTGACGCCGCTCGCGACCGTATTGCCGATGTCGTGCAGCTTGAGATCGAGAAAGACTTTCTTGCCGGCTTCCGCGAGTTGCCGCACCAGCGGCAGCCCGCCGGCATAAGCGAGCTGATAGCCGATCTTGTAGAATGTCACGCTGTCCCCGAGCCGCGAGATCATCGCCTCTGCGGCGGGCACGTTCGGAACGTCGAGCGCGACGATCAGGCGGTCACGCGAGGGAATGGTATTCTCAGTCATGTTGCCTCATCTGTTCCGCGACATCGATCAACTGTCGCGCCATGGCTGTCAGCATGTCGCGATCATTGCCAGACTTAAGCCGGTCCATGTCGTCGTAGGCTTGATCGGCGGCCGACAGCGACAACTGCGTCGGGATGACTGTGACGCGGCATCCGGACAGCATCAAGCGCAGCATCATCAGGCTTCGCGCGCCGCCGAACCGGCCTGTCGACGCCGAGGCCAATGCGAACGGACGCCCGCGCATCGCATGTCCGAGCGGTTCGTCGCGTTCGCGCACCCGCGTCACCCAGTCGAGCGCATTCTTGAGCAGTGGCGGCGGCGAGGAATTGTATTCGGGACTGACAAGCAGCACCCCGTGATGAACGCCGATCAGGCGCTTGAGCTTGACGGCTTCGATCGGCACGCCGGATCTCGCCTCGAGATCGCCATCGTAGATCGGGAGTGGAAAGTCAGCGAGCGAGACCAGCGAAACATCGGCGCCGGCTTCGGCCAGTTCGGCCATCGCCGCGCCTGCGAGGCGTACGTTGTGCGATCCGGTGCGCAGGGAACCTGGAATGATCAGAATCTTCAACGGGCTCATGTCGGGCGAGCCCACCTTGATCGCGCCGTCTCTCTTCGAGAGACTCCTGTTCGAACCAATGAATCAGTTCGCATAAGTCATGTCGTATCCAGCTTCGTCTCTCCAGCGATTTTGCCGGAGGATCAGCCCTTGCGATACACCCAGACGCGCGCCGGCGGAAGATTCATCCAGATCCGTTCCGAAGCCTCGGTGGATACGCCCGGCAAGGATTTTGGGATCGGCGGCGTCACCGAATAGGTGAACTGCACGAAAGGCGCTCCCGGACTGAGCGCCGAGAAGGCATCCCGGATCAGTTTCAGCCGGGTCAGCATCGGCTTGGTCACCAGCGGCAGACCCGATACCACGGCGGACGCGGGCGCCATCAGCACCTTCGACAGCGAATCCCGCAACACATAGGCATCGCCCTGAACCACGGTGGCTTGCGGATAACGATCGCGCAGCAGCGCGCAGAAGCCGGGATTGTATTCCACCAGGACGAGCCGGCTTTGCTCGACGCCGTGCTCAATCAGCGCACTGGTGATCGCGCCGGTGCCCGGCCCCAGTTCGACAACGGGACCGGTCGCATGCACATCGACATATTGCGCCATGGTGCGGGCGAGAATGCGGCCCGACGGCATGACCGCGCCCATATGCAACGGCTTCTCGATCCATGAGCGAAGAAAGCGAACCTCGTCATCGAGACGAGGCTGCTTCTTCAACACGCGCACGGATGGTTGCAGGGACATTTCGCACCCAGAGAGGGGCCACGGTCGGTGGGATGTCAAATTCTATTCACAAAGACGTAACGCGCGCCGATAAACCGGTCAAGCGAAAGGCTTACTGCGCAGCACTACGGGTACCGAAGAAGTCCTTGACTTTGGTAAAGAAACCGACCGCTTCCGGTTGCGTGGCGCCGGACGACAGCTTCTCGAACTCGGCCAACAATTCCTGTTGTTTCTTGGTCAGATTCTGTGGCGTTTCAACGACCACCTGAACGTACATGTCGCCGGTCTGACGAGAACGCAATACTGGCATGCCCTTGCTGGCGATCCGGAAGCGGCGGCCCGACTGGGTGCCGGACGGTACCTTCACCTTGGCCTTGACCTTGTCGATGGTCGGCACCTCGAATTCGCCGCCGAGCGACGCCGTCACCATCGAGATCGGAACGCGGCAGTGGAGGTCCGCGCCATCGCGCTGGAAGAACGGATGCGATGCCAGCGACAGGAAGATGTAGAGATCGCCGGGCGGACCACCGCGAACGCCCGCCTCGCCTTCGTTGGCGAGCCGGATGCGGGTCCCATCTTCCACCCCCTGCGGAATATTGACGGACAGCGTGCGATCCCGCGTGACGCGCCCCGAACCGGAGCAGGACGGACACGCGTCCTCGATCATCTGGCCGCGTCCCTGACAGCCGGGACAGGTGCGCTCCAGCGTGAAGAATCCCTGCGCCTGGCGCACGCGACCGGCGCCGCCGCACATCGAACAGGTCTTCGGTTTGGTCCCCGCCTTGGCACCGGTTCCCGAGCAGGACTCACAGGTCACCGAAACCGGAATTTCGATTTGCGCGGTCTTGCCGGAGAAGGCTTCCTCCAGCGTGATTTCCATGTTGTAGCGCAGATCGGCGCCACGCTCGCGACCACCGCCGCGTCCGCGCTGTCCGGCCATGCCGAACAGGTCCTCGAAAATATCGGAGAACGACGATGCAAAGCCGGCACCGAATCCCGCGCCGCCGCCATTGCCCTGCTCGAATGCCGAATGGCCGAAGCGGTCATAGGCCGCGCGCTTGTCGCCGTCCTTGAGGATTTCGTAGGCTTCGTTGATTTCCTTGAAGCGGGCTTCGCTCGCCGCGTCGCCGGGATTGCGATCCGGGTGCCACTTCATTGCCAGCTTGCGGAAGGCCGACTTGAGGCCCGCGTCCGTAACGGTGCGTTCGACCTCCAGCGTTTCGTAATAGCAGCGCTTCGTCGACATCACCGTCCCCCGCATCGATGGCCGCGGGAGCGCATTGCGCAATCCATTGGCTTCGTCGATTGCCGTCCAACCCCCGGGACACGCCCGGGGGCAGACTTCGTATCATCGCAGAACGACATGGCCGTCGATCCCTGACGGTTAGGCCGATTTCTTGCCGTTCTTGTCGTCGTCCACCTCGGTGAACTCGGCGTCGACGACATCATCCTGCGCGGAGTCGCGCGCCGCGTCCTTCGCGGCATCGGCTTCGGCCTGCTGCTTGTACATCGCCTCGCCGAGTTTCATGGACACCTGGGCCAGCGTGTTGCTCTTGGCCTTGATGGCCTCGGCATCGTCGCCCTTCAGCGCCTCCTTCAGGTCGCTGACGGCATCCTCGATGGCGCGACGATCACTTTCCTCGACCTTCGAGCCATGTTCGGCCAGCGCCTTCTCGGTCGAATGCACCAGGGCATCGGCGTGGTTCTTGGCATCGACGGCCTCGCGGCGTTTCTTGTCGTCGGCCGCATTCGCTTCTGCGTCCTTGACCATCTTGTCGATGTCGGCGTCCGACAAACCGCCCGAGGCCTGGATACGGATCTGCTGCTCCTTGCCGGTGGCCTTGTCCTTCGCCGATACGTTGACGATGCCATTGGCGTCGATGTCGAACGTCACCTCGATCTGCGGCATGCCGCGCGGGGCCGGCGGAATACCCATCAGATCGAACTGACCAAGAATCTTGTTGTCGGCCGCCATTTCGCGCTCACCCTGGAAGACGCGAATGGTGACGGCGTTCTGGTTGTCCTCGGCGGTCGAGAACACCTGGCTCTTCTTGGTCGGAATGGTCGTGTTGCGGTCGATAATGCGGGTGAACACGCCACCCAACGTCTCGATGCCAAGCGACAACGGGGTCACGTCGAGCAGCAGCACGTCCTTGACGTCGCCCTGCAACACACCGGCCTGCACCGCCGCACCGATCGCCACCACCTCGTCCGGGTTGACGCCCTTGTGCGGCTCCTTGCCGAACAGTTGCTTGACGACTTCCTGCACCTTCGGCATGCGCGTCATGCCGCCGACCAACACCACTTCGCCGATCTCGCCCGGAGTCAGACCCGCGTCCTTCAGCGCCTTGCGGCACGGCTCGATGGTCTTCTGGACGAGATCCTCGACCAGCGCCTCGAACTTGGCGCGCGTCAGCTTCATCGTCAGATGCTTCGGACCGGACTGGTCTGCCGTGATGAACGGCAGGTTGATCTCGGTCTGCGTCGTCGACGACAGCTCGATCTTGGCCTTTTCAGCCGCTTCCTTCAGACGCTGAAGCGCGAGCTTGTCCTTGGTGAGGTCAATGCCCTGCTCCTTCTTGAACTCAGCCGCGAGATACTCGACGAGCCGCATGTCGAAGTCTTCACCCCCGAGGAAGGTGTCGCCGTTGGTGGACTTCACCTCGAACACGCCGTCGCCGATTTCCAGAATCGACACGTCGAAGGTGCCGCCGCCGAGGTCGTAGACCGCGATGGTGCCGTTCTTCGTCTTGTCGAGACCGTAGGCCAACGCGGCCGCGGTCGGCTCATTGATGATGCGCAGCACTTCAAGGCCGGCGATCTTGCCGGCGTCCTTGGTGGCCTGACGCTGGGCGTCGTTGAAGTAGGCCGGAACGGTGATGACCGCCTGCTCGACCTTCTGACCGAGATGCGCTTCGGCGGTCTCTTTCATCTTCTGCAAGATGAACGCCGAAACCTGCGACGGCGAATAGGTCTTGCCGTCCACCTCGACCCAGGCGTCGCCATTGCCGGCCTTCGAAATTTTGTAGGGGACGAGCTTCTTGTCCTTCTCGACCATCGGATCGTCGTAGCGGCGGCCGATCAGGCGCTTGACTGCGAAAATCGTGCGCTCGGGATTGGTGACGGCCTGGCGCTTGGCGGGTTGGCCGACAAGCCGTTCGCCGTCGTCGGTGAACGCGACGATCGACGGCGTGGTCCGCATGCCTTCGGCATTCTCAATGACCTTCGCGGTCTTGCCGTCCATAACGGCAACGCACGAATTGGTCGTACCGAGATCGATCCCAATGACCTTTCCCATAGTGTCCATATCCTTCTCGTTGCGGCAGGTCGGCTGGGCCCTGACGGCGCCCCGGGCCGATCCCCCAAATATCGAATGTTCGCGATATTGCGATGGTGAGCCTCATATAGAAGGGGGGGTTGTCACCCGCAAGGACCGGACATCGCTCCGATCCGCGAAAACCCTTGGAAGGCACGACAATATTCCGGCCGACAGGTTCGCCATGTACGGCATCTGAGAAGAAATGCTATTGGCAAGGCGGGCCCCACGGCCGACCATCGAACGGCCTCAATACCTGCTCAATAGACCCTCATGACACATCTCGTCCGCTTCCTCGCTATTGCACTCGCCACGTTCTGGACCGCACCCATTTTCGCCGCCGACCTGACCTATCTGCCGGGCTCCCGGCTGGGTCTGGTTCCACTGGTTGGGCTCGCCCCCGCCAAAACATTCGTCGGCTTCGAGACCGAGGATCATGGCGTCAAGGTGCTGATCACCGAGCTTCCCGCGGCCGCTTACCGCGAAGTGGAAACGACCTTCAAAACCCACCCGGAGGGGGCCAACGGCATCAAGCCGGAAACCGTCGAAACCGGTGCCGGCCTGGCATTCTACACCGTGGAGAACGCCAGAGACGGCGCCACCGCGGTGCGCCGCTACTCCATGATCCTGTCGGGCGGATCATTTTCCGGTTTCGTGGCGGTCCAGGTCCCCGAGAACGCCAGCAAAATCTACACCGACGAGGCCATCCGATCGATGTTCGCCACCGCCGGAGTCCGTCAGGACGTTCCTGTCGACGAGCAACTGGGCACGCTGCCGTTCAAGGTCGCCGAGCGCGGCAGTTTCAAGTCGGTCCGGACGCTGACACCGGGAGGCGCCGTCATGCTCGCGGACGTCGACGAAACCACCGGTATCGAGAAAGGGCCTTTCATGGTGCTCGGCGTCGTCGGTTCGGTGCCGGACAAGCCCAACGACCGGGCGCGGTACGCCGAGCAGGCAGCCAGGCTGATCCCAGGCTTGCGCGAGGGCCGCATCACGATGTCCGAGCCGCTCCGGATCGACAGTGTGCCGGGTTTCGAAACCCGCATCGACGCCGTCAGCGGCAAGGATGCAACGCCCGTCACCGTGGTGCAGTGGCTGCGGTTCGGCAGCGGCAGCCGGGCGATCCGCGTGATCGGCAGCGCCCCGCGCGACCAGTGGTCGGAGGCCTTCTCCCGCTTCCGCGCGGTACGCGACGGCATCCAGTTACGGTAAGTCGTCAGGCTGCCTGCCTTACGCGTCGGCTTTACGTTTCGCCCTCGACCTGATTTGCTTCCGCCGCGGGAGGTTGAGCCATGCTGAACAGACGGCAGATGATGCTTGCGACAATCCAGGCCACCGCGATCGCGGGCCTGATGCCGAGGGCGGCGCGGGCCGCTGACAAAATTGCCATCGACGACACATCCGTGCTGCTCGTCATCGACGTGCAGAACTGCTTCCTGCCCGGCGGCAGCCTTGCCGTGAAGGACGGAGACCAGGTGGTGCCGGTGATCAACCGCATCGCCAAGAGCTTCGCCAATGTCGTGATGACACAGGACTGGCATACCGCAGGGCATGTCTCGTTCGCGTCGAGCCACAGCGACAAAAAGCCGTTCGAGATGATCGACCTGAGCTACGGCAAGCAGGTGTTGTGGCCGGATCACTGCGTGCAGGGCACGGACGGCGCAGCACTCTCGAAAGATCTGACCATTCCGCAGGCGGCGCTGATTCTGCGCAAAGGCTTTCACAAGGACGTCGACAGTTATTCGGCCTTCACCGAGGCCGACGGCAAAACCTCGACCGGACTTGCGAAATACCTTGAGGCGCGTGGACTACGGCGCGTCTTTGTTGCAGGTCTCGCGACGGATTTCTGCGTCGCGTGGAGCGCACTCGACGCCTGCAAGGCCGGGTTCGAGACTTACGTGATCGAGGATGCCTGCCGGGGCATCGATACGCAGGGCTCGCTGGCGAAAGCGTGGGCCGACATGAACAAGGCCGGCGTCAAACGTATTCAATCCAGCGATATCGCCGCGTGAACTGATCGTTGAAAGCTGCCGCGAGAGCGGACCTTTCGTTTACTCGGAGGCGGTTGCTTTGGCGCCGCCCTTCGAAACGCCGACGAGTGCAGGGCGCAACACGCGTTCGCCGATCATGAAGCCAGCCTGAATCACCTGCACCACGGTCCCCGTCGGGACGGACGGGTCCGGCACTTCGAACATCGCCTGCTGGAAGTTCGGATCGAACTTCTGGCCGGCCGGATCGAACTTCTTGACGCCGTTCTTTTCCAGCGCGTTGAGCAGCGAACGCTCAGTCAGTTCGACGCCCTCGATCAGCGCCTTGAGCCCAGGATCGGCGGCAGCCCGCGCTTCCGCCGGCACCGCGTCGAGCGCGCGTTGCAGGTTGTCGGCGATGTCGAGCACGTCGCGCGCAAAGCCGGTGATGCCATACGTCCGCGCGTCGGCGACCTCGCGTGTGGTGCGCTTGCGCAGATTTTCCATCTCCGCCAGCGTCCGCAACATCTTATCACGCGCCTCGGCGGCCTCCTTGGTCAAGGCCTCGACCGACCCTTCCTCGGGATCGTCCGGCATGATGTAGGGCTTGGACACGACCGGTTCCGTCTCCTGCACGGACTTCTCCGGATTGTCCTTCTGTCCGTTCTGCCCGTTACGTTCAGTCATTACACAGCTTTCTCGAAAATCGTCTCGAATTGAGGGAAGATGTTGGTCGGGATATCGGTGCTTTCGCCGGGAAAATCAAGGCTGTGCTTGCGTGGCCGAGGCCCGCACGGCAAAGCGGATCAACCGCCGAGCATGCGGCTGACGATGCGCGCGGCATAATCCACCATCGGAATCACCCGCGCGTAGTTCAGCCGCGTCGGACCGATCACGCCAAGCACGCCGACGATATGGCCCGCACCGTCGCTATAGGGCGCGATAATCGTCGAGGAGCCGGACAGGGAGAACAATTTGTTTTCCGAGCCGATGAAGATGCGCACGCCCTCGGCGCGTTCGGCGCGGCCAAGCAGATCGATGACGCCGCGCTTGCTTTCGAGATCGTCGAACAGCGATCGCACCCGCTCGAGATCCTCCAGCGCGTGCAGATCCTCGAGCAGATTGGCGTGGCCGCGGACGATTAGTTGTCGATCCTCACTGTCGCCGCCGGACCAGCTTGCAAGACCGGCGGCGATGATCTTCTGCGTCAGTTGATCGAGTTCGGCACGGCTTTGCGTCAGCGCCGATTCCAGCTCGAGCCGCGCTTCCGCCAGCGTGCGGCCGCGAATCCGCGCATTGAGGAAATTCGATGCCTCGACCAGCGCCGACGACGGCACACCGGGCGGCAAATCCAGCACGCGGTTCTCGACCTGTCCGTCCTCGGCGACCAGCACCACCAGCGCCCGCAATGGCTCCAGCCGCACGAACTCGATGTGCTTCAGCCGCACGTTCGACTTCGCGGTCAGCACCACCGCGGCGGCACGGGATAGCCCGGACAGTTGGGTCAACGCCTCGCCCAAGGCAGCCTCGACGGTCTGCGCCTTGCCCACGGATGCGAGTTGATTCTGGATTGATTGTCGCTCCGGCTCGGACAAATCGCCAACCTGCATCAGCGCATCGACGAAGAAGCGCAGGCCGAGTTCCGTCGGCAGACGCCCCGCCGAAGTGTGCGGCGCATAGATCAGCCCGAGCTGTTCGAGATCGGACATCACGTTGCGCACCGAGGCCGGCGACAGCGGGATGGTGATCAGACGCGAGATGTTGCGCGAGCCCGCCGGCTCTCCGGTGGCGAGATAACTCTCGACAATTTGCCGGAAAATTTCTCGCGAACGTTCATTGAGCTGGGCCAGCCCCGCTTTCGGGGCGATCAGGCCGATCGGATCATGATGGGCCACGATTAACTCCTAGAGCATGATCCCGAAAATGGAAGCCGGTTTTCGGAAAAGATCGTGCTCAAACAAAAGGATAACGACAGGTCTGCTTCAACGTAATTGAATGAGACCCTAAGTCGACTGACCTTAATTTGTCTATCTTACGCCCCGGATACAAGCCGCTATCGCACCCAGCATCACGGCCGACCCAAAAGCCTTGCCGCTGCCGCCCGCGCCACCTAAAAGCAGGCCCGAGAACCGACCTTCCCTCGACTTGCAGGAGAATTGCCATGCGGCCCAGCCGTCGCGCGCCGGATGAGTTGCGACCCGTTTCGCTGGAACGCGGTGTGGTCAAATACGCCGAGGGCTCTTGCCTGGTGAAGTTCGGCGATACCCACGTACTGGTGACGGCAACCCTTGAGGAGCGGCTGCCGCCCTGGCTCAAGGGACAGGGCCGCGGCTGGGTCACCGCCGAGTACGGCATGCTGCCGCGCGCCACGCTGGAACGGACCCGCCGCGAGGCATCCGCCGGCAAACAGAACGGCCGCACCGTCGAAATCCAGCGCCTGATCGGACGCTCGCTGCGCGCCACCCTCGACCTCGAAGCCCTGGGCGAGCGCCAGATCACCGTCGACTGCGACGTACTGCAGGCCGACGGCGGCACACGAACGGCGTCGATCACCGGCGCATGGGTCGCGCTTGCCGATTGCATCGGCTGGATGAAGGCCCGCAACATGTTCAAGAACGGCGGCGGCAACGTGCTGCGCGACAACGTCGCCGCGATCTCTTGCGGCATCTACAACGGCACGCCGGTACTCGACCTCGACTATGCGGAAGATTCCGAAGCCGAGACCGACGCCAATTTCGTGATGACCGGCGACGGCCGCATCGTCGAAGTGCAGGGCACCGCCGAGAAGACCCCATTCTCGCAGGACGAGTTCCTGGCGTTAATGGAGTTGGCCCGCAAGGGCGTGGCGCGGCTCGTCGATCTGCAAAAAATGGCGGTTGCATAGTGTTTCAAGCGAAGCGGGTACCGAATTCGCGTGAAGAAAACGCGTCAAACTAAAGCGAAAGAACTCCGCGCGGTTTCGTGGATTCCCGCATTGACGTAGGATGACGGAATGCATCGGCGAATCACCGGCAAGCTCGTAATCGCGACCCACAATCCCGGCAAGCTTGTCGAGATGCGCGAACTGCTGGCGCCTTATGGCGTCGAAGCGGTTTCGGCCGGAGAACTCGGTCTCGACGAACCGGACGAGACCGGCGACAATTTTCAGGCCAACGCCCGCATCAAGGCCGTCGCCGCGGCGAACGCGTCGGGACTGCCAGCGTTTGCGGATGATTCCGGCCTTGCAGTCGATGCGCTCGACGGCGCGCCGGGAATCTATTCGGCGCGCTGGGCCGGGCCGTCGAAAGATTTCACAGCGGCGATGACGCAGATCGAGCGCCTGTTGCAGGAACGCGGCGCGACGACGCCAGATAAACGCACGGCGCATTTCGTCTCGGCGCTGTGCGTCGCGTGGCCTGACGGCCATATCGAGGACGTCAAGGCACGCGTCGAAGGCACGCTGGTCTGGCCACCACGCGGCACGGCCGGTTTCGGCTACGATCCCGCCTTCCTGCCCGACGGACATCAACGCACCTTCGGTGAGATGACAAGCATCGAGAAGCACGGCTTGCCGCCACTTGGCCTCGGGCTGTCGCATCGCGCCCGCGCCTTCGTCAAACTCGCGGAGATCTGCCTTGAGCCGCGCTGACGCAGACGACGCATTCGGCGTTTACATCCACTGGCCGTTCTGCCTGTCGAAGTGCCCGTACTGCGATTTCAATAGCCACGTCCGCCATGCGCCGATCGACGAAGTGCGTTACGTGCGGGCCTTTGCGAGCGAAATCGAAGCGATGGCGGCGCGCGCGCCGGGCCGCGAGGTGTCGTCGATCTTCTTCGGTGGCGGTACGCCGTCGTTGATGCAGCCGCAAACTATCGGCGGCATCCTCGATGCCATCGGCAAGCACTGGTCCGTCTCACCCACCGTCGAAGTGACGCTGGAAGCCAATCCCACCAGCGTCGATGCGACGCGGTTTCATGGCTATCGCGCCGCCGGTGTCAATCGTGTCTCGCTCGGGGTGCAGGCGCTCGACGATGCCTCGCTGAAGATGCTGGGCCGGCTGCATACCGCGCGCGAGGCGCTTGATGCCGTCGCCATCGCGCGTAGCGCGTTCGAGCGTTATTCGTTCGACCTGATCTATGCGCGCCCGGATCAGACGCCGCGCGAGTGGACCGACGAACTAACCTACGCAATCTCGGAAGCGGCCGAACATCTATCGCTCTACCAACTGACCATCGAGGAAGGCACGCCGTTCTTCGGCCTCCACGCGGCCGGTAAGTTGAAGACACCGGACGAAGCCACGGCACGTATCCTCTACGACGTCACGCAGGAGGTTTGCGCCAAGCACGGCCTGCCGGCCTACGAGATTTCCAATCACGCGCGCCCCGGCGCCGAGTGCCGGCACAATCTGGTTTATTGGCGCGGTCAGGAATATGCGGGAATCGGGCCCGGCGCGCATGGACGGCTCGACATCGGCGGCATTCGCCATGCGCTCGCCACTGAAAAGCGGCCGGAAGCGTGGCTGATGCGCGTCGAGGCCAACGGCCACGGCGTCATCACCGACGATCTGCTCAATCGCGAGGAACGCGCGGACGAATTCCTGCTGATGGGCCTGCGGCTCGCGGAGGGCATCGATCCCCGGCGCTACGCCGCGCTGTCAGGCCGCGAACTCGATGCAGGACGCATCACGGTACTGCGCGAGGAAGGCGCCATCATCGTCGATCCCAGCGGACGGCTGCGTGTCACGCAGGCCGGATTCCCCCTGCTTGACGCCGTCGTCGCCGATCTCGCGGCCTAAACTAAGCGCCGAAACTTTTGGGCGATCCGGCCACCGGCTGTCCACCACCGGACGCAACCCGCATCACCGCCAAACCGCGCTGGTTGCTGCCATCGGCGCGGAATCGAAACAGTCCGTCGATGCCCGCAAAGCCGGACGGATTGGTGAGCACCTCGGAGGAAAATTTCTGTGCCCCCTGGGTGCGTGCCAGTGCCGCGACCAGCGCCACGGCATCATAGGCCAGCGTCGCGGTCCGTACCGGCTGCCGACCGTACTTCGTATTGTAACGCCCGGAGAACGCGCGAAAGCCGGCTGGATCGGGCGCCGCGTAGAGGCCGCCTTGCATGGCCGCGCTGGCAAACACGCGCGGACTGTCCCACAGGCCGGTACCGAGCAGTTGGACTCGCCTGAGGTTGGCTCCGGCCGACGTCAAAGCCTCTGCGACACCGACCACGGCATCGCCGTCATCAGCAAGGAACAACGCGTCTGCGCTTCCCAGCGCTTGCGCCACATTGCGCACGGCGTTGGTGCGATCGGCACCGTATTTTTCGAAGGCCACGATACGCCCGCCTTTACGGCTGACTTCCTGCTTGAAGGCCGCTTCCACCACGTTGCCGTAAGCATTCTCCGGCAATAGCGCGGCATAGGACCGCTTTCCTGCTCCAGACGCATAATCGACGATGCGGGTGACATCCGATTCCGGCAGGAAGCTCAGCAGGTAAACGCCACGCCCGGCCACGCTCGAATCGGTCGAGAAGGCGATCATCGGCACGCCACGCGCCCGCGTCAGCTGCGCGGCGGCCGGAACCGAGGCCCCAAACAGCGGTCCGAGAATAATCTCGGCACCTTCGTCGAGCGCCTGTTGCGCGCCCTGCTGCGCACCCTGGGCATTGCCGGCGTCGTCCTTGATCAGCAATTGCAGATTGGGGTTCTGGAATTCAGCCAGCGCCATCTCGGCGGCGTTCTTCATCGACTGCGCGGCCACACCGGCATTGCCCGCTGCCGACAGCGGCAGAATCAAGCCAACCTTGACCTGACCGGTGCCAACCGAAAGCGATTGTTGCTGCGGCCCCGCAGCCTGCTGCGATTCATTGCCCGTCAGCGCCGATTGCACGCCGGCGCAGGCGCCGAGCAACGGCGTCCCGAGGATCAGCCCGAGTGCAGCCCGCCGTGTTGCTCCGCGTTGTTCGACATCAGGATCGATCGGACCCGCCATCATCATTCTTTCGTTCATCGGCGCCGATCGCCGCCGGTGGTGCAAACGATCTGCTGGGGATTAAGGCATATTGTCGGCGAATAGTTAACCAAAACAATAGGCTTATTTTGCCCGCGATGCCGTTTCATCGCGTACGTGACATTCAGGCACGGTCGAATGCGTCGCGTAAAGCCCGCATGCTTCCGTCAATCCTGCGCATACGACGCCGAAAAGCTGTATCCTGTTGTTCTTATCCTGCCTTACACTGTTGCGATGCCAAGCAAAACTGCTCACTCGGACATTCCTTCGACACCGGCGGAACCGGCCGCACGCACCTTTATCATATCCGAGCACCTTCTATCGGCGCCGAAAGCAGCGCCCGGCCTGCATCTCGTCGCAACGCCGATCGGTAATCTTGGCGACATCACGCTGCGCGCCTTGCAGACGCTGGCCGGCGCTGACGTCATCGCGTGCGAGGATACACGCGTGACGCGGCGGCTGACGGAGCGTTACGGCATCGTCGCAACGCTCAGGCCCTACCACGAACATAACGCCGCCGTCGCGCGTCCGAAGATTCTTCAGATGCTGGCGGAAGGCGCGTCGATCGCGCTGGTATCCGATGCCGGTACACCGCTGATCTCCGATCCCGGTTTCAAGCTGGTGCGCGAGGTTTGCGCCGCGGGTCATCCGGTGATCGCATTGCCGGGTCCTTCGTCGGTGTTGACCGCGCTCGCGTTGGCGGCGCTGCCAACCGACCGATTCTTCTTCGAGGGGTTTCTTCCCTCCAAACAGGGCGCGCGACGCCATCGCATCGCGGAGCTGGCGCGCATTCCGGCAACGCTGGTGATGTTCGAATCCGGCAACCGCGTACAGGAGGCGCTGGCCGATCTCGCGGCAGCGATGCACGGGCGCGATGCCGCCATCTGCCGTGAACTCACCAAACTGCACGAAGAGATTCAGCGCGGCCCGATCGAGACCCTGGCGCAGGGAGTCTCGACGCTGGAAACCCGCGGCGAATTCGTGCTGGTGATCGGACCGCCGCCAGCGCAGGCCCAGCTCATGGCGGCGGATGAACTCGATAACGTACTGCGCGCCGCGCTGAAACGCGGCAGCGTCAAGGACGCCGTTGCCCATGCTGTCGAACTATCCGGCCGGCCGCGACGCGAGGTCTATGCACGCGCGCTCGAACTCGCGAGCGAGGATCGTGGAGATGGCGGCGATGACACCGCCTGACTCGACACCGGTACGGAATCGCTCCCGGAAAGCAGCTGTGGCCAAAGCCGCCGCTCCCGAACGCGTTGCAGCCTTTCGAACCGGCCTCTCTGCCGAGAGCCGGGCGGCCGCTTACCTGATCGTCAAGGGCTATCGCACTCTGGCCCGGCGCTTCCGGACTCCTTTTGGCGAAATCGATATTGTCGCCAAGCGGCGCAATCTTTTGGCCTTCGTCGAGGTCAAGGCCCGCGCCACGCTGGACGATGCCGCCTACGCCGTGACGCCGCGGCAGCAGAAACGTATCGTCGATGCCGCCAATGTGTGGTTGATGGCGCACCCTGAACATGCCAATTTCGACCTGCGTTTCGATGCCGTGCTGATTGCGCCACGCGCCTTGCCGCGCCATCTGCCGGGAGCCTTCGACGCCAGCGCCTGACATCAAGGCATCCCGAACCATCTCGCCAAGATCATAACTCCCAAGAAACTGACAAACCGGACACCAGAGCATGAGCCTGAAAGTCGCCGTCCAGATGGACCCCATCGCGCGCATCAACGTGCGCGGCGATTCCACATTCGCCCTCCTGCTGGAAGCACAACGGCGCGGCCACGCCATTTCCTACTACACGCCGGACCAACTCTCGTTGAACGGCAAGGATGTCGTTGCGCCGGTGCAGTCGCTCAATGTCCGCGACGAAGTCGGCAATCATTTCACGCTCGGCGAACCGAAGCGGACCAATCTTGCATCGTTCGACGTGGTGCTGTTGCGGCAGGATCCGCCGTTCGATCTCGCCTACATCACAAGCACGCATCTGCTGGAACGCATTCATCCCAAAACATTGGTGGTCAACGATCCGGTGAGCGTGCGCAACGCGCCGGAAAAACTGTTCGTGCTCGATTTCCCCGAGCTGATGCCGCCGACGCTGATCTCGCGCAATCTCGACGAGATCAATGCCTTCCGCGCCGAGAACGGCGCGGTGGTGATGAAGCCGTTGCACGGCCATGGCGGCGCAGCGGTGTTTCGCATCCTGCCGCAGGACATGAATTTCGGATCCCTCTACGACATGTTCGCGGTCACGTTCCGCGAGCCGTGGGTGATCCAGCGCTTTCTGCCCGAGGTGAAGAAGGGCGATAAGCGCATCATCCTGGTCGATGGTGAATTTGCCGGCGCGGTCAACCGTGTGCCGGCGGCGGACGATTTGCGCTCCAACATGGTGCGCGGCGGAGCCGCGCGCGCCACCGATCTGACGCCGGGCGAACGCGAGATTTGCGAGCGCATCGGGCCGGCGCTGCGCCAGCGCGGGCTGTTGTTCGTCGGCATCGATGTCATCGATGATCATCTCACCGAAATCAACGTGACGTCACCAACCGGCATTCGCGCCATCGCCAATCTCGGTGGCGCCGATGTCGCGGCCTTGATCTGGGACAAAATCGAGGCCAAACGCCGCTAAACTTTTATATCGGCCGATCTGGCGGGCAGCCGGCACGCATGCCCTCATCAACGCGCGATGACTTGGCGGCCTGCGGACCACGGCCGGCTTCTGGTGATAGAGCTGGCGCCGATTTCCCATCCGATGCCTGACCACAGCACATCGACGACGCCCAGTGTGCCGGCGGCATCTCTGACGAAAAACAAATTCGGCGTCGCATCGACGGACAACACGCCGGGTTGCCCGTTGGGCTGCAGTTTCAGCAAACACCAGATATCGGAGAGACGGGTTTCATAACGGGAAGGCAGCGCCTCCGCGATAGCAACGCTGGGCAGAGGTCGCTTGAGCCTGAAAACTTGCAACGATGTCACCTCGGCGGCCGGCTCGACCTTGGCCATGTATTTTCGACCGAACCCCGCACCGAGCCAGGAGATCCTGACGTCGCTGCGCGCCGAAACATCCTCCCGGAACTGATCATGCGCCACAAACTTCAACGCGCCATCGAGCGCTGACGTCGTCAGCGGCTCCGTCATATCCGGGGTCGGCGGGCAAAGAATCCTTGAGACTGGAAGCAAGCTTGCGGACTTTCCAGCGGGTAAGGCATCACCGCCGCCGGCCATACGTTCCTGCCTCACAGCAACGGGATCGGCACAAGAAACGCTGCAGGAGAAAGTTCCCAAACTGCCCGCAACCCATCCAAGTAAGACAAGTACCGCAAATAGCGCCCGCTTTTTCGGTCGTTGTCCCATTTTGCTCCCCGATTCTCGCAATCGGGAGCAAGGTAGCCAACAACCTTCATGTGTAAATGATTAGCTTAACTCTTAGTTAACCATAAAAATCTTAATATATACATATCTAATCCAATCAAAACTTGAATAATATCTATTTAATATTATAAATATACTTTATGCGCGGGTGCCTATTGTCCATGCTGGATCAGAGGCCGCTTCCCGACCTTTGTTCTCTTATTGTTCTTGCATCCAATAAGTTGCAGCGCTAACTTCCGATTGGGAGGGGGCGCCATGGTTCAACGGGTCTCCACGGTTGCATTCGAAGGTATCGATGCCCGCGCAGTCGACGTTCAGGTGCAGGTCGCACCTGGCCTGCCGGCGTTTACGATCGTCGGTCTTCCCGACAAGGCTGTGTCCGAGGCGCGGGAACGGGTTCGCTCCGCGCTGATCGCTTCCGGGCTGGCACTCCCCGCGCGGCGGATCACCGTCAATCTCGCACCCGCCGATCTGCCCAAGGAAGGCAGTCATTACGACCTGCCGATCGCGCTTGGCCTGATGGCCGCCATCGGCGCCATTCCAGCGGACGCCCTGACCGGTTTCACGGTTCTGGGCGAACTCGGCCTCGACGGCTCGATCGCACCGGTTGCAGGCGCTCTTCCAGCGGCAATCGGCGCCAACAGCCGCGACGAAGGCTTGATCTGTCCCGCCGCCTGCGGAACAGAAGCTGCGTGGGCCAGTCCCGACATCCAGATCGTCGCGGCACGATCGTTGATTCAGATCGCCAATCACTTCAAAGGCACGCAGATCCTGTCGCGCCCGCAGCCGCGCATTCACCCGCAGGATGCCTCCCGGCTTGATCTGCGCGATATCAAGGGACAGGAAAGCGCCAAGCGCGCGCTCGAAATCGCCGCGGCGGGCGGCCATCATCTGTTGATGGTTGGCTACATTAATTTACAAGGATTCCAAGGGTTCTGGAATGGGCTGGCGGGCTGGCCAGGCATACGAGGAGGAGCAGCGCAACGGTTTCCGGCGTTGGCGGAAGTCCCTGACGTGGAGCGAATATCTCGGCTGGGAATTGCGGCGACACGGCCCGTTTCTGGCGGGCGCGGCGGCGGCGACGGTTATGCTGTGGTTGCTCATCGCTTAGCAGCCAATTAGTTACACGGATTTATCCGCGATCCTACAAACGTTGATTGATAGGAAATGCCGCTTCCGACCCTCATTGTCGCCGTTCTGGGCGCTTCCGCCGCCGCCCGAAAATTGCCATTCGCTCGGTTCCCATGGACGGCGGAGCCGGGGCTGTATGCGGAACGGCAGCTTCTACAAATGCCACCGCGAGGCGGACTGTCAGCAGACGGCCCCCGGTGCGTCTCGAACGCCGAAATGCGTCATGCTGTTAACCGATAAGGCACCTGATATGCTGACGGACTGTCAGGCTTTTGTGAAAAGCGACGCAGGAGTTCGAGGGTGGTCGCCGCTGAGGCGGCACGCCCGTAGCGGTACCCCTGGCCAAGTATGCAGCCGAGGGATGCCAGTTTGTTGGCCTGTTCCTCAGTCTCGATTCCTTCGGCAATGATCTTCATATCGAGCTTATGTGCCACTTCGATCAACCCTTCGACGATTACCAGGCTCCGGTGGTCTTCAATCATGCGGTCGACAAATGATTTGTCGATCTTGATGATGTCCACGGGGAAGTTCAGGAGATGGGTAAGCGAGGCGTGACCGGTGCCAAAATCATCGAGCGCAACACGCATTCCTTTGGCCCGCAGATTTTCCGCTGCTCGGGCGATGTGATTGTCGTGACCGCCCATAAAAACCGTTTCGTTGATTTCCAGGATGACATGCTCGAGCGGGACGTTGGCGGCTGCGAACTTCTCTACGATCCGGTCTTCGAGACCGCCTTTCTGGAAGTCTGGGCTCGCAACATTAATGCCGACATGCTGGAGTGAAATACCGCTGTCGAGCCAGGCTCTTACGTCAGCGGTCACCTCCGACAGCATCTGCATCGTCAGGTTGTCGCCGATACGCGGGTCCGAGATGGCTTCGTGAAACTCGTTGGCCGGTACAATCCGCCCCTCCGGGGTACGCATGCGCACCAACGCCTCCACGCCAACGATCTCGGCAGTGTCGATCCGCACGATCGGTTGATAGGCCGCGAAGACGCGGCCTTCGGATAGTGCGTCGCCGACCTCACGTATGGTTTGAATCCTACGTGTGATAGCCGTGCGCATCCCGGGCACGAAGGGAACGAAACCGCCTCTGCATTCCGCCTTTGCGTGATAGAGGGCAAAGTCGGCGTTCTGGTACAAGGTTTCGGCGTCGATGCCGTCGCATCCGTAAAGTGCGCCGCCGACGGTCACGGAAGAAACGATCGTGTGTTCGCCATACTGGAATGGCATACTGATCGCTTCGATCAACCCATGTGCCGCCTTGGTCATCTCGGATGCCGTGCTGCAACCCGGCACGACCACGGCAAATTCGTCACCTCCGATACGAAAGACCTCGACAGCGATCGGCGCGGTTTTGAGACGCAGCGCGGTAGTACGCACCAGCATGTCACCGCCGGCATGTCCCAACGTGTCGTTGATCTCCTTCAGATGATCGAGGTCGATCAACATCAGGGCGAAAGATTTTGGAGTTGCTCCCGTCAGTTGTCCGATACGGAGATTGAAGCTGGCGCGGTTAGGTGCTCCCGACAAGGTGTCCACGAACGCCAGTTCATGCATGCGCCGCCGGATCTCGTCGTGTTCAATGGCGATACTGCAAATATGAGTGCAGCGCGCAACCACTTCCCTTTCGACGTCCGTCGGCCCTCGGGGGGTAGGAAAATAAAAGCCGAAAGTCCCGACGACGCGGCCGTCCCGAGCCTTGATTGGACTGGACCAGCAGGCCTTCAAGCCAAGCGGGATTAAAAGCGACCTGTAGTCGTCAAAAAGCGGGTCACACTCGATATCCGTGACTTCCACTGCCATGCCGCGATACGCCGCCGCGCCACAGGAACCAATGTCAGGCCCGATCGGAATTCCGTCGATCGCCCGCGAGTACTGCTCTGGAAGGCTTGGACCTGCAAGCGTCCGCAGCCTGCCATCTCTATCGACGGTGAGAACCGAGCAGATAACATCTGCGGCTATCGTCTCGGCCTGCCTGCAAAGATGATCGGTGACCGATGCCAGCGGCTCCCCGTAGGCTACCTTCTCAAGAATATCCGTTTGCAAGGCAATCAGCGATTTTGCCGGGTGGTCAACCGCCATTTCCGCTCCCGCCGAGTGCGGTATCTTAGTCATACTCCCATTGTGCGTAGGCTTTCTTAAAGAGAGCTCAATTCAATCAAGAAATTATCTTCAACTTGTCTATAAATGGGCCTTGGGTTCATTAGGGAGATTAAGGCATCCCACCGGTCGGCCTGACGACGGCTTTCGCGGAGTGAGTGCGGGAGGCTGTCAGTCCGCATTCCACCCCATTACAGTCATTTAGCATTCGCTAAGATCTGGCGGGTCATTCGGGCTGATGACCGGATCGCCGGGCGCCGGCAAATCGATGCTGGCGGCACGGCTGCCGTCAATCCTGCCGCCGCTGTCTCCGGCTGAACTGCTCGAGGTCTCCATGATTGCCTCGGTCGCCGGCGAGATCGAAGGCGGCGCGCTCACCAACCGGCGGCCGTTCCGCGCACCGCATCACTCCGCCAGCATGGCGGCACTGACCGGCGGCGGCATGCGGGCCAAGCCCGGCGAAATCTCCCTGGCACACCAGGGTGTGCTGTTCCTCGACGAGTTGCCTGAATTCGAGCCACGCGTGCTGGATTCGCTGCGCCAACCGCTGGAGAACGGTGAAGTCTCGGTGTCACGCGCCAATCACCGCGTCACCTATCCGGCCCGTTTCATGTTGGTGGCGGCGATGAACCCGTGCCGGTGCGGGAACGCCTATGAGCCGGGCTACGCCTGCAAGCGCGGTCGCATCGACCGCTGCACGGCGGACTATCAGGCCCGCATCTCGGGACCGTTGATGGATCGCATCGATCTGCGCATCGAAGTCCCCGCTGTAACTGCCGCGGATCTGATCCTGCCGACGGCGTCGGAAGGATCCTCTGAAGTCGCCGCCCGCGTCGCCGCGGCGCGGGACATTCAACTCGCGCGCTATGCCGCAGCCAATCTGCCGCATGTCCGCACCAATGCCGAAGCTCCGGCCGCGGTACTGGAAATCGTCGCGCAACCCGACGCGCCGGGACAGAAGCTATTACGCGACGCCGCCGAAACCATGCGCCTGTCGGCGCGCGGCTATCACCGCGTGCTGCGCGTGGCGCGAACCCTCGCCGACCTCGACGGTGCGGATCGGATCGGCCGGCTCCATCTGGCGGAAGCGCTGTCCTATCGGGCACTCGCAGAAGACGTCCGGCACGCCGCATAATCCGCCATCGAAATTGCCGACGGCAAACTTGCGCCACGGTGAGACATCAACCGGACGGTAACGACTTTTGTTTACGCTGCGCAAACCATACGCCCTGCGATCTCACACGGGCAGTTCAAATGCGGACAGCGTACCATGTCACGCTTCAAGATATTTGCCTCGGTAATCCCGCTGATCCTGGCTGGCGTGTTCGCCCGCGAAAGCCCGTCGCCGCAACCGCAGCCCTGCATCATGGTTGGTACCACTGCAGTGCAGATGGCCACAGCGTCCTGGCAATCGCAATCGCGCGTCAGCTTCACCGACAATCCTGCTGAAGCAACGGTACGGGTGCAGATCGTCAGCAGCCCGGACAACGCAGACTTTACGGTAGTCGACGACGTCGACGGCGCGGAGCCCGATGCGTGCGCGGTTCACACCGCAACGCGTTACATCGGCATCGCAAAAGCCGCATCCGCATTGCAGCCGATCATCTATCTCTCTCGCGAAGCGGGCGATTTCCGCATCTTCGTGCAATCGAAGACATTCTCCTCTCGCGCCGCCGCCGCCCTCCTGGTCGGCGCGGACGACAACCGCGCCCGCCTCGCCGCCGCGGCGCTTTAACGCTTCGTCAACCCTGTTCCAAAGCGACCGCTTAACGCTGCCCGCTTGCAAGCACTTTGCAAGATCGGCACGGCATTCTTGATGCCGGAGTGGCAGGGACGTGCTTGGGCGAGAGTTCGATACTGAAAAGCGTGAAGCTGTTCAGGTTTTGCGACTCTCCGGGTCGGATCACATCATGCTCTGAACGATGGGAACCGAGCGCTTCAAAGAACGGTTCGGGGAGTTGATCGATGGGTCGGATGTTTCGGATCAAGGCGCGCATGCGCCGCTTTGCACGCCGGCATCCGCGCATCAGTTTCCTGCTACGCGCGTCGATTCTCTTTTCAGCGGCATTCGGTGGCGCCTACGGCTTCATCGCCGGAAGCCAATCGGATGTCTCCGGATACGATCCCAATGCCTTCGCCATCGGCGCCAGCTTCCTGTTCGCGATTGCCTGCGCGGCTCTTGTCCTCACCAGCATGCGATTGCGCTGGGTGCGCAAAAAAATGCGCACCGTGCTCCAGCACAATGAGGCGCTGGTCGACCGCAACTGGGAACTGAAGGAAGCCGAGGAACGCGCGCGCATCCTGTTCGAATCGCAGGGCGATCTCGTGGTGCTGAGGCAGACGGATGGCACCATTCAATTCGTCAACGATGCCTATTGCACGCTGGCACAAAAGCCGCGGGACGCTCTGGTCGGCACACGCTTCGAACTTCCCGTGCTGGAACAAGGCAAGATCGTCACCGACCCTGCCGGCACACGCACGCATGACCAGAAGATTGCCACTGCCACGGGCGCACGATGGATCGGCTGGCGCGAGGGCATCGTGCGGCCTGATGCAGGACAGCCCGCGGAACTGCAATGCGTCGGCCGCGATGTCACAGATCGCGCTGAAACCGAACGGGCACTCAGCGAAGCGCGCGATCACGCCGATGCAGCCAGCCGTGCCAAGTCGCGTTTCCTCGCCATGGTCTCGCACGAGATTCGCACGCCGTTGAACGGTATCATCGGCATGAACGGGCTGCTGCTTGACACCACCCTGACGCCGGAACAGGCAACATACGCCAAGGCGGTCCGGACCTCCGGCGAAGCCCTGTTGTCCTTGATCGAGGAGTTGCTCGATTTCTCCAAGATCGAAGCCGGCAAGATCGATCTCGAACAGCGCCCGTTCGCTCTGGAGAGCTTGATCGAAAGCGTCACCGAACTTCTGGCCCCGCGAGCGCAGGCGCGCGGACTCGAAATCGCCGCCTATGTCGATGAGCGGCTGCCGCCCGAGGTCGTCGGCGATGCAGCGCGACTTCGCCAGGTGCTGCTCAATCTCGCCGGGAATGCCATCAAATTCACGCAAACCGGCGGCGTTGCGCTGATCGTCGAACCGGGGCCCTTGCCCAACGAAGTGTTGTTCATGGTGCGCGATACCGGCATCGGCATCGCGCCGGAGGCACAGGCACGTATCTTTCACGAGTTCGAACAAGCCGACGAGCGCATCGCGCAGAACTACGGCGGGACCGGGCTCGGTCTCAGCATCAGCGAACGGATCGTCCGGCGCATGGGCGGACATATCTCGTTACAAAGCGTTGCCGGAAAAGGATCGACCTTTTCGTTTGCGATCCCGATGGTCGGCGGCGACGGCAACGATGATGGCGAGCGACGGTCGTTCGAGATTCCTGATCTGACCGACAAATCGATCATGCTGGTCGCTCCGCAAACCGTCGAAACTTCGCTGATTGCCCGTCGTCTGCAGCGCTGGGGCGCACAGACCTGCACCATCTCCGACGCCGTGGCGGCGCAGGCCCTGCTGCCGGAACGGTCATGGCACGCGGTCATGATCGACGGCGCCTTTGATACGAGCGTCGTTATCTCGCTGGCCACCGCCGCGCGGCCTCACGCCGTGCAACGCATCGTGATGTTCACGCCCGCGACGCGCCACGAATATCGTGACATTACGCGCGAGCACTTCACCGGCTACCTGGTGAGGCCACTGCGTGCGGTTTCATTGGCAAGCCGCCTGATTACGCCCCCGCACCCAGCAACCGCCAGCGACGCGACCGATGTCGAATCCGACAATGAACCACTTGACGCCAAGACACCGAAAGCAACGACGCGGCGCGGCCTTTCGATCCTTGTCGCGGAAGACAATGAGATCAATGCCCTTCTGATGCGATCACTGCTGGCGCGCCTCGGCCATCAGGTTGTCCTGACGACTGATGGCAACGCCGCGGTTGAGTCATGGCTCGCGGCAGAGGCCGCGGAGAATCCCTATGATCTCATCCTGATGGACGTCCAGATGCCGACCCTGAACGGCATCGAGGCGACCAAACGCATCCGGATGCGCGAAGCCGGACAAACCGCGCGGCACACACCCATTATCGCCCTGACGGCCAACGCCTTGGTGGAAGATCGCTATGCCTGCTTCGAAGCCGGCATGGATGGCTTTCTCGTCAAGCCGCTCGATCGCGAGAAACTCATCGAGATCATCTCCCGCCTCGCAACGTCACGGCACCTTGCCGCCTAGAGTTTCAGTCTGTCGGATTTGACGCCAGTCGCACGGCCGGTGTCATTCGCCGCTCATGCGGATGTCACACGGCTGTCGAACACCGATGCTCTGTCATCCTCGACGATCCCATCGCTATGATTCGAGCGGATCGCGGTCACGAGGATGGCGATGCAAGGTTCTGAACATGGCTCTGAACACGGCACCGCGCGGGGCTACCCGAAACAGCCCCTGCTTCAGATGCTCCGGCCGGAAAACGTCGGCGCGCTCGCCAACAGTGCCATCACCTGGCTCAAGCCGCCGCCATACATTCTGCCGTCCGACCGTTCGATTATTTCCGCTCCGCTCACCCTTGGGCGACTCGGTTCGCTCGAAGCGCGCCTCGCCCAGAACAAGCGCGACGTGAAACAGGCGCAAAAGCTGCGCTACAAGGTTTTCTACAAAGACGGAAATGCCATTGCCGATGCGCGAACAATGCTGGCGCGTCGCGACAAGGATGCTTACGACAAGATCTGCGACCATCTTCTGGTGATCGATCACGATGCCCGGTCGACACGAAGCGGGCAGCCGCGTGTGGTCGGGACCTATCGCCTGTTGCGACAGGACGTCGCCGAACTTCATCACGGCTTCTACACCGAGAACGAATTCGACATCTCGGGCCTGACGACCCGACATGACGGCTTGCGATTTCTCGAGCTGGGCCGTTCCTGCGTTCTACCGGCCTATCGCAACAAGCGCACGATCGAGTTACTTTGGCAGGGTATCTGGAGTTACGTCTGCAACCATCGGTTCGACGTGATGATCGGTTGCGCTAGCTTCAGCGGCACCGACCCTGAGCGGCTCGCGTTGCCGCTGTCCTTTCTGCATCATTTCGCGAGGGCGCCGGACCCATGGCAAGCCGGCCCGCTGCCTTCGCGTCGGATCGAGATGAACCGCATGGCCAGGCATCAGATCAACCACAAGGCCGCGCTTCGCGAGTTGCCGCCCTTGATCAAGGCCTATCTGCGGCTTGGCGCCCATATTGGTGACGGCGCTGTGATCGACCATCAATTCGGCACCACCGACGTGCTGATCGTCCTTCCGGTCTCTGTCATCAAGACGCGCTACATCGAACACTTCGGCGCCGCCGCGGCTTGACCGCAGCGACTACAGCCGCCGCAGCGCGACCGTCTCGACAACGTGATCGGTACCTTTCTTGAGGATCAGTGTTGCGCGTGGGCGCGTCGGCAGAATGTTGTCCTCGAGATTTGCGAGATTGGTGCGCTCCCAGATCGCGAGCGCGGTGGCGGTGGCCTCCTCATCTGACAACAATGCGTAGCGATGAAAGTAGGAACGCGGGTCGTGGAATGCGGTGTCGCGCAGCGCGAGGAAGCGCTTCACGTACCACTTCCGCAGCACCGGTTCATCTGCATCTATATAAACCGAGAAGTCGAAGAAGTCCGACACCACCGGGATGGCCTCGCCGTCGCGCGGCAGCTTGCCGGTCTGCAACACGTTGACGCCCTCGACGATCAGGATATCGGGACGATCGATCTCGATCCATTCATTCGGGATAATGTCGTAGGTGAGGTGCGAATAGACCGGCGCGCGCACCGGACGACGTCCGGCTTTGATGTCGCTGAGGAAGTTCAGCAGCTTCTGCAGATCGTAGCTTTCCGGAAAGCCCTTCTTCTGCATGATGCCCTGCCGCTCCAGCACGGCATTGGGAAACAGGAAACCGTCCGTCGTCACCAGATCGACCTTCGGCCGCGGCGACCATCGCGCGAGCAGCGCCTGCAGGACGCGCGCGGTCGTCGACTTGCCGACGGCAACAGATCCCGCAACGCCAATGATATAGGGCATCTTGCGATCCTCGATACCGAGGAACTGCCGTTGCGCCACATAGAGCCGCTGGGTCGCATCGACATAGATCGACAGGAGACGCGACAACGGCAGATAGATTTCTTCGACCTCGTTGAGGTCGAGACGATCATACATCGAGCGCAGCGCCGCGATCTCGTCGGCAGCCAGCGTCATCGGCATGTCGTCGCGCAGCTTTGCCCATTGTTGCCGCGAAAAGATCCGGTAGGGGTTGTATTGCTGCTCCAGCCGCGCATCCATGGCGCCGCCCTCCATCTGGGTTCAGTCGCGCTTGCGCGCGGCCTTCTCTTCCAGTCCGGACATTGATGTGCGTTGCGCCAGCGCGGATTCGACATCCTCAAGCGTCACGCCTCGAGATTTCAGAACCACCAGCAGGTGAAATAGCAAGTCGGCGCTCTCGGCAATGAGGTGATCGCGATCATTCTCGACCGTCGCGATGACGGTCTCGATCGCTTCTTCACCCAGTTTCTTCGCGCAGTGCTCAGGGCCCTTGTCGAGCAGCTTGCGGGTATACGACTTCTCGCCACCGGAGGCCGCGCGGGCATCGATGACGGTTGCAAGATCGTGGATGGTGAAACGAGCCATAGCGGCGCTTTCTAGCATTTCCGGCGAAGGTGCGGGAGCGCAAATTCCGGCGTTGGTTTACGGATCGAGCCGCATCGGCAGCCCCGCGCGTACCATGTGCTCCTTGGCCTCGCGGATCGTGAACTCACCGAAATGGAAGATCGAGGCGGCCAGCACCGCCGTGGCGTGGCCGCTGCGAATGCCTTCGACCAGGTGATCGAGATTGCCGACGCCGCCAGACGCGATCACCGGGACGGGAATACCATCCGCGACCGCGCGCGTCAGTTCGATGTCGAACCCCGAGCGGGTGCCGTCGCGATCCATCGAGGTCAGCAGGATTTCTCCGGCGCCCAGCGACACCACTTCCTGGGCATATTCGACGGCGTCGATGCCGGTCGACTTGCGGCCGCCATGGGTGAAAATCTCCCAGCGGTCGGAGCCACCGGCCCGCTTGACGCGTTTGGCATCGATCGCGACCACGATGCACTGATCGCCGAACTTTTCCGCCGCTTCCTTGACGAATTCGCGCCGACTGACCGCCGCGCTGTTGATCGACACCTTGTCGGCGCCCGACTTCAGCAGCGTCCGGATATCGTCCACCGTGCGCACGCCGCCGCCAACCGTCACCGGCATGAAGCAGGCTTCGGCCGTGCGCCGGACGACATCCAGCATGGTGCCGCGATTTTCATGTGTTGCGGTGATGTCGAGGAAGCACAGTTCGTCGGCGCCGGCGGCGTCATAGGCAATGGCGGCTTCCACCGGATCGCCTGCGTCGCGCAGGTCAACGAAGTTCACGCCCTTGACGACCCTGCCGTCCTTGACGTCGAGGCAGGGAATGATGCGCACCTTGAACATCGCGAACTCCTACGCCCCGCGCGCGTTGCGGATCAACGCCAGCGCCGCAGCGGGATCGACCCGCCCATCGTACAACGCGCGCCCGGCGATAGCGCCGGCCAGTTTCTGCGCGCGCGGCGACAGCATCGCCTTGATGTCATCGATCGATGCAAGGCCGCCGGACGCGATCACCGGAATCGAAATGCTGTCCGCCAACGCGATGGTGGCGTCGAGATTGAGACCTTTCAGCAACCCATCGCGCGCGATATCAGTGAAGATAATCGCGGCGACGCCGGCATCCTCGAAGCGTTGCGCGATCTCCAGCGCGGTAACCGTCGAAGTTTCCGCCCAACCTTCCACCGCCACCTTGCCGTCGCGCGCATCGAGGCCGACGGCAACGCGGCCGGGAAACTTCGCCGCGGCTTCCTTCACGAATGCCGGATCGCGCACCGCCGCGGTGCCGATGATGACGCGGGTAATGCCCTTCGCCAGCCACGCTTCCACCGTCGCCAGATCGCGAATGCCGCCGCCAAGCTGCACCGGCATCTTGATGACCTTCAGCATCGCTTCGACCGCTTGCGCATTCATCGGCTTGCCGGCAAACGCGCCGTCGAGATCGACGACGTGCAGATACTCGAACCCCTGCGCGGCGAAACTTTGCGCCTGCGCGGCCGGATCGAGATTGAACACGGTGGCGCGCGTCATGTCGCCCTGCTCGAGACGCACGCACTGGCCGTTCTTGAGATCGATGGCGGGAAAAAGAATCACGGCTTCCACTTCAGAAAATTGGCGATCAGCGCCAGCCCGAAACGCTGGCTTTTCTCCGGATGAAACTGCGTGCCGATGGCGGTGTCCTTGCCGACCATGGCCGTTACCGGCCCACCGTAGTCGGCGCGCGCCAGCACATCGGCTTCGTTCGCCGCGTTGAGATGATAGGAATGGACGAAATAGGCATGGCGGCCTTTCGGCCCCAGCGGCAATCGCTCCAGCACCGGATGCTCGCGCACGACATCGAGCGTGTTCCAGCCCATGTGCGGAATTTTCAGGCTCTCGTCGCGCGGCGCGATCTTCTCGACGTCGCCGCCGATCCAGTTGAGGCCGTCGGTGGTAACGTTCTCCTTGCCGTGCGTCGCCATCAACTGCATGCCGACGCAGATGCCGAAGAACGGCCGCGCCTTGACGCGCACCGCTTCCGTCATCGCATCGATCATGCCATCGACTGAATCGAGTCCCTTGCGGCAATCGGCAAAGGCACCGACGCCGGGCAGCACGATGCGATCGGCGCGAAACACCACGTCGGGATCGCGCGTCACGATGACGCTTTCCGGCGTCTCCAAACTGCGGGCGGCGCGCTCGAACGCCTTGGCCGCTGAATGCAAATTACCGGATCCGTAGTCGATGATGGCAACGCTCACGCCGAGCCTCCCGGCTGCGGAAACAGCCCGACGATGCCAGGCACCGGCGGCGGCCGCGAAAACGACTGCCCCGGAATGTCACGAGTCGGCGGCGGTCCACCGCGCTCCACCGACATCCGGTCGTCGGTGGAATCGTGCTGCCCGCCGGTCCAGCGATCGAAGAACCGCTGCTCAGCATCCTGTTCGTTGGCCGCAGCAACGATATCGAGTTGACGCCATTTCCGACGCGACAGTGTCCAGCGCCGCAGGCTCGCGGCTTCCAGGCCCATCAACAAGGCCAGCAGCAGCAGCACACAGAGGCTGACTCCACCGCTCACGCGCAGCACGCCCAGCGACACGCTGACGCCGGCCATGACGACGACGTAACCCAGCAAGGCCCACCACAGCCGATGGTAGAGCAGCCAGAACGGGCCGAAGACGAATGCCCAGACATGAAAACCGTCGCGCACGAACACTGCGCGGTCGCCCGCGGCGCGCGCATTCATGTCGCTCGTTCGTGGCGCGTGCACCGTATAGATACGCATCATGTCCCTCCGGCGGCCGCGCCGTCAGCCGCCAAGCTGGCCTTTGGTGGACGGCACCTCGCCCGCATTGCGCGGATCGATCGCCACCGCCACGCGCAGCGCCCGCGCCAAGCCCTTGAAGCAGGACTCGGCGATATGGTGACTATTCTCGCCATATAGGGTCTCTACATGCAGCGTCACACCCGCGTTGATGGCGAAGGCATTGAACCATTCGCGCACCAGTTCGGTATCGAATTCGCCGATCTTGTCGCGCGGAAACTCCGCCTTGAACACCAGGAACGGGCGGCCGGAAATATCGATCACCACCCGCGTCAGCGTCTCGTCCATTGGCATGTGGACGCCGGCATAGCGCGTGATACCGGCCATGTTGCCGAGCGCCTGCTTGACCGCCTGGCCGAGCGCGATGCCGACATCCTCGGTGGTGTGGTGGAAATCGATATGAAGATCACCCACCGCCTTCACGGTCAGATCGATGCGGGAATGACGGGCCAGCAGATCGAGCATATGGTCGAAAAAGCCGATCCCGGTCGCGATATCGGCCGCGCCGGTGCCATCGAGGTTGATCGCCACCTCGATGTCGGTTTCCTTGGTCTTGCGCTTGATCGTGGCCGTCCGCATGGAGGGACTCTCCGCACCCTGAACATTTCGAAAACGCGCCCTTTTAACAGGCTGGTGCGGCCTTCGCTACTGCGGGAAGCCGGGTTTTGCGGCGGATTGACCATATGGTGACCGAAATCGGCCGATCTGACGCAATTGCAACCCGGCCCGTCAGCCCCTAGATCATGGCCCGCGAAAGGATTCCCATGACCACCTCTCATTCGATGTCCGGCGATGGCTCACCGCAAGTCTGGCACGGCACCACCATCGTCACCGTCCGCAAGGACGGCAAGGTGGTGATTGGCGGCGACGGGCAGGTGTCGATCGGCCAGACCGTCATCAAGTCCAACGCCAAAAAGGTCCGCAAACTCGGCAAGGGCGACGTGATCGGCGGCTTCGCCGGCGCTACTGCCGACGCCTTCACGCTGTTCGAGCGGCTGGAGGCCAAGCTGGAGCAGTATCCGGGCCAACTCACCCGCGCGGCGGTCGAACTGGCCAAGGACTGGCGCACCGACCGTTACCTGCGGCGGCTGGAGGCGATGATGATCGTCGCCGACAAGGAAGTGTCGCTGGTGCTCACCGGCACCGGCGACGTGCTCGAGCCGGAAGGCGGGGTGATGGCGATCGGCTCCGGCGGCAACTATGCGCTGGCGGCCGCCCGGGCGCTCGCCGACAGCGACAAGGATGCCGAGGCTATCGTGCGCCGCGCACTCGATATCGCCGCCGACATCTGCGTCTACACCAACCGCAACATCACTCTCGAAACCCTGACAGCCTGAGCGAATGACCGACTTTTCTCCCCGCGAAATTGTTTCCGAACTCGATCGCTTCATCGTCGGCCAGAACGACGCCAAGCGCGCCGTCGCCATCGCGCTGCGCAACCGCTGGCGGCGTATCCAGCTCACCGGCTCGTTACGCGAGGAAGTGCTGCCGAAGAACATCCTGATGATCGGCCCCACCGGCGTCGGCAAGACCGAGATCGCACGCCGGCTGGCGAAACTCGCTGGCGCACCGTTTCTGAAAGTCGAGGCCACCAAGTTCACCGAGGTCGGTTATGTCGGCCGCGACGTCGAGCAGATCATTCGCGACCTGATCGAGGTCGGCATCGCGCAGACCCGCGAGCGCAAGCGCAAGGACGTGCAGGCGCGCGCGCAGATCGCAGCGGAGGACCGCGTGCTCGACGCGCTGGTCGGCGGCAACGCCAGCGCCGCGACGCGGGATTCATTCCGCCGCAAGCTGCGTGCCGGCGAACTCAACGACAAGGAAATCGAGGTCGAGGTGCAGTCGTCCGGCGGCACGCCGATGTTCGAGATTCCGGGCCTGCCCGGCGCGCAAATGGGCGCGATCTCGATCGGTGACATCTTCGGCAAGATAGGCGGCCGCACCAAGACGCGACGCCTCACCGTGGAAGATTCACATGAGATTCTCGTCAACGAGGAATCCGACAAGTTGCTCGATAACGATCAGCTTGTGCTGGAGGCCATCAGCACCGTCGAGAACAACGGCATCGTGTTCCTCGACGAGATCGACAAGATCTGCGTGCGCGATGGCGCGCGTGCCGGTGACGTCTCGCGCGAAGGCGTGCAGCGCGACCTGCTGCCGCTGATCGAAGGCACCACCGTCTCCACCAAGCACGGCGCGGTGAAGACCGACCACATCCTGTTCATCGCGTCCGGCGCGTTCCATATCGCCAAACCCTCCGACCTGCTGCCCGAACTGCAAGGCCGGTTGCCGATCCGCGTCGAACTGAATGCACTGACGCGTGACGACATGCGCCGCATCCTCACCGAGCCGGAAGCCTCGCTGATCAAGCAGTATGTCGCACTGATGCAGACCGAGGGTGTCACGCTGGAATTCGCGGACGATGCCATCGACGCGCTGGCCGATGTCGCCGTCGCGGTGAATGCCACGGTGGAAAACATCGGCGCGCGGCGCTTACAGACGGTGATGGAGCGGGTGCTCGACGAGATTTCATTCGTCGCGCCGGACCGCAACGGCGAGACCATCTGTGTCGACGCCGCCTATGTGCAGAAGCATGTCGGCGACCTGGCGAAGAACTCGGACTTGAGCCGGTTTATTTTGTAATCTCGTCAGCGATCGGCTCAAACCTTTCCATCGTCATGGCCGAGCTTGTCCCGGCCATCCACATCTTAAAAGGCGGCGATGCTCTAAGGACGTGGATGCCCGGCATAAAGCCGGGCATGACGAAGTTGCGTCACCGCCCTCGCCGCACACGGACGTACAACGCGCCCTCGCCGCCGTGGCCGATATGCGCCTGCTCGAAGCCGACGATCAGTGTACGAAACTCCGGTAAGCCAAGCCATTCCGGCACATGCCGGCGCAGCACGCCGCGTTCGGATTCCGGCCCTACGGTGCGGCCCTTGCCGGTAACGACCAGCACGAAACGCAAGCCATCGCCGCTGGCGCGCTGCAGGAAAAGCAGCAGCGCACGATGCGCGCGGGTCTGTGTCATACCGTGCAGATCGAGCCGCGCATCGATGTCGATCTTGCCACGCGCGAGATGCGTGCGTTCACGCCGACCGAGTGGCGCCAGTGGCGGCGGCGATGGTGGCCGAGTCACCTTGGCAGGTGGACTCGGCGGGGTGACGGATTCGTTTCGCAATCCCTTGGCGGAATTCCGTGCAGTCGATGGTGTCGCCTCGATCACCGGAATCGCGTCGACCTTTGCGGCACGCGCGTTCTTGCGCAGCGGCTTGGCCTGTTTCGCCACGCTTTCCCACAATGCGCGTTCGTCCTCGCTCAGCACGCGGCGACGTCGCGTTCTCGTCACGTCGACAAGAATCTCATCCGGCGGCCGCCGTTTCATCGATGGCCCCGGCCATGATGATGCCGTGAGCCGCGATGATGCTGCGCCGGGCGTTTCACCGTCGTGTCGCGCTTAACTTGCGGCAGCGGCATGGTGCGTCCGGCGGCGACCGGATCGAGCGCCTTCGGCACCAGAATCGCGAAGCGAATATTCTGACGTAACCGACCGGCGATCTGCGCCGCCTCGGCTCCCGCGCCGAAATAAATATCGGCACGCGCCGGGCCGACGATGGCCGAGCCGGTATCCTGCGCGACCATCAGATGGCGGAACGGCGTTTGCGCCTGCGCGGATTCGACCGGCAGGGTGCCCTCGAGAAAAAACGGCGTGCCGTAAACGTGAAGCGCCTTGTCGACCGCGATGGAGCGGCGCGGCGTCAGCGGCACGCCCTGTGCGCCGACGGCCTCGTCCTCGTCGGACAGCTGCACCTCGCGAAAGAAAACATAGGAGCGGTTCTGCCGCCGCAATTCCTTGGCGCCGTCCGGATTGGCGTTCATCCATTCGCGGATGCGCTGCATCGACATTTCTTCGCGCGGAATGATGTTGCGTTCGATCAGGACGCGGCCGACCGGCGTATAGCGATAGCCGTTGTGCGCGTCGTAGTTGATGCGGATGGTGGAGCCGTCCTCAAGGCGAACACGGGCCGAGCCTTGAATCTGCGTGAACAAGAGATCCGTTTCGCTCTTGAGCCAGCAAATTTCGAGGCCGCGTCCGGCGATGGCGCCATCCTCGATGGCGGCACGATCATAGTAAGGCACCAGCTTGCGGCGGCCGATCTTGCGGAACACCTCCCCGCCATTGGGCAGGCCGGTGGCACTTTGCTTGAATCCGCGCACGAACAGGTTCGACGGTCGGCGATAGACCGGCACGGTATAGACATCGGTGCGCGTCCGCGAACCGTCGATGATGGGTTCGTAGTACCCGGTGACGAAGCCAGCCTCCTCACCAAGGCGGGAAATCCAGAGCGGACGAAAATGTTGCTCGAAAAACCGGCGTGCAGCCTGATCGTTTTTGACATGCAAACCCTTGGCGGCGCGACAGGGCGCGCGCAACGAATCGCCAATCGCCTTGCTGGTCGGCGAAGGTTGCCGCGCGGCCAGGATCGCCACGCAACTTTTGCGAAACGCGGCGAATGCTGCCAGATGGTCGTCGTCCCGCCAGCCGTCGAGCGCATCCCATGTCGTTGGCGCGTACTGTCCGCCGGGGATTTCGATCGGCGCAATCCGATGCGGCGAATGGTGCGGTTTGGGATGATGCGCCCGCCTGGCCTCGGCCGGAAGGGAGAAAACTCCGAGCAAGCCTATTGCGAGGCAAAGCGTCGCCAGGCGCGCCCTTGGCCGGCCGGCGTTACTGCGCGCTTCCCGTCCCAACCAGCTTCCAGTTCGGATCGCGCGAGTTGGTGTCGCGGGCAAAGGTCCAGACATCGGTGATATCGGTGACCTTCTCCGGATTACCGTCAACGATCGCACCTGCTTTATCCCTGGTGACGGAGATCATCTGCGACACGAAGCGAACCGTCAGTTGGCTGATGTGGTCACGCACTTCAGCACTGACCAATTCGGCCTTGTCGATCGAAACGAAGCGCGTATCGACCTTCTGCTCCGCCTTCTCGCGGGTGCGGATGGCACTGTCAAAGCTGTCATAGACGTCCGACGACAACAAATCTTTCAGCGCCCGGCGATCGCCATTGGCAAACGCCAGCACGATCATTTCATAGGCGCTGCGCGCGCCGCTGATGAAATGCTGGGGGTCGAACGACGAATCCTGCGCGACAATGGCGTCGAGTCCGGAGGCCAGCGCCGAGTCGGGCTCGGCAACACCCTTCCAGCGATTGGCAGCCGGCTCCGTTTCACCTGCCGGCACCGCCGGGGGCTGATCGATCACGGTCCCGGGCATCGGCACCACCTTGCCGTCCTGCGCGCCGTTGAGAATGTCGCGGGCAGCACGGTCAAGGGGCGGTCGCT
>JBARXT010000196.1:0-14402 GCA_049647485.1 Xanthobacteraceae bacterium
CTGAGCAAGCATCTGCGCGGCGTCGCCGACGACTATTTGAAAGCCGTCAACCACGATCGCCCCGAACACCTCGAGGCCATCCTCGCGCCGAGCATCGTGCCGGGCGATTAAGTCTATATCGATAGTATCAGCGGCTTACGCCGCAATGCGCTGGTGTTCCGGCGCGATATCGATGACGTCCGCCACCAGTTGATCGCAAAAGACGCGCGCTTCCTCGCGCGCGGATTCGGTGGCGAAGCGGCGCAGCAGAATCAGCAGCGGTTCGGACACGTCCGGATCCGACTCGCACCGCGTCAGGACCCGCTCCACCATGCGACGGCGCAGCCGTGCTGCGCCATCGACCGTTCCGACAAATCCGATCTCGTTCGTCGCATCCAACGCGACACGGAACGCCGGGAATGTCGACGATGGCAATCCGGCGCGCGTCAACAGCGCATCGAGACTGGAGCCACCGCGATCGTAGAGCAGCGCCGCAACCCGATTTGACGGCAGCCCCGACAACTCGACCAACGCCCGATCGAACAGTTCGAGATTGCCCGACAACAAGGCGCGCAGAATCAATCCGGCGGTGAGTTGCCCGGTCGCGCGCAAATGCGCGACCAGTTGCTCCATCTCGTCGCCACGCGCTCGGGTCGCGAGATTGACAGCCGAACGATCGCATGCCTCGCCCACAATCCGTTCGGCACGGTCGGAACTAAGCCATCGCCGCGCGACCACGAACTGCGCCAGCGTTCCGGAGAGTTTGGCGATCAATGCGAGCCGCGTCGCGGCCGGCAGGTCGTCCAGCGCCAGCATGGATTCGCGAATAGCGGCGAGATGACCGTGACGTTCGACGATCCGATCCCAGGAGAAGGGCGCGAGCACCGCATGGGGATTTTCGATCAGCTCGAGCGCCGCGGCCGGCGATCCGACTTCGGCGATCGCGGCACAGACCGAGGCGGGCAAATTGATCCGCCGCGCGATCGCACATTGCGTCTCGGAATTTCCAGTCGCGACCAGATCGACCAGATCCGCATCAAGGAGTAGCGGTGAATATTCGAGGATCGGCAACGCCACCGAAGGCTGATCGAGCGACAAGGCCTGCACGATGGCCGCCGGCGCATCCGCGCTACCAGCGAACACCTCCGCCATGGCCTGACGCACCAGGGGCGATGCGTCGTCGAGCAGCATCAACAATGCGCCTTCCGCGGCTGCGCGGTCATCTTCCGAAAGATTGGAGATCAACCAGGCGCGCGCCAGAGATCGCGTGGCCTCCGCGCGCTCACCGGCGGGCGCAGTGCGAACCCAGGAAATGAACTGCCGAACGATCATGCTTGTTCAGGCCTACGCAACATCAAGACACCAGACGGCGATGCCACCGTCATACAAAATAAACCATGACGCTTAACAAAGGGTTCACCATAACCCGCTGCGCTGATTGAGGATTTGTTAAGGAACGCGGACCGTTCGCGCTCAGTGCCATGGCGCATGCGAGCACGTCTTGACGATCTATCCGCTGAAGACCCCGGCGCGATCGCTGAACAGATCGAACGGCCGTGGCGGGCGGACCTCCGGGGTCGCGCGCAATGCGTCCGACACCGCGGACGATGACTGGCCGTTGGCCCAGAGCTGCTGCACGGCCGGCGACACCGGCTGCGATCGCTCGCCGGTCTGGAACAAGGTCCGAAACGACAGATCCCGCGGCGGCTGCGCGGTGGACACCTGCCTCACGGCGCGGGCATCCGGGAAACTGGAGAGATAAGCTGCATTGTCAACGGGCGCTGCCGTGGCAGACGTGGCAGGCCTCGCATCGACGGAGGCCACAGCGGTACGCCCCGTACTCGAGCGAGCGGCATTTGCATAGCGTGACGACAGCACCGCATAGACTTCCGAGACCGTCCGCGCCCTGCCGCCGCGATCATAGAAGATCGGGCGATTGGCCGCCGCCGCATTCGGGAAGAGTTGCGCGCCACTCACACCGGGATTGTTCTCGGCGTTGGTGATCAACTTGGCGGCTCCGCCGACACCCATGAAGTGAGCCATGTAAAGCTCGCTGTCGGTCGGTCGACGACCGATCGCACCCACCAGCTTGAAGCCGTTGGAATGCGTCAACACCCCGGCCATCGCAGCGCTGGCCGCCGGATCACTGCGCAGATCGAGAATCGCCTTCCGCATCGCCGGATCGCTGACCGAGTAGCCCCCCGAAGATGAACGGGTAATGGCGTCGGCATACTGTCCGTAGCCCAGCGCGGTCCCGGCTTCCTTGACAGTGCCGAGCCAGGTCTGGTCGATGAACTGAAACAATCCGCGCGCCGACGAGGTCGTCGCGACCGCAGTTGGATTGAAGTTGGATTCCATCTTGGCGGTGGCCAGCAGATATTCGAAGCTCGTGCCGGTGGCCGCCGCGGCCTGCTGGATCGCACCGGTCACGCGGTTTCGCGAAGCGTTCGCGGCCGTCGTAGTGGCGCTCGCGGCATCGACCGACATGACCTGCTGCCCTGCTCCCCGCGATATGAGCGCTCCGGTGGCGACGTGAGCACACCGCCGGACACTTCATCGGCAACCGCAGCCGTTCTCCCAAACGGCAAACCGTCACCAGACACGATCACCCTGGGCGATCATGGTTAACAGCGCGTTAAGCGCGATTGACCGTGGTCAGGACGGCTTGCGGTAAACCTCTGCGGGATCGAACACCTTGCCGGCGTCAACCAGCGCCAGCTTGCCGTCCCCGCCCTGGATGGCCGCTCGATAGAAACACGATCGCCGACCGGTATGGCAGGCAGCGCCGCCGGCCTGCTCGACCCGAATCCAGATGGCGTCCTGGTCGCAATCGACCCGCAATTCGATCACCCGCTGAATGTTGCCGGAGCTTTCGCCCTTGCGCCACAAAGCGCCGCGCGAGCGGCTGTAATACCAGGCCTCACCGCTGGCGATGGTCCGGCGCAACGCCTCGTCATTCATGTGCGCCACCATCAGCACGTCGCCCGTCGTGGCGTCGGTGGTGACACACGTCACCAGGCCGGCAGCGTCGAATTTCGGACGCAGCAGCAGCCCTTCTTCAATATCTTGGGTGGCGGCGGGCGTGGACACGGTCAGGCCTCAACATAAGAAAACTGATGTATTTCATTCTATATAATAAAATCATCATGTTTCAGATGACGATCCTGAATTCGAGCGTGTTATTACCGTCCAGCGCGCGAACACCAGCCGTCTGCGCCTTGATTCCAGACGACTTCCGTTCGATGGCCGGCGCTACCGCTGCGGACCACGCACCACCGACATGAACCGCGCCTGCTCGGCGTGATTGTCACGGAAGATCCCTGTGAACCGCGTCGTCAGGGTCGAGGCACCGTGCTTGCGGACGCCGCGAACCGACATGCAGGTATGCTCGGCTTCGATCATTACCGCCACGCCACGCGGCTTCAGCACTTCGTCGATTGCCGCCGCCACCTGAGCGGTGAGGTGCTCCTGAGTCTGCAGCCGATGGCCGAAAATATCGACCAGCCGGGCCAGCTTGGACAGGCCGACGACGCGCTCAACCGGCACGTAAGCGATATGCGCATGTCCGTAGAACGGCATCACGTGATGCTCGCAATGCGAGGTGAAGGGAATGTCCCGCACCAGCACGAAATCGTCATAACCAGCCGTCTCGCCGAACGTCCGGTTGAGGACTTCGGCCGGGCATTGCTGATAGCCCTGAAACAGTTCGTCGAAGGCTTCGACGACACGACGCGGTGTATCAACCAAGCCTTCGCGGCCGGGATTTTCGCCGATATATGAGAGCAAGGTCTTGACCGCCTGCTCGGCCTCATCGCGCGAGGGCCGCAGCTGGTCGGGACGAACCGCTGCGTCGAGATAGTCGGACGGGTCCAACTGAGCGGGGCGGCCCTCCGACGGCCGCAATTCCACGGCCTTGGCTTGGGCGGCCCCGGTCATTGAAGACTTGTCGTCGGCGGCTTTGTCCGCGCGCAGCGGTTTGATCAACGCGTCCATCCTTACTCCGTTCGACCGGCCCAACGGACCGGAGTGTCACCGGGCAGACGGGGCGACCAAAGGGCCGCCGGACGCCTGAGTCCGACCATGCAAATATCGCGGCCGCCAGCTTCGGTCTGTCGATTTTCCGGCGGAAGGCTAACGAGACTGTATTTTCTCGTTCCGCCACTTATATAGGGTAGTGAACCGGGCCGCCAAGGGCGGAGACCGGAGCGACCGACCAGATCGGCGCAAGTTCGGGCTTCAATTGCCATGCTCAACGACGTCTATAATCAGCGCATCATCGCTCTGGCTGGGAATATTCCAAGACTTGGCCGCCTGGCCGACCCCGACGCCACCGCCACCGCCCACTCCAAGCTCTGCGGTTCGACCGTCAAGGTCGACCTCAAGATGGATGGCCCGGTGGTGACCGATTTCGCCCACGATGTGAAAGCCTGCGCTCTGGGTCAGGCCTCATCCTCCATCATGGCGCAACACGTGGTCGGCTCGACGGCGAGCGAATTACGGGAACTGCGCGAAACCGTCCGCCGCATGCTGAAGGACAATGGCTCGCCGCCTGAAGGCAAATGGGCCGATATTGCGTTCCTCGAACCGGTGCGGGACTATAAAGCTCGCCATGCATCCACGATGCTGACCTTCGACGCCGTCGTCGATGCCATCGGCCAGATCGAAGCGAAGGCCGCCCAGCTCAGCGACGCCGAAAGCTGACGGCAAAATCCTGCACCTAACGGAGTTGCGCCTGCCCCGGGGTCGCGGCTCCACTGACGGGCGGCGCCGCTTCTGCCGTTTTCGTAGCCTTGATGACCGATGGCGGCGCCACGATGTTCACGACGCTGCTCGAAAACCGATCCTGGATCGGCTTGCTGCCGCCCGCCGCGACCGGCGTTTCGGGTTCGATCATGCGCGGTGGCAGAACATCGGCGACGGCATCCGTGGTCACGATATTGGTCCGACGCAGTTCCGCCGGCGACAACTGGTGGAGGGCTTCCCACGGCGGAATGCTCAACGCCAGTTCCAGCAAATCGCCGCTGCCACCCATGTCGAAAGTGTATTTGGCGAGCCGACCGATATCGCGTTCGACGATCATCAGATCCTGCGCGGAGTAGGTCGCGGCGCGGGCATCGTTGGCGCGATCCCCCATCCAGATTTGATGGACCCGCACCCGTGCGCCCGGCGGTACATAACGGACCTTGCCGGACAACAACAGAAAGACGCACATCGATTCGCAGGAAGCATCCGGGATCACGGCCGCCGACCCCGTCGCCGACCTCGGGCGGTCAATCGTCGCGCCCACCGTGGTCAGGAGGCCGAGTCCCCGCCACTTGCGGCCGAGCACGATGGCGTCGTTCACCGATCCACCGCTCGAATCCAGCACCATCGTGGCGCCGGCAATATCCCGGTCGTGGGCAAAATCCTCAAAGGCTTTTGGCGTCTCAGAGGTGATCACCCCGGTCGCGCTGATCCAGCCACGGCAGTCATCCTGGCAGGGAACCCATTCGAAGCGCATTGGCAGCTTACGGATATCAATGACATCGCGGGCGCGCGCTGGCCAAGCCGCCGTCGCAATCACGCCCAGCGAAACCGCGACGAGCGCGACCACCAACGTCGTCGGGAGACGAGCCTTCAACAAAAGAGCGGCGCTCACACGATCCCCTCCCCGACCGTATCAATACGATCGGACGATTCAGCGCATCAAATCAAACTGTCATGAACAAGCCTAATCGCGGCCGCACGGCACTCCAACTGTCTTTTGCTGCCTTGCGAGACCAAACATGCGATATTTCACTAAGTGTGTCGCAAATGCCAAACCCGCTTGGTTCCATCCGCGAAACCCGCGACCAAGAATATCGAGACGCCGATGACTTCGCCCTGCCCCCACTGCGCGGCCACGCTGCAAAAACTGCCTCGCCGGACCGGGCAAGCGGCCATCTGGTGCTATCGCCACACACTGTCGCCGTTGATCGGTTATAACTGCCGCCACCTTCCAACCTGTTCCGTTTATGCCGACGAGGCAATCGGCCGCTTTGGCTTGTGGGCCGGAGGCTGGATCACGCTGGCACGCTTGCTGCGCTGCCAGCCCTGGGGAACGCACGGCATCGACAACGTGCCCCGGGCACACCCGCCAGCGGCGAGGTGGTACTTGCCGTGGCGCTACGGACGCTGGCGGGGCGTCAACGATCAAGAGTTCTAGATTTCGACTCGCGCATTGAATGCGTGCGAATCGATGTGCGAAGGAGGTGAGCGACAAATTTGCCGCGCTTGAAAACGCAGCAATCTGCAACTTCTGGATTGTCCCTCACCCTCACAAGCCATAGGATCGGATGAGCTATCATCACGATCGTGGCGGGCTGACGTGCGTAACGGACTTTATTCTGTAGAGTTCCATACGATCCATGGAACAGGCTGCGGCGTTGTTTATGCCATCGACGGCAAGGTCCGAAGAGGCAATTCGGCATTCGCCTTTATCGGAAGTTACAGCGGCACAGACGATGACATCGTCGTCAAGGTTTCGACCCAGCGGCACAACCAGGACCCCAGCTTCAAGCCGCTGTTCGGCGTCGACAGGGTGACACTGACTCTGAAGGGATCAATGGTCGGAGACGTCATTGAACTCGAAGGCGATGCCATGCAGCTTCCCGGCGTCAATTTCCGCGCAATGCTGACGCGGCTCTGCGACTGACAAGCCACGCCGGCGCCGCGCGCGTCGCTATCGCCTCAAACACGCTCCCTCGTATCGCCGATTACTTCGAAGCGCCGGGTCGTCAGCACCACCAGCAGCGCCGCCACAACGAATGCGGCGGCCACGTAGCCGGTCGCGTGAAGCATATCGCGCGCGAACATCACGCCCCCGATGCCCGAGCCGATCGCCTGACCGACATACAGGACCGATGTGTTGAGCGACACCGACGCCCCTGCGAACGGCGGCGCCGCTCCGACCAATCGCACCTGTTGCATCGAGTTGGTCGATGCGAATCCAATTCCCCAAACGCTGACGCCGATCGCCATCACCGCGAGCATCCCCGCACCGAGCGCCCAGATCGTCATGCCAAGTAACAGGACAATCACGAACACCAGCGAGGTCCGGTAACCGCCCCAACGATCGACCAGCTGCGTCGCCGCCACGTTGCCGATGAATCCGAAAATGCCATAGAGCGAAAACACCAGTGCGATGGCCGCCGGCGATGCATCCGCAAGACGCGTCAGGAGCGGCGCCATGAACGTAAAGATGATGAACTGGCCGGACATCTGAAGGACGGTGATCAGCAACAATAAAACCACCAGCGGATTGCGACCCAGTGCAATCCAGGTACTCAGTTCGACCGCGACACCGTTCACGCGTGCGGGCAATTGCCAGATCAGCAGCAGAAAGCTGATGAACGAAAGCAACGCAATGCAAAGATACACGGCTCGCCAACCGGCATAGCTCGCAATCATCGTGACCATCGGCAGGCCAGCCGCGGCAGCCAGCGACCAGCCCAAAAAGACATAGGCAATCGTGCTGCCGCGCTTCTCGGCAGGAACGATCAAACCAATCATCCCCGCAGCCTGCGGCGTAAACGGTGCCGCCACGACCATCATCAGCAATCGGATGACCATCAGCGCCGCATAGCTTGGAGCAAAGGCCGATGCCAGATTGGCCAGCGCCAACAACACGACAAGTCCACCAAGGAATTTGCGGCGATCGAATCGACCGGTCAGCCAGGCACTCAACGGCGAGCAGATGCACAGCACCGCGGCGCCGAAGGTGATCAGCAGCCCGGTATCGCGAATTGAAACGCCGAAGCCGGACGACAACTCGTTCAACATGCCGCTCGGACCCATGATCGAGGTCCCGATGACAAAATTGCCGAGCAACAAGGCGGTGGGTGCAAAAGAAGACTTCACCCGACCCTCATATCACGATTTTGATGCACTTGCATGAAATTATAAGGGAGGCATCCACAACGGCCTGGCGCTCTCCGGTAGCGTCGGGTCGGCTTGATGTGGGACGCCAGCACCGCTTTTCAACCGTTGCAAGTCGCCGGGTGGCTGCTATACCGGCGCTTTCCGCTTACCTGCGCTCGTTCGCAGGAGTGAGCCAGAGGAGATCATGATGTCCGAAAATACGCCCCCCTCAGGATTCCAGTTTGGCCTCGCCAACCTCAAGCCTGCCGAATCCCTGAACGTCACCCTCACCTTTCCCGACGGCGCCCGCCGCGATTTCACCAGGGGCATCACTGGTGTCGAGATCGCCAAGGGTATCTCGCCGTCGCTCGCCAAGCGCACCGTGGCAATGGCGCTGGATGGCGTGGTGACCGACCTTGCCGATCCGATCGAGCAAGGCGCGCGAATCGAATTTATCGGCCGCGACGATCCCCGCGCGCTGGAACTGATCCGCCACGATTGCGCGCATGTGCTGGCTGAGGCCGTGCAGACGCTGTGGCCGGGCACGCAAGTGACCATCGGCCCGGTGATTGAGAACGGCTTCTACTACGATTTCTTCCGCAACGAGCCATTCACGCTGGATGACTTCGCCGCGATTGAGAAGAAAATGCGCGAGATCATCGCGCGCGACAAACCTTTCACCAAGGACGTCTGGGATCGCGAAAAGACCAAGCAGGTGTTTCGCGACAAGGGCGAGGCCTTCAAGGTGGAGTTGGTCGACGCCATTCCGGGCGATGAGCCGATCAAGATCTACTATCAGGGCGACTGGTTCGATCTGTGCCGCGGCCCGCATATGACCTCCACCGGCAAGATCGGCAACGCCTTCAAGCTGATGAAGGTGGCCGGCGCCTATTGGCGCGGCGACAGCAACAATCCGATGCTGACGCGCATCTACGGCACCGCGTTCGCCAAGCAGGAAGACCTCGATGCTTATCTGAAGCAGATCGAGGAAGCCGAGAAACGCGATCACCGCAAACTCGGCCGCGAACTGGATCTATTTCACTTTCAGGAAGAAGGTCCGGGCGTCGTGTTCTGGCACGCCAAGGGTTGGACTCTGTTCCAGACGCTGGTCGCCTATATGCGCCGTCGCCTCGCCGGCGACTACGATGAGGTGAACGCGCCGCAGATTCTCGACAAGGCGCTGTGGGAAACCTCGGGCCACTGGAATTGGTACCGTGAGAACATGTTCGCGGCGCAGTCGGCCGGCGACGAGGCTGAGGACAAGCGCTGGTTCGTGCTGAAGCCGATGAACTGCCCCGGCCACGTGCAGCTCTTCAAACACGGCTTGAAAAGTTACCGCGACCTGCCGCTGCGCATGGCGGAGTTCGGCATCGTGCATCGCTACGAACCGTCCGGCGCCATGCATGGCCTGATGCGCGTGCGCGGCTTCACGCAGGACGATGCGCATGTCTTCTGCACCGAAGAACAACTCGCCGAGGAATGCCTCAAAATCAACGAGCTGATCCTGTCGACCTATTCGGATTTCGGGTTCGGCGACATCGTGGTCAAGCTTTCGACGCGGCCGGAAAAACGCGTCGGCACCGACGAGAGCTGGGATCACGCCGAGCGCGTGATGGCGACCGTGCTGCGCGAGATCGAAAGCCAGTCCGGTGGACGGATCAAGACCGCGATCAATCCGGGTGAAGGCGCGTTCTACGGCCCGAAGTTCGAATACGTGCTGCGCGACGCTATCGGCCGCGACTGGCAGTGCGGCACCACGCAGGTCGATCTGAATCTGCCGGGGCTGTTCGGCGCCTTCTACATCGACGCCGACGGTTCGAAGAAAATTCCGATCATGGTGCATCGTGCCATCTGCGGTTCGATGGAGCGCTTCACCGGCATTCTGATCGAGCACTTCGCCGGACACTTCCCGCTGTGGCTCGCGCCGGTGCAGGCGGTCGTCACCACGATCACCTCGGAAGGCGACGAATACGCGAAGCAGGTCGCCGCTGCCGCGAAGCGCGCGGGACTGCGCGTCGAACTCGACCTGCGCAACGAGAAAATCAACTACAAGGTGCGCGAACACTCGCTGGCGAAAATCCCCGCCCTGCTCGTGGTCGGCAAGAAGGAAGCCGAAACGCATTCGGTTTCGATCCGCCGTCTCGGCCACGACGGTCAGACCGTGATGTCGCTCGCGGAGGCGCTGGCGGCGCTGGTCGATGAGGCAACGCCGCCGGACGTCAAGCGCGCCCGCGCGGAAGCCGCTGAACACGGCATTTAGATTGCATCGAAGTCGCGATGCCCGGCCTTGTGCCGGGCATCTGCGGCGTTACATCGGTTGCAATCATGCTTGGCCGAGGTCGCTCGTCGACACATCAATTCCATTACGAAAGCGCAGTCAGAATACATGTCCGATATCATTGACTTCCTGAAGACCCGCCGCTCCGTGAAGCCGCGCGACATGACCGCCAACGGCCCGACCGAAAGCGAACTCGAAACCATTCTCGCCATCGGCGCGCGCGTTCCCGATCACGGCAAGCTGGCGCCGTGGCGCTTCATCGTTTTCCAGGGCGAGGCGCGCAATCGCGCCGGCGACGTCATCGCGAATATCTTCGCCAAACGAAATCCGGATGCTGCGGCTGAGGACGTTGCCCGCGCGCGTACCAGTCTCACCGAAGCACCGCTGGTGATCGCGGTTGTCAGTTCACCGAAGGCGCACCCCAAGGTGCCGCCATGGGAGCAGCAGTTGTCCGCCGGAGCCAGCGCGCTGAATATCGTCACCGCCGCGACGGCACTCGGCTACGGGGCCAACTGGCTGACCGGCTGGTTCGCCTACGATCGCGACGTGCTGAGCGGGCTTGGCCTTAATGGCGACGAGCAACTCGTCGGCTTTATCCATATCGGCAAGTCGGAAAAGGCCAACGAAGACCGTCCTCGCCCGGTGCTTGCGGATATCGTGACGCGGTTCTGATCCGAATCTTGTCGGGCTGCGTTACCGCGCGACGACCTCGACTTCCCTGTCGACGCCGTTGACAACCTTGAAGGACTGCTCGAACACCTTGCCTTCGTTCTTGGCGATGGCGCGGTATTCGCCCTCGGCCAGAATCACCCGCGGAAATGCACCAATCGATTCCTTGACGACGTCACCGCCGGGCGTGATCACCGACCACGCCGTATTGGCCAAGGCTTCGCCGCCCTTCTCACCGACCAGTTTGAGAGTGATGACGGCGGCGCGATGCGTGATCGTCGCGTCGGTCAGTTTGCCGGCCTGAACGCGGATGTCGGAGCGCACCACCGAGTTGGCGTCGCCATAATTCGAGATGATGTTGTAGGTGCCCTCGGGCAGGATCACCACGTCGCCCGGCGTGGCGTTGGGCACCAATGCCGGGCTTTCGCCGCCGGAATCGAACTGACTGCCCTTGTGAACGCTGAAGGAAATCTGGTTCGCCGGAATCTTCGACGTCCCGACGCGCCCCTCGATACGAAGCCCGCCAGCCGGCAACAAAAACGATTCACGATCCGTATCGGAGCGAACGCTGACGGAGCGCGCAGCGGTGACGAGGCCGAGCGCGACGTGCACGATGTAATTGCCCGGCGGCAGGACGACATTCGGTGTCGCGCCACGATCTTCGCGGATCAGCTTGAAGGCACCGCTTTCGTCAGGCTTGTCGGAAAAAATCCGCCAGACCAATCCGCCGTTGATGACTGGCAAGTCCTTGCCATAACGGGCCGTCAGCGCCAGCACCGCATGGTTTGGTGCCGGAGTTGCGGCTGGCGATGACGGCGGCGTAATGGCAGTGACCGGAGGTTGCGTCAGCGCCGCCGGCAGCGGCGGCCCGGACGCTGGCCCTGACGGCGGAGCCAAGCTGATGGCGGGCGCGGACGGTGCATCCGGAACCGACGCAGGGGGCACGGGCGGCGGGCGGTCGCTGAACAGTTGCGCCGCGACCGGCGTTGCCCATGCGAGCATCCACAGACATGCGAGAACGCACGTCCATCGCACGCCCGCTCCGGCCTCTCCGCTGCTGCCACCCAAGAATATCATCGCGGTGGTTTTTGACTTAAAACGCGGCGAATTCAAGCCTCAAGGTCGAATCCGGCGCTCAAGCCATGAACCGACGGCGCATCAGTCAATCACAGGCTCGGATCGCTGGCATTTTCGGTTCATTGGGACTATCCCCGACGCACAACCTCGAGAGTCCGATGGGGAAAACACCGAACAACACCAGCGGCCGCACTAAAATCGGCTTGGGTCCGACCCGGCGGCCAATCATTGGCCTTGCGCTGGGCGGCGGCGCGGCGCGCGGGTTCGCTCATATTGGCATCCTGCGCACGCTGATCACGCACGGCATCGTCCCGGACGTCGTCGTCGGCACCTCGATCGGCGCTGTCGTGGGAGGAACATACGCGGCCGGCCATCTCGACAAGCTCGAGGAATGGGCGCGCGGCCTGCAGCCTCGTAATATTTTCGGCTATCTCGACATCAAGCTCAACGGCTCCGGGCTGATCGGCGGCGACAAGCTCGCCGCGCAATTGGAAGCCGCGCTTGGCGAAACGCTGATCGAAAGTCTCCCGGTGAAATACGCGTCGGTTGCAACCGAGGTTCGCACGGGTCACGAAATCTGGCTAACCCATGGTCGCGTTGTCGACGCGATGCGGGCCTCGTTCGCGCTGCCGGGAATTTTTGCGCCGTTTCTCGTCGGCGACCGCTGGCTGGTCGACGGCGCTCTGGTCAATCCCGTGCCGGTTTCGACCGCCCGCGCGCTCGGCGCCGAAATCGTCATCGCCGCCAATCTCAGCACCGACGTCTTCGGTCACGCCACCACCATCTTCTCGCATGGCACGGCAACCGATCCCGTTCCGCCAGCAGTCGAGGAAACGCCGCCACCTGCCAAGCGCGGCATCGGCAAATTCTTCTCCTCGCCCGAGCGCACCATGAAACGGGAGTTCTTCGGCGGCGGCGGCCGCCCCGGCATTTCCACCGTGATGATCGATGCCTTCAACATCATGCAGGATCGCATCACGCGTGCGCGGCTGGCCGGCGATCCGCCGGATCTTCTGATCGCACCGCGTGTCGGCCAGATCGGCTGGTTCGAATTCCATCGGGCCGACGAGGCAATCGCCCACGGCGCGCGCGCCACCGAACGCGCCATCGAAGCAATCCAGGAGGCGATCGAAATTCTTGCGCCCGGCGCGATCACGACGGAGGCCGATCGTCAGTCCCAAGTCGAAAGCGAATAGGGCACCGCGCGTCAAGGATCGCGGCGTCCGCCGATCGCAACGACACCTATGGGAAACGCCTGCTCAGGCGGTCTTGATATAGTCCTGTAACGCTTCCTGTTCGCGCTCGAACTCCATGACGCGCCATTTGACGACGTCGCCGATTGAAATCAGCCCGACGATGCTGTCACCTTCCAGCACCGGCAAGTGGCGGAATTTTCCCGCGGTCATGCGCTCCATGATTTCGGCAACCGTGTCCTTCTCGCGGCAGCCGACCACTTTGCGGGTCATGACCTCGCGCACCGGCTCATCAAGTACGGCGGCGCCGCGCTGCCCCAACACGCGAACGATATCCCGCTCCGACAAAACCCCCTCGATCCGCTGATCCTTGATCACCAGCACGGCGCCGATGCGCCGCTCAGCCAGGAGTTTCACCGCGTCCGACAGCTTGATATCGGGCTCGATGCTGACGATGTGATGACCCTTGGAATCAAGAATAGAGCGCACGGTCATAGTCGCCTCCCAAAAAGCGATCGCGCGGTACGAGACAACGCGATCTCGACCTTCTCGCCTTCAGGCAACCCGTCAGCGCCAACATTGTTCACGCGCATGTGACGAACAGACGCGTCTCGTTCACGCGATCAGGTGGGCAGCGCCATCAGAGGCTGCGCCCCGCACCTCGCCTGAATGCAACAGGATGATGGATCAAATCACGCACCCTCGCAAGCAAGGGAACCAAGTAGCTGTGCTGCGTCAATCCGATACCGGCGGGACCGCAATCCGGGTCCCGCGCCGCGGCACCGGATCGAACAGCGAGAACAGCAACAACCCGGCGAAGAAGCCGCCGATATGCGCTTGCCAGGCCACCGAGACGCCTTCGGTCCCGATGCCGATGGAGCCGACGCCAAAGACGATGTTGATGCCGAACCACACCGCCAGAAATCCGAGCACGCGCGGATCGCGCAGCGCACGCCACAACGGTTGCGCCGGCACGGTTGCCGCCGCATCGGCATCGCCGCGACGGAACGAGAGAAAGCCACCGCGCACGAAGGCAAAGCGGATCGCCGCGGCCATCGCGCCGGATACCGACGCCGAGGCGCCGATCATCGGCGCGATAGCGTGCTCGTGGGTTATCAAGTGAGCCGCCGCACCTGCCACCGCCGTTACCGCCATGAAGACAAAGAAACGGATCGCGCCAAACCGCCGGGCAACTGCGCTGCCGAACGGCAACAACCACAGGATGTTGAACACGATATGCGTCAGATTGGCGTGCAATAGCGAATAGGTGGGGAATGTCCAAACCTTCGCGCCGGTTCCTCCAGCAATAGGTATGGCCAGGAGGGAGG
>JBARXT010000197.1:0-64187 GCA_049647485.1 Xanthobacteraceae bacterium
CGGCATCGCCTGCGTGTCGCTCTGGGGAGTGGTTGGGGGCGCGATCGCGACCGTAATTGCCGCCGCCGTGGCAGCAACCACAAGCTTCACCATCGGTTTTCGTGCCTTCGGCCTGACGCTCCCCCTCGGCCATTTGCTGCGCATCTTTCTGGCAACGATGGCGATGGCCGCTGCGTTACGGTTTGTTCCCGACGCATCGAGCTATGTCATGCTGGCCGCACACATAGCGTTTGGTGCAGCGGTCTACAGCGTCGCACTCGCTTTCCTGTACATATCCATGCTGTCGCGGCGGCTGCGTCATCGGCTGCAACGATCCGGCGCATGAGCAGGGATGCCGCTATGACCTCCGCGACGTCTCGAAGGCGCGCTGCATCGCAAAATAGAGAGGTTTCTTACTCATGTTGCCGTCAAAAGGCAGCGGCCGGGGCAGCCGGGTGGCCGACGGATCCCTTTTCCGCGCCGCATCCGTATAAAACGAATAGGTGTCGGAAAGCTCCCAGGCAACGACCATCTTCACCGCTGGAACACTTAGAATATCGGACAGGAATTTCTCAGCCGTCTCCGCGACCTTGGCGTCGCGGCTTGGAATGTCATCCGGAAAAGTGTCATCTCGTACGTCGAATTCGGTTACGTAAATGTCGACCTTGCGTTCGGCCAACGCATGGACGAATTCCATGAATCTCGCCGGATCGTGCGGATAGCGCGGTTGCAAGTGCCCTTGGAGGCCGACGGCATGCAGCGGCGCGCCGGCGTGCTTCAGTTCGTCGACCAGCCGTAGGAGTCCGGCGCGGACAACGTGTCCGACATCGTCGTCCCGCTCGGTCTGGGCCTCGTTCAGAACGAGCTTCGTCGTCTTGTCGATTTGACCCGCGCGCACAAAGGCTCGTCGCACATAGTCGGCTCCAAACGCGTCATACCACGGGCCAAGCCGATACCCGCCGGGCGCTTTGTGACCCGGCCAGAACGGCTCGTTCACGATATCCCAGGATTGAAGCTTTCCTTCGTATCGACCGACCACTTCATCGATGTAGCGGTCGAAGAAGCCCCTTCGTTCCGCTCCGCCCATGGACTTGATCCAAGCCGGAACCCATTCATTCCAGATCAGACAATGTCCGCGCATCGGGATTCCGTTCTGCGCACAGAATTGAAGCAACCGATCGGCACTGCCGTACTGCTTCGGGCCGGGACGCGGTGCGATGGTTCCCATCTTCAATGCGACATCGGTTGTAACGATGCGCGCGTGCGACTCGTATAGCGCGCGATAGGCGCGATCCTTGTCGATGACAGGTCCAGCGGCAGCACCGAATACTATTCCATTTGCGGCGGCAACTTCGCCGAGACCTCGATCCGTTGCTGCGGTTGTCGCGCGCGTGCACATGCCAACACCCGCACCGGCAAGGAGCGACAGCATTCGCCGTCGCGAATGGATCAGTTGCATAACGCATCCTTCGTTTCGAAATTTCATCCATGCATTCTTTGCAAGCAGCAACGCCATCGTTGCGTCGCAATAGTTCGATTTGATGACGACGATCATCGAACGTCGATTCATGTCGGGAAAAATTTACACGACATCGTCGCGCGCCAATCCGTCGCCAAAGTAAAGCCTGGAGATTGCCATGTTGGATGCGCGGATGCGGAAAAACGACGACCTCATGATCGACGGTCTCGCGATCAACACATTCTCGATGTCCGAAGCAGTCACCTCGATCATCGCGGCTGCGCAAGCCGGTGATGCGTTCAGCCTCTGTACGCTCAATCTCGATCATATCGAGAAGCTCAACAAACAACCGGAGTTTCGGACTGCTTATCGACGAGCAAGGTTCATCACGGCGGACGGATTTCCGATCGTCGTCCTGGGCCGCCTCGCCGGCGCCGCGATCGAACGCACGACGGGCGCCGATCTCGTGCATCCACTGTGTGCCGAGGCCGGCCGAAACGGCCTTTCGGTCTATCTCTTCGGATCAAACAGGTTGACGCTTCACCGGGCCGGGAGGCGTCTGGCGAAACGCTATGCGGGCCTCGAGATTGTCGGATCCCATTCGCCCGGCCCAACCTTCGATCCCCATTCCGACGAAGCGAATGATGCGATCGAGCGCATTCGCGCTTCCGGCGCCAGACTTTGCTTTGTCGCACTGGGCGCACCCAGACAGGAGATTTTTGCGGCACGCTGTCTCGATCAACTCCCCTCCACGGGGCTCCTATGCATCGGCGCCGCGCTGGACTTCGTCGCGAACACGCAGAACCGCGCTCCCCGGTTTACCCAGAAGACCGGCCTCGAATGGGCATGGCGCATGATGCGCGATCCCGGGCGTCTCGGCCCCCGTTACGCTCGCTGCGCGGCGATAATTCCAAGGCTCGCCCTTCAAAGCCTTCCACAGATTCTGAATGCACGCAGGAGACGGACCGCATGATCTCAACCATCACGCTTGCACAGCGCGCACGCAATGCACCTCCCGCGAAAGAAGCGCGTTACAATATTTGCCTGATCCATCCGTTCGATCCTCGGGGAGAGAAAGTCGGAGGTCTCGAGACTTACATTCGCGATTTCATCACGTTCCATCCCGACAACACAGATCTGCTGCTGATCGGCGTGGATTCAACCGGTCGGATGTCGCTCGGTAAAATCCATCGATTGACGTTCAGGGGACGATCGTTCGACTTTCTTCCGATTCTTCACTATTCGGACCAGAAAGCACGGGAAGCGGCACGCAGCATTCGCTCTTCACTGACCGGCCAGTTTTTTGCTGCATTAATCAGTCATTTCGGACTGATTGCGCGATTGATTCGAACGCGACGTTGCTCGATCGATTTGCGACGAGTCGAATTTTCCTGGTTGCCGGCCATTCTGCGATCGCCATTCATACAAATGCTGCATGGCGAAGGCGCTCCAAAGCTGCAAATGGATTCATTGCTGAAGAAGTACTCCTTCGTTCACAATGCCGGCGAACGGTTTGCGGTCGCGATGAGCGAGAAGTTCCTTTGCGTCAATCCGTTCATCACGGAACGGCTTCAAAACACCTACCCGCGCCGACGAAGCAAGATCGATACGCTATGGACCTGGGTTAACACCGAGATATTTGAACCACAGCCTTTTTCCGATCATTCCGACGCCTTTCGTATCACATTCGCCGGACGCCTCGATGAATTCAAGGACCCTGACTTGATGTTCATGACGATCGATCGGCTGCGCCAGCGGCTGGCGCGTCCGGTCGAATTTCACTATGTCGGCACCAGCGATCCGCATCGTTTCGTTGAATTCAACAAGATCGAGGACATCACCGTCCAGCACGGCTTCAAGGACGCCGCCGGGATGGCTGCCACACTGGCGCATGCGCACTCCGGCATTCTTACGTCAGAATTCGAGGGCATGCCGCGTTTTGTTCTCGAAACGCTTGCGGTCGGCCGTCCGGTGGTCGCAACCCACCTCCCCCAACTCGAATCCGTCATCCGGGACGGCGAGAGCGGTTTCCTTGTCCCACGCACAAATTCGCGCGGCGGCATGGCGGATCAACTCGCTCAACGGTTCATAGACATCGAAAGGCAGATTGAAATGGGAACAATCGATCCGGTTCGGATTGCAACCCATATCCGCTTGTTCACGCCGGATACACAACTCGCACGCGTCTTCCGTTATCATCAGGAAATTCAGAACGCACGCGGGATCGTCAAGGCCATTCCATCTCATTGAGACGACATTGAAGATTTTGCTTCTTACGAGCGAATTCTCTCCGGCGATGGGTGGCATCGGAACCTACGCACGCGAGATCGCTACGGCAGCAATCGGGCTCGGAGCTGAAGTGACCCTGATTGCACCGGACTATGGATCCGATTCGACTTCCGATGATCGGAGACTGCCGTTTCAAGTTCGTCGTTTTCGCGGCGATCTTCACTCGATGAAGAACCTGCCGGCGAAAATCCGGTTGACGCGCGATCGGGTTGCCTCCGAGGCTTACGATGTCGTTCACGCGGCCGATTGGCCCTTCTTCATCCCGACCGCCCTGTCGCGACGCCGTACGTCCGCACGCTTCATCGTCACGGTGCATGGCACCGAGATCAACGAAACACAAACACGGCTAAAGCGTCTCGCCATTGCCACGACGGGCGTTTTCGGATCACGCACCGAAGTCGTCGCCAATAGCCGATATACGCGTGACCTGTTTCAACGACGCTTCTCCATAGATTCGAATCGGATCAAGGCTGTCCCGCTTGGCGTGTCCGGCTTCTGGTTCGGACCACGCGCTTCGCGCAACGCCGTTCGGCAAACTCATGGGATTCCGGATGATAAAATCGTCATGGTGACCGTTGCTCGGCTCACTCGACGCAAAGGTCATCATATGGCCCTCGCCGCACTCGCCCGTTTACCGGATGAGATACGCAGACGGATCGTCTGGCTGATCGTGGGTCCTCCGGGAGAAGCGGATTATGTCGATCAATTGCGTCGTCTCGCTTCGGAATCGGATTGCGATATCCGCATGCCCGGCAAACTTTCGGATCGCGACATTCGCGATCTCTATGGCGCATGTGATTTCTTCTGCCTCACGGGAGTTCCGGATCCCTCCGGTCGCATCGAGGGTTTCGGGCTCGTTTATCTGGAGGCTGCCGCGGTTGGCTTGCCGAGCGTCGCCACGGCGATCGGCGGCGTGCCCGATGCCGTCGTCGCAAACAAGACCGGCGCTCTCGTTGAGCCATCGATCGACGCAATCGCTCACGCCATCAACCGCCTTGTCACCGAACGCGAACTGCGCGTCACCCTGGCGGAGCACGCCAGGATGCACGCCCGCACATTGTCTTGGGAACGTTGCGCGGCCGAAACTTACGGCTTGCCGCATTCGGCTGAACGAAACGCACGACACATGCAAGCGTCACACCAGGCGAGTGCCCATGGCGAAAGATTGCAGATTCCGGCCGAAGATTGACCCTCGAGATCAACGACCCGGAGACGGCGTGTTCAAACATCTGATGCTGTTTCTCGTCGCAGTGGCCACGCTTGCCGCAATGCCGGCTCGTGCCGAGAGTTGCACCAAGAGCCGCGATTACCTTCTCGGTGGCAGCGCGGGAGATTTGCCAGGACCGGCGGACACGTACCGCAATCTTTTCAAGGTCTGCCTCGACACGATCTCGATGCCCAATGTGAAGGACGCCTTTGTTTTGCGCGACGGTGGCATCGCTGCAATTCCGAAGCAGGACACCATCCCTGCCACCGCCGCAACGCTGTCGCGGTTCTGCAACGCGTACCCTCGTGCCACTCTTCGCTTTCTCGGCCGCAAGGACCTGCAGCGGGGCTTCGGAATCGGACGGATCGTGCAGATTTCTTCAACCGGATCGACATCCTGCCCTCAGATCAAGGGCAATGCATTTCGCTAGTCTACGTAATGCTGCCGGATGGTGATGGTCAACGAGGCTCAGGCATCGTCCCGGGTGATCGGACAGCCGATCGCAATATAAGCGCGAACCGATTTCGCTATCCGATACGGCGCTCGCGGCCCTTCCAGAACGGATCGCGTACCGCGCGGCGGAGCAACTTTCCAACCGGGCTTTTCGGCACCTCGTTGATGAAGTGCACCGACTTCGGCACTTTATAGCCGGCGAGCCTATCGCGGGCGAAGGCCATCAGCGCGGCGTCGTCCGCCTGCTGATCGGGCCGTAGCGCGACAAAGGCGGCGACCGCCTCGCCCCACTTGTCGTCCGGAATGCCGACCACCACTACCTCGCGCACTGCCGGATGCGCGGCAAGTGCATCCTCGACCTCGCGCGGATAGACGTTGTATCCGCCGGTGACGATCATGTCCGATGTGCGGTCAACGAGATAAAGGTAGCCGTCCTCGTCGAAGCGGCCGACGTCGCGCGTGCGAATGAAGCCGCCAGGCAGCGCCATCTGCGCGTTAAGTTCCGGCGCATCGAAATAGCCGCGCATCATGAACGGCGATCGCAGCGCGATCTCCCCGACTTCACCCGGCGTGACCTCATTGCCATCCTCGTCCACCAGACGGATCTCGCAATCGATGCTCGGCCGTCCACAAGCGGCGAGGCGCTGCTCCGCGTTCGGACCGATGTGATCCTCCTTGGTCAGGTGCGTGATGAACACGGGCGCCTCAGTCTGCCCGTAATATTGCAGGAAGCGCGGGCCCCACAATTTGAGCGCGCGGTTGATGGTCGGGCGCGGCATCGGCGACGCGCCATAGATGATCGAACGCACGGAGTTGAAATCCGCCTCCGCGATGCCGGGCTGGTCCAGCAGCATACCGAGCATGGTCGGCACCATGTTGAGCGCGGTCGGCTTCCAACGCTCGACCGCCTCGATATACGACGCCGGCGTGAAACCGGGGAGCACCGCCGCCGTCGCACCACTGATCCAGTACGGCAGGATGAAGCAGCCGCTGGCGTGGATCATCGATGCAGCGTGCAACATGATGTCGCCTTCTCGCACGTCGTGATTGGCGAGGATATTCAGTGCCATCGCCGCCCAACTCGCCTGGGTGTGCTCGACGGCTTTCAACTTGCCGGTGGTGCCGGAGGTGAAGATGGTAATGACGATGTCCTCGGCTTCCGGCTTGCGGTCGGGCGGCGTCGTCGGCTGGGCTTTCGCCAGCGCTTGAAGATCGCTCGTGTTGGCGGCATCGCCGATGCTGATGGTCCGCAATCCCGGCATGGCCTCCGCCAGTTCGCGCGCGCGATCGGCAAGGTCGGCGCCGTGCAGCAGGATGCCAACTCCCGCGCCCTGCAGCATCTGCTGCTGCTCCGCCTCTGAGAGCCGCGCGTTGAGCGGCACCCGCGCCAGCCGCGCTTTCGCGAAACCGAAATCCACAGGAATGGTGAACACCGAATTGTTCAGCAACAACCCGACCCTGGTGCCGACCGCCAGTTCCAGCGTATTGATGAAGACGTTGGCGATCTGGTTCGAGAGTTGGTCCACTTGCGTGAAGGTAAGCTTGTCGTTGCCATACATCACCGCCGTTCGCGATCCAAAATAGACCGCGCCGCGGCGCACCAACTCCGTCATCAGCATCGCAATCTCCCGCTTTGTTTCTACCGGCTTGTACCATCCGGGAGAGGTCAGCGCCCTGGCCACGACGGCTTCCGCTTCTCCCCGAAGGCTTTCAAGCCTTCCTTGGCATCCTCGGTCATCGCCAACAACGCGATCTGGCTTTCGGTGTAGGCAATCGCCTCGTCGAACGACATCGCAGCAATGGCGCGCATGGCGTATTTGCCGCGGCGAATTGCTGTCGGCGACTTGTCGGTGAGGCGGCCAATCAGCCACTCGACTTTGGCGTCGAGTTCTCCGGCCGGCGCGATATGGTTGACGAGACCGGCGGCCTGCGCGGCGTGGACATCGAACGGCTCGCCGGTCAGCGACCACTCGTTGATCAGCCGCCGCGGAGCCAGCGATTGCAGCAGGCTCATCACCTGCATCGGGAACACGCCGACCTTGACTTCCGGCAGGCCAAAGATCGCCGTCTCCGTCGCCACCGCCATATCGGTCATGCACAGCAAGCCCATGCCGCCGGCCATGCACACGCCATTGATGCGCGCGATCGACGGCTTGGTAGCGTTCTGCGACAATCGCAACAGGTCGGCGTAATCGACGTTGGGCTTGGCGAAATCCATCGCAGCAAAAGCGCCGCCGGTGTTCGCCAGGTCGGCGCCGGCGCAGAATGCCTTGTCGCCCGCTCCGGTCAGCACGATGACGCGGATGGCGGGATCGTCATGCGCCTCGCGATAGCCGCGCACGATGCCGGCAATCACTTCGGCGTTGAGCGCGTTGCGCTTCTCGGGGCGATTGATGGTGATCCAGAGGGCCTGCCCGCGCTTCTCCTGCACTACGCTCGTATTGTCCGCCATCGTCTACCGTGTCCTGTGGTTATGCCGCTTCATCCTTCGCCGGATCGATCACCGCGACGATGTGGCCGGTGGTGACCTGCTCGCCTTCGGTAACGCCGAGTTCCGCGATGATGCCCGAAACCGGCGCGACATGCACGTGCTCCATTTTCATCGCTTCGAGCGTCACCACCGGCTGCCCGGCCTTGACCGCATCGCCGGGCTTAACCAGCACCGCCACCACGCGGCCGTTGAGCGCAGCGCGCAACTTACCGTCTCCACCGTCCGCCGCCGCCCGCTCCGGCGCGGCGCGCGTGAGATCGCGAACCGCCAGCACGGCGCCATCGCGCAGAATGTAAAGATGGCTACCGTCGCTGCAATGGCGCACGTTTTCGGTCAAGCCTTCGTCTTTGACGCGAATGGTATCGCCCTCGAGAGCCGCGATGGCGATGCGGCGGCCATCCCCGTTCGAGCCGATGGCGTAATCGCCCTCGCGGGTTCGCGCGATTTCGATCTCGCAGATCTCGCCATCGATGGCGAAGCGCATCAGCATCGGGAAGGTCGTTGCCAGCGAACGGCCGGCACGCCATGGCGCGGCGTGCGGATCGGTGACGTAAAGCAACAGTGCCGCCAGCGCATCATTGGGAATCCCGGCAATAGGCGGCCTCGCCAACAGGTCGTCGACATGTTGTCCGATGAATGCGGTGTTGGCGCCGCCTTGCGCGAACACCTCGTTGCGCAGGCAGGATGTCAGAAACTCCTGATTGGTGGTAACGCCGAACGCCACGGTCTGTTCAAGGCCATGGATCAATCGCCGCCGCGCTTCGTCACGGGTCGCGCCGTGAGCAATCACCTTGGCGATCATGGAATCGTAGAACGGCGGAATCTCGATGCCGGAGTGCAATGCGTGCTCGACTCGCAGATGCTCCGGCGGTTGCCATTCCAGCATCCGGCCCGACTGCGGCATGAAGCCGTGGCGCGCATCCTCCGAACACAGCCGCACTTCGATGGCGTGGCCGGAGAAACGGATATCCTCCTGATTGAGCGGCAGCGGCTCACCAGACGCGATGCGCAGTTGCAATTCGACCAGATCGAGCCCGGTGATCGCTTCCGTCACCGGATGCTCGACTTGCAGGCGCGTGTTCATCTCCATGAAGTAGAAATTGCCGGTCGTATCCAACAGGAATTCCAGCGTGCCCGCGCCCTCGTAGCCGATGGCTTTGACCGCCTTCACCGCGATTTCGCCCATCCGCGCGCGCAACTCTCGCGTCACCGCCGGCGACGGTGCTTCCTCGATCACCTTCTGGTGCCGCCGCTGCACCGAGCAGTCGCGCTCGCCAAGATGGACGGCGTTGCCGTAGCGGTCACCGAACACCTGAATCTCGATATGACGCGGCTCGACGATGGCGCGCTCGAGAATGACGGTGGGATCGCCGAACGCGCCCTGCGCTTCGGAGCGCGCGCTGCGCAGGTGATCCGGGAACGCGTCCGCGCTCTCGACCAGCCGCATGCCGCGCCCACCACCGCCGGCCACCGCCTTGATCATCACCGGGAAGCCGATGCGCGCGGCTTCCGCCGCCATGGTGGCGTCAGACTGGTCCTCGCCCTGATAGCCCGGCACGCAGGGCACGCCGGCCTTTTGCATGATGGCCTTGGCGCCGGCCTTGTTGCCCATCGATTCGATGGCTTCGGGCGAAGGACCGATGAACACCAATCCCGCGTCGCGGCAGGCGCTCGCGAAATCCTCGTTCTCGGCGAGGAAGCCGTAGCCCGGATGCACGGCGTCGGCCCCCGTGGCTTTCGCCGCCGCGATGATGGCGTCGATGCGCAGATAGGATTGCGCCGGTAGCGGCTCGCCGATGCGCACCGCCTGATCGGCGGCGCGGACGTGCGGAGCGTCGGCGTCGGCATCCGAGTAGACCGCGACCGTAGAGAAACCGAGACGCCGCGCGGTGCGCATCACACGCAGCGCGATCTCGCCGCGATTGGCGACCAGGATCTTGCGGAACGGGGTGAACCTCACGATACGATCCCCACTCATGGCCGCGCCACCGAGAACTGCATGCGATGCGGCGTGCAAACGTCGCCCTCGCGGCAAATCGCCATCACTTCGGCGAGCACCGCGCGAGTGTCGCGCGGATCGATGACGCCATCATCGAGCACGCGAGCGCTGGTCGAGAACACGTCCATCTGGCCATCGAATACCGCTGTAATCTTGGCCTTCATCGCATCGATCTTATCGCGCTCGACCGGTGCGCCCTTGCGGGCGGCGGCGGCCTCGGTGACGATCGCCATGGTTTCCGCCGCCTGCTCGCCGCCCATCACCGCCGTCTTGGCGTTCGGCCACGAGAAGCAAAAGCGCGGATGGAAGCCGCGCCCGCACATGCCGTAATTGCCAGCCCCGAACGACGCGCCGCAATAGATGGTGATTTGTGGCACGGTGGCGCTCGTCACCGCCTGGATCATCTTCGAGCCGTGCTTGATCATGCCGGCTTCTTCATAAGCCTTGCCGACCATGTAGCCGGTGGTGTTGTTGAGATAAAGCAGCGGCGTCTGAGACTGGCAGCACGCCTGAATGAAATGCGTCGCCTTGTTGGCTCCGGCGGGATCGAGCGGCCCGTTGTTGGTGATGATGCCGATGGCATGGCCTTCGATGCGCGCCTGTCCGCACACCGTCGCCGGCCCGTAATCCGATCCGAACTCGACGAAATCGGAATCGTCGACAAAACGCGCGATAGCCTGCCGCATGTCGACGGGGCGCTTGTGGTCCATCGGCATGATACCGAGCAGTTCCTCGACGTCATAGCGCGGTGGTCGCGCCTGGATGCGCTTCTCGTCGGCTTGCGGCCGATCCCAGTCAAGCCCGGCCATGATATCGCGCGCGATGCGCAGCGCGTCGCGGTCGTCTTCCGCAAGATAGTCGCCAAGGCCGGAAACGCTCGTGTGCATCACCGCGCCGCCGAGTTCTTCCTCGGTGGCGATCTCACCGGTCGCGGCTTTCAGCAGCGGCGGCCCGGCCAGGAACGCGCGGGTGCGACCGCGTACCATGACGATGTAGTCCGACAGGCCGGTCTGGTACGCGCCGCCCGCAGTGGACGAACCGTGCGTCACCGTCACCACCGGCAATCCTGCCGCCGACAGCCGCGCCAGGTTGCGGAAGATATTGCCGCCGCGCACGAAGTCCTCGACGCGATAGCGCAACAGGTTGGCGCCGGCGCTTTCCACCAGTTGCACGTAAGGCAGCCGGTTTTCCAGCGCCAACTCCTGCACCCGCAAGGTCTTGTCGAGGCCGTAGGGCTGCAACGCGCCGGCATCGATGCCAGCGTCGTTGGCGCTGACCATGCAGCGAATGCCGGAGACGAAGCCGATGCCGGCGACAAGGCCGCCGCCCGGCGCGCTCTTGTCCGGGTCCGGCACGTCGAACATGTAACCGGCGAGCGTCGAGAGTTCGAGAAACGGCGCGCCGGGGTCGAGCACCAGCGCCACGCGCTCACGCGGCAGCAACTGGTGGCGCTTGTGGAAGCGATCCTTGGCGGCGGCGGACTTGGCACGGCTGCGCTCCTCCAGCGTCCGCATCCGCTCGATCAGAGCCAACATGCCGTCGCGGTTGGCCTTGAAACCGGCGCTGCCGGTCGCGATGGTCGATTCAATGACAGCCATATTGCGATCGTTTCTCCAGAACTTTAAGGACGCGCCATCGTCCTGAGGTATGAGCGAAGCGAGCCTCGAAGAATGACCGTCGCCCTTCGAGGTCGTCGCTTGTGCGACGGCACCTCAGGGTGACGGTAATCGCTCCACACGCCCATCCCGCATTACCCTTGCGCGAAATGTTCGCTGAACTGCTGGCGCAACTCGACTTTGCGCAGCTTGCCGGTGGCGGTCATTGGCATGTCGTCCAGCAGCTTGACGAACTTCGGCACCTGAAAGCCGCCGAGGTGCTTGCGGCAATGCTCGATAATCGCGCCCTCGTCCGCCTGCGCGCCCGGCTTGAGCTTGATGAAGGCCGATACCGCCTCACCCCACTGCGGGTGCGGGAGGCCGACTACGGCGGCGGCAAGCACCGCCGGGTGGGCCATCAAGGTCTCCTCGATTTTCACCGAGGCGACGTTCTCGCCGCCGGACTTGATCATGTCCTTCTTCCGATCGAGGAACAGAACCTCGCCGTGATCATCGATCAAACCAAGGTCGCCGGTGTGATGCCAGCCGAACTTGCGCGCGTCCTCGGTCGCCTTCGGGTCCTTGTAGTAACCGAGCATGACGTTGGGGCCGCGATGCACAATCTCGCCGACCTGATTGCGTGGCAGCAGATTTCCGTCGTCGTCCATGATCGCGGTTTCGTTGACGATCATCGACTCGCCCCAGTAGTTGCCGAAGCGCTTGAGCTGGCGATCCGGCTGCGACATCGTCGTCGCCGGATACATCTCGGTCTGGCCGCTCGGCTGCACGAAATTCGGGCACAGTTCGTCAACGCATCGCTCCAGCAACGGGCGCGGCATCGGCGCCATGGTATAGATGCAGGTCCGCAAAGTGGAGAGATCGAACTCCTTGCGACGCGGGTGATCGAGGATCGCCTGATACATCAGCGGCAGACCGATGAAGATCGAGAGCTTGTCGCGCTCGATCGCCTCCATGCAAGCCACCGGATCAAAACCACGCATCAGCGCCATCTTGCCGCCGACCGCGAGATAGGTCAGCAGCAATACGTGCGCCGCGCAGTGGAACAGCGGGAACTGGCCGGTGATGCCATCGTTGCGGTCGAGATGCATCTCGATGGCATTGCTCATTGCCGCCATCACCACCGCGAGATGACAATGCATCGCGCCCTTCGGCCGCGACGTGGTGCCGCTGGTGTAGATGATCATCGCCAGATCGCGGTCGTCGAAGGCGATTTCCGGCTCGATGTCGGATTGGCCTTGAAGCAGCGCGTTGAATTCTTCCAGCCCCTGCTCTTTCGCCTTGCCGGCAAGATCGACCGCGACCATCTTGACGTCACGCTGCTCCAGCGCCGCACGACGATCCGCCTGAGCGTGGAGATTGTCATCGATCAGCGCGAAGCGAACGCCGGCGTGATCGAGGATATAGCTCATGTCGTCGGGGCCGAGCATGGTGTTGATCGGCACCCACACCAGTCCGGCGCGATGGATGCCGAACAACGCTTTGACGAATTCGACCGAGTTGTTGCAGATGGTCGAAATCTTGTCGCCGGGCTTGAGGCCGCGCGCGACGAGATAATTGGCGAAGCGGTTGGCGTCGCGCTCCAGCTCCGTGTAGCTGACGCAGCGCACGCCTTCGGTGAGCGCGATGCGGTCAGGGAAACGGCGTGCGGCGCGTTTCAACAGGTCGCCGACGGCGACGCGACCGATGCGGCCCGGTCCCGGTACGCCACCGGTTGCTTCCAGATTACTCATGATGATCTTCCTCCCGATTGTGCAATGCCGCGGCTCTGCGGCCGCTGGCCTTCCGTTATTTGATGCTAGTTCCTGATTCCGAAAATCTGCCGCGCTTCGGCCGGGCTTGCAATCGTGCGGCCGGCCTCGCGAGCATATTGCGCCATGGTTTCGATCAATTGGCCGTTGGACGTCACCTTGCTGCCGTCGGGGCGATAGAACGTATCCTCAAGTCCCGTGCGCAAATGACCGCCGAGTTCAGCACAACGGCGATGCAGCGGCCAGATTTCGGCGCGGCCGATCGCGGTGACCTGGAATTTTGCGTCTGGCAGCTTCAGCTTGATGAGAATGGGCAGCAATTCGGGATCGGCCGGCATTCCCGACGCAACCCCCATGACGAAGTTGTATTCCAGCGGGCCCGCATACATGCCGGTCTGGCGATACATTCCGACGCAACGGACAATGCCGACATCGAAGCATTCGAACTCCGGCACCGTGCCGGCATCCTTCATCGCATCGAGAAAGTCCTGCACCTTCTCCACCGAATTGTCGAACATCATCGGCGGCCAGGCCCAAGTGTTGTCGGCTTTCACTTTCAGGTAGTTCAGCGAGCCGGCATTGCAGGCCGCCATTTCGGGCTTCGTCTCGCGCACGCAGGCGAGCGGGCCGGCATATTCGGGACCTGAGGTGCCAGTGGTGTGATTGATGATGACGCCCGGACAGGCCTCGCGGATCGCCTGCTGAATCTCGCGCGAAACGCTGACCTCCCACGATGGCAGGTGACCCTTGTTCGGGGCCTGCTGGCGCAAATGGATATGCATGACGCTGGCGCCGGCGTCGTACGCAGCCTTGGCCTCGCGCGCCATTTCTTTCGGCGTTACCGGCACATGATGCTGCTTGGGATCGGTCAGCACGCCGTTCAGCGCGCAGGTGATGACAACCTTGTCGCTCATGCCGGAAAAGCCCTCATTTGCCTGCCGATCATGGTCGGCGGATGCGTGAGGACATGATGCGAAACCGCTTGCACGGCTTCTTGCGTCAACCGGCTATTGCGATGTCGTGGGCGTCAAGGGTTCGCTGAAGAGGGATTGGTGTATTCGGGTACGTTTCATTACAGCCCGTCATGGCCGGATTTATTCCGGCCATCCACGTCTTGATCTGCCGCCTGCAAGAATCGTGGATGACCGGGACAAGCCCGGTCATGACGAAATAATCGAGGCTCTCAAGATCTGCCGGAACGCAAACCGAGTTCGATCGACGCATCGCTGCGATAGATCGCGAGATCGCGCGAGCCGATGAAGATGGAGCGCGGCTTCAATCCGTAGAAACGGCGGATGGAATGGCTGAAATGCGTCGAATCCGGATAGCCGATGTCCTGCGCCAGATGCGCGAGATTGATGTCCTCATTGACGTAATGCAGCAGATGCCGCGCCCGCTTCCAGGCCCTGAAGGCGCGGAACGACACGCCGGTCTGCTCCTTGAACAGATGCAGGAAGCGCGATTGCGACAACCGCACCGCCGCCGCGCACTCGGCTGCGTTGACATTGACATTGGAGAATTCGCACAGCCTCGCGATGGAATCGACGATCCGCTGGTCAAGCGCACGCGCCGCGAGCGGCTCGCCGAAAAAGATCGTGTCAAACTCGCAGGTGGTGAACCCCTCGCGGCGGCCGGTGATGCGCAGCGCATCGTAGGCGCCGCGAATCCGCGCCGTCATCGCCTCGCCGGCCGGACCGAGCAGACGCTGTTCGAGCGCCCGCAGCGCCGACGGCAGCACCGTTTCCGGCTCGATCAGTATGCAAATGGTCGAGGGATAGTCACTTTCGACGCTGTGCACGGTATAGGGCGCCACCACGACCATCTCACCGCGCGTGACCGTGCCGCCTTGCACGACGCTGAGTTCTCCATGCAGCGCGACATAAACATTCAGGCCGCCGCTGGTTCGCCGTTTCGGCTTGCCGAGCAGTCCGGCATAGAAAACCCGCTCCGGACTGATCAACATCAGATGTCCTGAAGCCGGGCGCGCGCCGTCGTCCATGCTGTTCGCTCCCGCGATCGCCGTTCCTGTCGCGCCGGGTCCTTGGTCCCCGGCGCGGCCCTCTCCGGGGCTTGCCGAGCATACAGCAACCGGACCGGAAGTCACCGCCGAACGGCCCCGGTCTCGACGTGTCGCGACGCCTGCGGCGAAGCATCGCGCCGGTGTGGCTGCGCTCTCCTCAGGTTCGCCGCGGAACCTTTTGCTCCTCGCTGGCGCGGGTTTCCGCAGCCACGGCGCGCTGGTAGCCCTCGCGCTGCTGCAGGCGCGCCCAATAGGCCGCGACGTTCGGCCCGAAATCCTTGGCGAGCCCGATGTTTCCGGCGAGGCGCAGCGCATAGCCGTTGACGATATCGGCGGCGGTGAAGCGCCCGGCGCACAGCGTTTCCGTCTGCCCGGTCGCCGCCTCAACGACACGCAGCCGGCCCAGGAACCATTTCGCGTAATCCTGCACCACCTGCGGATTGCGCCGCTCCTCCGGCTCCAACTCACCGTAGCGGAGCACCAGCGTCTGCGGAAAGGTCAACGTCGCGTCGCTGAAATACATCCAGTTCAGGAACGCCCCAAAGGCCGGCTCGTCCGGCCCGACGATCAGCGGCGTCGGCCCGTGACGGGTGCCAAGATAGTGACAGATCCCGGAAGACTCCGACATCCTGGTGTCGCCATCGATCATGAACGGGATGGTGCCGAGCGGATTGATCGCGAGATATTCCTTCGCCAGCACGCGCGGCGGGAACGGGAGCATCTTGAGTTCATAGGGAAGCCCAAGCTCCTCCAGCATCCACAACGGACGAAATGAGCGCGCGCCGAAGCAGTGATAGAGCGTGATCATTTCGCCTCCGGCTTGTTGGTTTTCGCTCCCGGCAGCGTGCCCATCATCTTGCACAGGATCGACAGCATCACTTCATCGGCGCCGCCGCCGATCGAAGTCAGGCGGCCGTCGCGATAGGCGCGGCTCACCGGCGTCTCGTTCATGAAGCCCATACCGCCCCAATATTGCAGGCAGGCGTCAGGCACTTCGCGGTTGAGCCGCCCCGCGCGCAGCTTCGCCATGGTGGCGAGCTTGGTGACATCCTCGCCCGCGACCAGGGCCTCGGCCGCGCGATAAATCAGCGAGCGCAATAACTCGACTTCGGTTTGCAGCTCGGCAAGCCGGAAATGCACCACCTGATTATCGAGAATGCTTTGGCCGAACGCCTTGCGGTTGCGCGTGTATTCGATGGTATCATCAATGATGACCTCATGGCGCTTCAGCCCGGCGGCCGCGCCCCACAACCGCTCTTCCTGAAACTGGATCATCTGATAGGTGAAGCCCTTGCCTTCCTCGCCGATCCGGTTGCGTTTCGGCACGCGGACGTCCTCGAAGAAAATCTGCGCGGTGTCCGACGAGCGCATGCCCATCTTGTCAAGCTTGCGGGCGACGTTAACGCCCTTGCTCTTCATCGGAACGCAAATCAGCGACTTGTTGCGGTGAACTGCTCCGTCGCTGGTATTGGCCAAAAGGCAAATCCAGTCGGCCTGGGTGCCGTTGGTGATCCACAGCTTGCCGCCATTGATGACGTAGTCGTCGCCGTCCGAACGCGCATTGGTCTTGATCGAAGCGACGTCCGAACCCGCGCCCGGCTCGGAAACACCGATGCAGGCCACCATGTCCCCGGCGACCGCCGGAGCAAGAAATTCGCGTCGCACCTCGTCGGAGCCGAACTTCGCCAACGCCGGCGTCGCCATGTCGGTCTGCACGCCGATGGCCATCGGCACCCCGCCGCAGCGAATGTTGCCGAGTTCTTCCGCCATCATCAACGCGTAGCTGTAGTCGAGCCCTTGCCCGCCGAACTCGACCGGCTTGTTGAGACCGAGAAAGCCGAGATCGCCGAGTTTCTTGAACACCTCGTGCGCCGGGAAGATGCCGTCGGCTTCCCACTGATCGACATGCGGGTTGATCTCGTTGGCGATGAACCTTTGCAGAATGCGGCGCGGCTCGTCGTGATCGGCGGTGAAAAGCATCCTCGGTCGTTCCTCTCGTTTTATTGTAATCTTGTTACAGTCCCATCTGACGGCTGGCGAGATCCTTCATGATCTCCTCGGTGCCGCCGCCAATCGCATTGACCTTGACCTCGCGATAGATGCGCTCGACCTTGACGCCGCGCATGAAACCCGCGCCGCCAAAGATCTGCACGGCTTCGGAAGCGCAGAACGCCATGGTCTGGGTTGCCTGGTTCTTCAGCATGCAGATTTCGGCCACCGGACTTTCACCCTGATCGAGCCGCCACGCCAGCATTTCCAGCATGGCCTGCGAAGCCGCGACGCGTTGCGCCATGTCGACCAGCTTGTGACGGATTACCTGATGCTGGGTCAACGGCTTGCCGAAGGTGTGACGCTGCTTCGCATACTCGATGGCTTCGTCGAGGCAGACCCGGGCCGCCGCGGTGCAACCCGCCGCCATGGTCAGGCGCTCGCTGTTGAAATTATGCATGATGATCTTGAAGCCGGCACCTTCCTCGCCAAGCAGATTGCCGGCGGGCACGCGGCAATTGTCGAAGTGCAAGGTCGCGGTATCGGACGCCCACCAACCCATTTTCTTCAGCTGTGTGCGTGACAGGCCGGGCGTATCGCCGGGGATCACGAGCAGGCTGACGCCGCCCGGCCCCGGCCCGCCGGTGCGCACCGCCGTCGTGATATAGTCCGCGCGCATTCCCGAGGTGATGAAGGTCTTCTCGCCGTTGACCACGTAAACGTCGCCCTCACGCCGCGCGCTGGTATGCAGGTTGGCGACGTCGGAACCCCCGCTCGGCTCGGTGATGGCCAGCGCCGAGATTTTCTCGCCGGACAGAATTTGCGGTAGCACCTTCGCCTTGAATTCCGCCGTGCCGGCACGCGCGATCGGCGGCGCACCGATCGAGTGACTCTTCAGGCTGGCGCTGACACCGCCGGCGCCCGCGCGCGCCAATTCCTGCACCGAGACGATCCACATGAAATTGTCAGCCGGCGTGCCGCCGTATTCCTCCGGAAAGCCGAGCCCGAGCAGGCCGATCTCCGCCGCCTTGCGATAGAGATCACGCGGAAAGGTGCCGGCTTCGTCCCATTCATGGGCGTAAGGCTCGATTTCCTTCTCGACGAAGCGGCGCACCACATCACGAAATGCCAGATGATCGGCATTGTAGAACGGGCTCTTGGCCACGGCAGACACCTTCCTGTCATCCCCGGTATTGCGCGGCAGGATGCCGGCAAACCGAATAGGTCACTTGCGTGGAGTCGCTGATCGCCACAATGGCCGTGGCGGCGCCCGCTGCGGCGTCCACACCGTCATCAACAGCCAATGGTAGCGCGAAACAGGTTTCTGGCCTAAAGTTGACAGAACATCCGCTCTTTCAGTCCGACCACTTCCATACCGAGAAGCCGCAAAACATGGCCCCGAGGCGACGGACGACGCAAGATTCCAGCCGCCCTTTTCCCACGATGCCGCCAGCCAAATCGCCCAGCCGCGCCAGAACCGCACCCCCGACTGCCCGCCGGCGCCGACCGACGGTCAATGACATCGATGTCGCGGCGCACGAGGCGGCCGATGCCGCGACCGCGTCGAAATCGCAGAAGTCGCGCGAGGCCATTCTCGAATCCGCCGCGAAACTGTTCCGTCGCCAGGGCTATTCCGCGACGACGCTGCGCCAGATCGCCGATCTCGCCGAGATCCAGGCCGGCAGCATCTACTATTATTTCGACTCCAAGAACGCGATCCTCGACGAGGTGCTCGACGAGGGCCTGCGCCGCGTTTTCAACGGGGTGAAGCTGAAGCTCAAGCAGGCCGGCGACGTCTCGCACCGCCAGAAAATCGCGCTGGCCATCGAGGCGCATCTTGTCGCGCTGCACGACGCCAGCGATTTCACCTCGGCCAACATTCGCATCTATGGCCAGTTGCCGGAGCATCTCAAAGGTCCGCACCGCGCTATCCGGCGGGCTTACGCGCGCTATTGGGACCGCCTGCTCTCGGACGCCCAAAAGGCCGGAGCCATCCGCGCCGACATCGAACTCATTCCGCTACGCATTTTCGTGCTCGGTGCGCTGAACTGGACGGTAGAGTGGTTCGATCTCAGTAAGAAAGACGCCGTGCAAAAACTGGCGCACCGCACCGAGTCGATCATTTTCGACGGCGTAAAGCGGTAAACGCGACGCTCCTCGAAGCGTCTGTATCATGGCCGTGCTTGTCCCGGCCATTCACGCCGCATGCGTTATTGTAGAAAGAAAGAAAGACGTGGATGCTCGCGACAAGCGCGGGCATGACGGAGGTGGGCGTAAACCGCAATCGTCATTGCGGGCGAAGCGAAGCAATCCAGAAAGGCACGAAATAGGGGCTGGATTGCTTCACCGCTTACGCTCCGCGGTAAGACGGTTAGGGGTGCGCGATGCTGAAACTACCTGCCCTTCGAACTATCTCTCACTTACCCTGCCAGTTCGGCTTGCGTTTTTCGGTAAACGCCTTCGGCCCTTCGATAGCATCCTGACTGGCATAAACCTCCTCGTGAAGGCGGCCAGCCTCGATCAATCCCTTTTCAAGGCCAAGGTCCATCGCCGCCAGGACGCTTCCCTTGGCCGCCTTCACCGACAGCGGCGCGCCCTCGACGATCTTGCGCGCCAGTTGCAGCGCGCGGGCGCGTACTGCATCCGGCGTATCCTCGAGATAGTTCAGAAAGCCGTAGCTCGCGAGTTGCTCGATCGGTACGGTTTCACCGGTCAGCACCAGTTCCATCAGCACCGGCTGCGGCAACATCCAGAGCAGCGGCACAGCCCATGGTGAGCCCCGACCCATCTTGACCTCGGTAATGCCGGCGCGTGTGCCGCGCAGGCCGACGCGCAAATCCGACTTGATCGCAAGCAGCATGCCGCCCGCCATTAGCGATCCGGTCATCGCCGCGATGATCGGCTTCGTGACATTGCGCATCGCGGTCTGCATCGGGTCGCGCATCAAGGTCAGGATATCGACGCCGTCGCGCGCTCGTATCTCGGCAGCCTGCTTGAGATCGAGCCCGGCCGAAAACACGCCGCAATCCGCCGACGTCAGAATGACGACGCGCACGGCCTTGTCGTCCTCAACCCGAGCCCATGCTTCCGTCAGGCCATTCATCGCCTCGACCGACAGCGCGTTCTTGCGCTCGGGGCGGTCGATGATGACGGTGGCGATGCCGTCCTCGACGACATAACGGATCGGCGCATTCTCCGGCATCGGGAGCCCTTTCACAAATTCTAACATCTGTTAGATTATCGCAAAGTCGCCTTGGCCGCGACCCCAAACTGCAACGATCAACCTCAGGACCGCCATGCAACTCACAGCCAAGATGCGCTTCGCTCCCGACCTGCTGAAGGATCAGGTCGCCCTCGTCACCGGCGGCGGCACCGGCATGGGCCGCGCCACCGCGCTGGAGATGGCGCAGTCCGGCGCCAGGATTGTGGTGCTGGGGCGACGGCCGGAACCGATCGAGGATTGCGCCAAAACCATCCGCGAGGCCGGCGGCGATGCCATTGCGATTTCCGGCGACATTCGGCAGCCGGAACAGATCGAAGCGGCGATGGCGCAAATCCGCAGTGAATTCGGTAAGCTGAACATTCTGGTCAACAACGCCGGCGGACAATTCGTCACGCCGGCGCGCGAACTGAACAACAAGGGGTTCGAGACCGTCATTCGTAACAATCTGGTCGGCTCGTGGCAGATGACGAAGGCGGTCGCCGATCATTTCATGTTCGAAAATGGCGGCTCCATCGTATTCGTTACCGCTTGTGTGCGGTCCGGCCTCAGCGGCTTCGTTCACACCGCGGCCGCGCGTGGCGGCGTGCTGGCGATGATGAAGACGCTGGCGTTCGAATGGGCCGAGTTCGGCATCCGCCTCAACTGCGTCGCCCCCGGCACGGTGAAGACCGAGGGCATGGGCCACTATCCGATTGCGCCCGAGCAGTGGCTAAAGCTCAACCGCAACGTCATGGGCCACATGGGCGACGTCGAGGACATCGCGGCCGCGATCATCTTCCTCGCCTCGCCGCTCGGCAAATTCGTCACCGGTGAGGAATGGTACATCGACGGCGGCGAGACGCTGCACCTCGCCCACGACGCGCGCCAGATGATCGACATGATGAAATTCACCACGCGCGAACGCGGCGACGGCCAGCCGGGGAAGGGTTAAGTCCTAAAGCGCCTGCCCCACACGAACACCATCATCGATCGCACGCATGGCATCGAGTTCGGCGGCCTCTTTCGCGCCGCCAATGACATGCGCTTCGATGCCGCTGGCACGCAACTCTTCATAGAGACTGCGGTTGGAATCCTGCCCGGCGCAGACCACGATGGTATCCACCGCCAGCACCTGCGGCTTGCCGTCAATCACGATGTGCAGTCCGGCATCGTCGATGCGGTCATAGCTGACGCCCGCCAGCAGTTTCACATCACGCTTGGCGAGGCTCGAGCGCAGAATCCAGCCGGTGGAGACGCCGAGCCCCGCACCGGGGCGCGACGCCTTGCGCTGCAGGATGGTGATTTCGCGCGACGCCTGGCGCGGCGCCAGCGGATCGCCGGACAAGCCGCCGGGGTGCGACAAGCTTGCGTCGATATTCCATTCACGCTGGAAATCTGCAAGTTCGAGCGCGCGATGTTTCGGTGCTTCACCCGGCTGCGAATGGCAGAGATACTCGGCGACGTCGAAGCCGATGCCGCCCGCGCCGATGATGGCGACGCGACGTCCCGCCTTGCGTCGTCCGCTCAGGAGATCGTGATAGACCACGACGCTGGGATGATCGATGCCGGGGATCGCCGGCACGCGTGGATGCACGCCGGAGGCCACGACCACCGCATCGAAACCCTCATTGGCAATATCCGCTTTCGACACGGGAGTATTCAAACGCAGGCTCACTTGCCCCGTCTCGATGCGGCCACTGTAATAGCGCAGCATCTCGTCGAACTCGGATTTCCCAGGTACTGCGCGCGCCAGATTGATCTGCCCGCCCACGCGATCGGATGCTTCGAACAGCGTCACCTTGTGCCCGCGACGACTGGCTTCTGCCGCCGCCGCCAAACCGCCGGCGCCGGCGCCAACCACTGCGACCTTGCGCGAGCGCTCCGCGGGTCCTTCCTCGAACAACGTCTCGCGGCAGGCACGCGGATTGACCAGACATGTCGCGCTCCGCTCGGAGAAGATCAGATCGAGACACGCCTGATTACAGGCGATGCAGGTGTTGATGGTTTCGGGCTTTCCCTCCCGTGTCTTCCTGGCGAAGAACGGATCTGCCAGCATCGGCCGCGCCATCGACACCAGATCGCTGTCGCCGGAGCCGATGACATCCTCCGCCAGTTCCGGTGTGTTGATGCGGTTCGACGCCACGACTGGAATTTTGACCGCACGCTTGATCCGCGCTGCGGCAAAGCGCCATGCCCCGCGCGGGATTGGATAAGCGATGGTCGGAACCCGCGCCTCGTGCCAGCCGATACCGGTGTTGAGAATATCCGCACCTGCTACCTCGACACGCTGCGCCAGGCGGTCGATCTCGTCGCCGGTCGCGCCGCCCTCGACGAGGTCGAGTGCGGAAATGCGATAAATAATGATGAAATTGTCGCCCGTCGCGGCGCGAACGCGCTTCACCAGTTCGACCGGCAGGCGATGGCGGTTCTCTTCCGAGCCACCCCATTCGTCGGTGCGGTCGTTGGTGCGCAGCACGGTGAACTCATTGATCAGATAGCCTTCCGAGCCCATGATCTCGACACCGTCGAAACCGGCTTCCTGCGCCAATGAGGCACAGCGGACGTAATCCGCGATCGTTTGTTCGATTTCCTCGCCGGTCATCGCACGCGGCGTGAAGCGGTTGATGCGCGAGCGGATGCTGGAAGGACCGAGACACTCCTCCTGCTTGGCATAGCGCCCGGAGTGCAGGATTTGCAGACAGATCCTGCTGTCGTACTTGTGTACCGCATCGGTGATCTGCCGCAGTTCCGGCACCTGCGCACGCTCCGTCAGCATCGGCCCGCCAGGTTCGATCAATCCGGCGCTGTTGGGCGCGTAGCCGCCGGTGATGATGAGACCGACCTCACCCTTCGCCCGTTCGGAGAGGAAGGCCGCCATCTTGTATACGCCGTTCTCTTCCATATCGAGCCGGGTATGCATCGAACCCATGATGATCCGGTTGCGCAATGTCGTTCCCCCGACCTTCAACGGCGCCAGAAGATGGGGATAGCGCGAAAGGCCCGGATCGGCTTGCATGGCATGGCTCTCGTTGGCATTGCAGACATTCTAACAATTGTTAGAATGGTTCGAATAATCAAGAGATTTCATGAGGACGCCGGTGGACACCACGCTGAACGAACAGCAGGAAGCCTTCCGCGAGGCCGCAATGCGCTTTGCTACCGAGAAGCTGGCGCCGCAGTACCAGAAGCGCGCCACCGAACATCGGCTCGACCGCACGATGCTCCACGAGATGGGCTCGCTCGGCCTGATCGGCGTCGATATTCCGGAAGCCTATGGCGGGCTTGGCGAGAGCAGCGTCACCGCAGGCGTCATCATCGAGCAGATCGCCTATGCCGACTTCAACGCCAGCTACGTGCAACTGCTGGCCTCGCTGATGGGTGGCATGGTCGCGCAGCACGCGACGCCCGACGTGGCGAAGGAATGGCTGCCGAAGGTGACGCGGGGAGACGCCATCATCGGTCTCGGCCTCACTGAGCCACGCGGCGGGTCTGACGCCGCCAATCTCATTCTTCGTGCGGAGAAATCCGGCAACGGATACCGCCTCAACGGCGAAAAGACCTCGATGAGCTGCGCCGACCAATGCGACGCCGCGGTGATCTTCGCCCGCACCGGCAAGGTAGAGGACGGCGCGCGCGGCGTCAGCGCATTCTTCGTCGATCTCAACCAGAAGGGCATCACCCGCACTCATTTCGACGACATCGGCACCAAGCCGGTCGGGCGCGGCTCGGTGTTCTTCGACGACGTGTTTGTGCCGGCCGAATGCCTGATGGCGGAGGAAAACAAAGGCTTTTCCAAAATCATGACCGGCTTCGATTACAGCCGCGCCTTGATCGGCCTCGAATGCATCGGTCCGGCACAGGCGTCGGTGGACGAAGCCTGGCAGTACAGCCGCGAGCGCACCGCGTTCGAGCGGCCGATCGCCCAGTTCCAGGGAGTCAGTTTTCCATTGGCGGAAGCCGAGACACAACTCACCATGATGCGCCAGCTTTGCTTCCACACCCTGTCGCTGCGCGACCGCCGCCTGCCGCACACCGCCGAGGCCGCGATGTGCAAGTGGTACGTGCCGAAGACGACGTGCGAGATCATCCACCAGTGCCTGCTGACGCACGGGCATTATGGCTATACCACCGATCTGCCGTTCCATCAGCGCTATCTCGACGTGATGGGGCTACAGATTGGTGACGGCACCGCGCAGATCCAGAAGCTGGTGATCGCGCGTGAAAAGGTCGGTCGCGTTGCGGTACAGTACGCCAAGCAGGATGCGGGGAAAGTATAACCGCGTCTCATGAGATGGCACTCGCGTGACACCTCACTCCGCGGTCATGGCCGGGCTTGTCCCGGCCATCCACGTTCCATTGTAGCGCCGCCAAGACACGGATTGCCGGAATAAATCCGGCCATGACGAATTCAAAAACAAGCGCCTTGCTTCACGTCCTGCGCAAGGACGGCATCTACCTGTCCGGTGCGAATTCGACCGGCGCGGCTTCCGCCGCCGAGGCGCCCTTCTCCCACAGCTTGGGATAGGTCACGCGAAAATCCTTCAGCAACTGATCGATCGGCGGATCGACGAACCAGCCGCGATCGTTGACATATTCCATGTGCCGCCGGTTCTGGGTATCGAACTCGTGGAACAGCGCGTCGCCCTTGCCGTCGAACACCAGTTCGCGGACGCCGAAGCGCTGACACAGTTCGGAGTTGAAGGCCGGCGTCACCTTGAACATCTTGCCGTCGAGCCACAGCGCGACATAACCGTGATAGATGAACAGGTCCGTTCCCATCAGATCGGCCAGCTTCGCCGAGTTGAGATGATTGCGCACATCGGCGAATCCCGGTGCCGCCGGAATGCTGGCGGCGCGCAGTACTGCGGCAAGCAGGATCGCCTTCGGCACGCAGTAGTTCGAGGGTCGCTGCGCCACCGTGCTGGCGCGGTAATCGTGCGGCGTGGTGCCGACATGGAACGGATCGTATTTGATGCGGTCGCGCACGGCGTCGAACAGGCGGATCGCCTTGTCGGTCGGCGACGCGTTTTCGAAACCGCTCAACGCCGAGGCAGCGAAGTCGCGCACCGGCGCAGAACCACTATCGACGAAGGCCGTCGGCTTGAGGAAATCGGCAGAGGGAGAAGCAGTCACGTCAACCATCCAAGCCAGGGTGCTTATCTGAAATCTAACAAATGTTAGAAACGAGCTATTGTCAATCGCGGTGACGCGGTATTGTACCCCCCACGCTTTCAATTCAAAGACCGTAGGACAGCCTATGAGCGACGCCAACCAATACGTTTGGGAACCCTCCCCCGACCTCGTTGCGCAAAGCAATCTGACGGCATTCCTGCGCGCCACCGACCACGCGGACTACGACAGTCTTGCGGCCACCGCAGAGGCCGATCCGGCATGGCTGATGGAGCAGGTATTCAAATTCTGCGCCGTTCGATTCTTTAAGCCTTACGACACGATGCTGGATATCTCGCGCGGCGAACCGTGGGCGCGCTGGTGCGCCGGCGGTACCACCAACATCGTACTGAACTGCATCGACAAGCATCGCGACACGCCGGTATGGGACCAGACCTTTCTGGTGTGGGAGGGCGAAAACAAGACGGAGCAGCGCACACTCAGCTACCGCGAGCTTGATCGCGAGGTCAGCTGCCTGGCACAGGGCTTGCGCGATCTCGGCATCGAGCAGGGCGACGTGGTCGCCCTCTACATGCCGAACCTGCCGGAAACCTTCACCGCATTCTTCGCGGTCATGAAGCTCGGCGCGATCCTGCTACCGCTGTTCTCGGGCTTCGGTCCCGCCCCGATCGTCTCCCGCCTCAACCACGGCGAGGCGAAAGCCGTAATCACTGCCAACGGCACTTGGCGGCGCGGCACGCCAGCCCCTTTGAAGTCCGTACTCGATGCCGCGCTGGAACAGGCGCCGAGCGTACGGCATGTGATCGTGGTCGATCGCGGCGGATTGTCCATCGAGACGCCGATGCGCGCCGGCCGCGACCATTGGTGGGATGACCTCACGGCGGGCAAAAACGGCGACATCGCAACCGTTGAGATGCCGGCCGATGCGCCCGCTATCCTGCTCTATACGTCGGGCACCACCGGCGAACCGAAGGGCTGCGTGTGGACCCAGATAGGCTTCATTGGCTCGATGGTGACGCGCGACATCATCATCTGCTGCGACTTCAAGCCGACAGACCGCTTCTTCTTTATGAGCGACATGGGCTGGATGGTCGGCGCGATGACCGCCTGCATCCCGAGCTTCGCCGGCGCCAGCCTGTTGGTGGCCGAAGGCACGCCGGATTATCCGGACACCGGACGGTTCTGGAGGCTGATCCAGGATCATCGCGTCAGTTATCTCGGCGTTTCGCCCACCATCGTTCGCAGCCTTATGCGCTACGGTGAGGAAGTTGAGAACTACGATCTCTCCGGTTTGCGCATCACCACCTCCGGCGGCGAGGCATGGACCGCCGCGCCGTGGCAATGGTTCTTCGAGCACGTCTGCAAGCGACGGTTGCCGATCATCAACATTTCCGGCGGTACCGAAGTCGGCGGCTGCATATTTCTCGGCACGCCGAACCACCCGATGAATCCCGGCTCGTTTTCACGGCCGGCGCTCGGCGTTGGCGCCGATATCGTCGATCTCTCGGGCAACAAGGTGCCGCCCGGCGAAGTGGGCGAACTGATCCTGCGCCATTCTTCCATCGGTCTGACGAAAAGCCTGTGGAAGGCGGACGCACGCTACATCGACAATTACTGGAACACGCTGCCCGGCATCTGGGTGCACGGCGACTTCGCCATGCAGGGCACCGATGGGCTCTACTACATTCTCGGCCGTTCCGATGACACCATCAAGATTTCCGGCAAGCGCACCGGCCCCGCCGAACTCGAGGGCCTATTGGTCGCCACCGGCAAGGTGGCGGAGGCCGCAGTGTTCGGCATCCCGCATCCGGTGAAGGGATCGGCCATCGTCTGCGCCTGCGTGCTGATGCCGAGTGTTACGGAACAAGGCATCGCCGAAGAATTATCAAGTGCACTGGTGAAAGGCATGGGCGCGTCCTATCGCCCCGAGCGCATCGTCTTCGTCGATGACTTGCCGCGCACCCGCAACCTGAAGATCATGCGCCGTGTGCTGCGCGCGGTGTTCGAGAACAAGGACCCGGGTGACCTGTCGTCGCTCGCCAATCCTGAGACGGTGGACGCGCTGCGCAGGCAGGTGGCGGCGTCACCCTGAAGTGCGAGCAAAGCGAGCCTCAAGGGGTGACGCGCAAAATATATCGGCCGCCATCCTTCGATGGTTCCATGCTAAGCGCGGCGCACCTCAGGATGACGGCCTTCTTCTGCGCTTTCCTAAATCGGGCACTCCGGCGGGAACGAGGGTTTGCGCTTCTCGAGATGCGAGGCCAGCCCCTCACGCGCCTCAAGCCCGGTAAAGCCGAGGATTTCCAGCGCCGTCGACGTATCGAAGAGCGGCCCGTTCACGCGCAGCCAGTTATTGAGCGAATACTTGGTCCAGCGGATCGCGCTCTGCGCGCCGGTGGCGAGATCTTCCGCGGTTTCCAGCGCGATCTTCTGCAACTCGGCATCCTCGACGCACAACGACACCAGCCCGATGCGCTCGGCTTCCTCACCCGACAGCGGCTTGCAGGTCAGCAGATAATATTTCGCCTTGGCCAGCCCGCACAGCAGTGGCCAGATGATGCAGGCGACGTCGCCTGCCGCCACCCCGAGCCGCGTATGGCCGTCGACGATCTTGGCGGATTTGCCGCAGATCGACACGTCCGCGAGAATGCCGACGACCAGCCCGGCGCCCACCGCGACGCCGTTGATGGCGGAAATGATCGGCTTGTTGCAGTTGATGACGTTGTAAACAAGATCCTTGGCTTCCTTCCAGGTCGACATGCGCGCGACCGGATTGTCGAGAATGCTCTTGATCAGTTCGAAATCCCCGCCGGCGGAAAACGCCTTGCCCGCACCGGTCACGATCACCGCATTGATATCCGGATCGTCGTTGATGTCGCGCCAGATGTGCGTAAGTTGGGTATGCGTCTCCGCATCCACCGAATTGTATGTTTCCGGCCGATCGAAGGTGATCCGAAGAATCCGCTTCGAAGGATAGTCAAGCTTCAACTTGGTATAGGCAGCATAGCGGTCCGACATCATCGCTTCCTCGTTTTCAACGGCCTGTTTGGCGTGCCTGCGATACTCATCCTATACTGATCCACGCCTCGGAACTACGAGTCCCTTTCCCCGCGCAACCAGCTATGGAAATTTTTCGAACAGATGTTAGAATTTTAGGTGGGATTGCCCCGCACCGCAAGCGCCGACTTGCCGAGATGCAATAACGAGATACGATGCAACGACGGATGTGGCGCTGTTCAAGCGACACTCCGATCGCGGAGGACCACATGCAAAGCGAGCGACAAGATTCGCCGACGACGACCGCCGGCACCAGTTCGACGGTCGGTAGCCTGTTCCGCGCTCGCGCCGCGATCCAGCCGGCCGCGCCTGCCATCGAATATGGCGACAGAGCCGTCAGCTACGGCGAACTGAACGACCGGGTGAACCGCGCAAGCGCGTTGCTGGCCGCGCGTGGACTCAAGCGCGGCGACCGTGTCGCATTATTGTCGCGCAACCGCCCGGAATATCTCGAGATCGAACTCGCGGCCGGACAACTTGGCGTCATCACCGCCTGCCTGAACTGGCGGCTGTCGAAGCGCGAACTGGTCTACTGCATCGAACTTGTTTCACCCAAACTGCTGATTGCGGAAGCGGAGTTGGTCGCGCCGCTGGACGGCGCGCTCTCGGTCCGCGACGTCGTGACGCTCGGCACGGATTACGAAAGGGCACTGCAAGCGCAGACCGGCGCACCATCGCCGATCGCGGCAGAGCCGGAAGACGGTCTCGTCATTCTCTACACCAGCGGTACCACTGGCCTGCCAAAAGGTGCAGTGATCTCGCATCGCGCGATGATGGCGCGCGCACTGGTGTTCTCATCCGAACTCAACATCGCGCACGATGAATCCTTCGTCGCCTGGGCGCCGTTGTTCCACATGGCTTCGACCGACCACGCGATTGCCACACTGTTGCGCGGCGGCACTGTGATCGTGGTCGACGGCTTCCAGGTCGCGCCGCTACTGTCCGCCGCCGCGCGCTACCGCATCGGCTGGTTCGTGCTGATCCCCGGCATGGTGGAGGCTCTTGTCGAGGGATTCCGCGCCGATCCCGTCACCGTGAAGGGTATCCGCACCTGCGGCGCGATGGCCGACCTGGTGCCGCCGCAGGCCATCGCCGACATCACGCAGCTGTTGCAGGCGCCCTACATCAATAGCTTCGGGTCTACCGAGACCGGCCTGCCGCCGGCCAGCACCAACCTCATCGCGATCGGGGACATACCCGCAAGGCTGTCGAAACAGCAAAGCAGTTTCTGCGAGATCAAGCTGGTCGATCCCGACGACAATGAGGTGGCGATAGGCCAGCCCGGCGAACTCGCCATGCGCGGGCCCACGCTGTTCTCCGGCTACTGGCAGGCGGACGAGACCAACGCGCGCGATTTTCGCGGCGGCTGGTTTCACATGGGCGACGTATTTCGCCGCAACTCCGACGGCACGCTCGATTTCGTGGATCGCGCCAAATACATGATCAAATCCGGCGGCGAGAACGTCTATCCAGCCGAGATCGAACGCGTGCTGATGACCGATTCCCGCATCACCGAGGCCGCCGTGGTGCGCACCAAGGACGCCAAATGGGGCGAGGTGCCGGTCGCGTTCATCGCCCGCCGCGACGACAGCCTCACCGAGGCCGAACTGACCGCGATGTGCCGGCGCGATCTCGCCGGCTACAAATGCCCGCGACAGTTCCATTTCATCGACTTCGCGGACTTCCCACGCTCGACCAGCGGCAAGGTGCAGCGGCACGAGCTTGAGGCGCGGCTGACGCAAACCGCTTCCGCTGCCGCAACATAGGAGATTTCATGACCAAGGCTGCGGCCCTCGCCGGCCACAAGAATTCGTTGCGCGGACAGGTCGCCATTGTCGGCATCGGACTGTCGCCTGTCGGCAAGGTGCCGGGCCGCAGCCCGCTGTGGCTAGCCGCTGCCGCCGCCAAGCAGGCCCTGGCCGATGCGGGCATGCAGAAAAACGAAATCGACGGCGTGCTGGCGAGCCCGGCGATGGCCGCGCAATTTCATCGCTTCAGCGTCGCCTTCAGCGAATATTTCGGCGTGCAACCGACATTCTCCAACACGTTGCAGGTCTCGGGGGCGACCGCCGCCACCATGTTCAACATCGCGGCGGCGGCCATCCACGGCGGCCTCGCGGAAACCGTGCTGGTGGTCGGCGGCGACAGTCTGCTCTCAGGTCTTACGCCGGAACTGGCGCTACGCTCGCTCACCGAAAGCCGCGACCAGCAATACGAAATGCCATTCGGCATTCCGGTCGCCAACACCTTCGCGATGACCGCACATCGGCACATGAAGGAATTCGGCACCACCCCGGAGCAACTGGCACAGGTGGCGGTGACGCAGCGCCAGCACGCCGCGCGCACCCCCGGCGCGCAGCAGACCGCGCCGATCACCGTCGAGGACGTACTCAATTCGAAGATGGTGACGACGCCCTATCATAAGCTCGACTGTTCGCTGATTTCCGACGGCGGCGCGGCGTTCGTGCTGACGTCAGCCGAACGCGCGAAAGCGCTCGGCATCGAAAATCCGATCTACATTCTCGGCGGCGGCGAATGCTACACCCACGAGCACATCTTCCTGATGCCTTCGCTCACCACCACCGGCGCGGTGCAATCGAGCCGGAAGGCCTATGCGATGGCAGGCTATGGCCCGAAGGACATGCACACCGCCGGCGTCTATGACTGCTTTACCGGCACCGTCATCATGATGCTGGAAGATCTCGGCTTCTGTCCCAAGGGAGAAGGCGGCCGTTTTGTCTCTGATGGTCAGATGACATACGGTGGACAGATTCCCTCCAACACCCATGGCGGGCTGTTGTCGTTCGCACATTCCGGCATTCCCGGCTCGCTGTTCCATTTCCATGAAGTCGTCGCGCAACTGCGCGGCGAATGCGGCGATCGGCAGGTCGCGGGCGCCGAACTCGGGCTGATCCACAGCCTCGGCGCCGGATTCGCCACCAACGCCACCACCATTCTCGGCACGGAGAACACGTTGTGATCTCGCTAGAAGACGCCGCCCGCAAGCCGCTCCCCTCACCCGATGCCGATACCGCCACGCTGTGGTGCGGCCTGCGCGACGGCCAATTGCTGCTCCAGCACTGCGACGATTGCGGCAACGTGCAGTTCTATCAGCAAGGTTTTTGCCGCCATTGCAGCGGCGAGAACCTGACGCATCGACCGGCCAGCGGGCGCGGCAAGGTGCATTCCTTCAGCGTCGTCCACCGCGCGCCCGGCCCTGCCTTCAAGAATGACGTGCCCTATGCCGTGCTGCTGGTGGAACTGGCCGAAGGCCCGCGGATGATTTCAACCTATACCGGCGGCGAGCCGGACGAGGTGAGGTTCGACATGGACGTCGTGCTGGTCTGCGAACCGGTGTCCGGCGACATCGCCCTGCCCCGTTTCAGGCGGGCCTGACCTCATTAGCCACTCGACGCGAGTGAGCCAAAAAGACGCTTGGGCATAATTCTAACAGTTGTTAGATTTTGAACACCTGTTAGATTGCAACGGCCGGGGCTTGTCCCTAAGCTCGCGCCGCCTTCACCGGAACCTGCCATGGATTTCGACCTCACCACCGAACAGCAGCAAATCCTCGATTACGGCAACAGCGTTGCCAGGCAATACGACCGCCGCTACTGGCTCGATTGCGCGGAGAAACGCGAATTTCCCGTCGCGCTCTATCGGAAGGTGGCGTTGGACGGCTTCGTCGGCATGATGGTGCCGGAACAATATGGCGGCGCCGGTCAGGGCATGACCGAGATGCACCTGTTCCTCGAGGGGCTCTCCAACAACGGCATTCCGCTGTTAAATCTCGTGGTCGGCGCCACCATGAGCCTCGGCCTGATCGCCAAATACGGCACCGAGGCGCAGAAACAGCGTTTCCTGCCCGACGCCTGCGCCGGCAAGACCCGTTTTTGCTTCGCCATCACCGAGCCCGATGCCGGCACCAACTCGATGCGCATCACCACGCTGGCGAAGCGCAACGGCAATCGTTTCTCGCTGAACGGCCAAAAGACCTTCATCACCGACGCCGACGGCTCCGACTACGTACTGGTGGTGGCACGCACCATTCCGCATACCGAAGTGAAGCGGAAGACCGACGGTTTCACGCTGTTCATTGTCGACCTCAAGGCCAAGGGCGTCAGCAAGCAATACATTCCGGTCAGCATTCCCGCGCCGGAAACCCAGTGGCAACTGTTCTTCGACGATGTCGATCTCGGGCCGGAAGACGCCATCGGCGAGATCGATCGCGGCTTCGAAATCCTGTTCAAGAGCCTCAACCCGGAGCGCATTCTGGTCGGATCGATCTGCTGCGGGCTCGGCCGCTACGCGCTCAATCGCGCAGTCGCGTATGCCAGCGAACGCAAGGTGTTCAACAATACGCCGATCGGCGCCTATCAGGGCCTGCAACACCCACTCGCCAGCGCTTATACCGACGTCGAAATGGCTTCGCTGATGACGCTGAAGGCCGCGTGGGTGTTCGATCAAGGCCGCGAGGCTGGCGAATTCTCCAACATGGCGAAACTCGCCGCCGCCGATGCCGGCACCAAGGCGGTGGACACCGCACTGCAATGCTTCGGCGGCAACGGCTTCACCAAGGAATACGGCATCTTCGACATCTATCCGCTGGTACGGCTGCTGAAGACCGCGCCCCTCAACCGCGAAATGCTTCTCAACTACATCGGTGAGCGCGTCATGGGCTTGCCACGCAGCTATTAGGACCGTGCCGCAATGGCTGTGATGAAATCCGACATCTCGACGACAAGCGACGAATATCGCCGCAACCACGAGGTCTATCGCGAGCGCATCGGCGATCTGCATCGGCGGCGTGCTGCCGCTATGCTGGGCGGGCCGGAGCGGGCCCGAAAGCTGCACAAGGAACGCAAGCAACTGTTGCCGCGCGAGCGCATCGCCGCGCTGATGGACCCCGGCTCGCCATTCCTCGAGTTCAGTCAGTTGGCCGGCGAAGGCATGTATGAGGGCGTGCCGCCCGGCGGCAGCATCATCACCGGCGTCGGCATCGTCTCCGGCCGCCCGTGCATGATCATTGCCAACGACGCCACCGTGAAAGGCGGCACCTATTACGGCATCACCTGCAAGAAGCACGTCCGCGCCCAGCACTTCGCCTGGAAGCATCGCCTGCCCTGCATCACCCTGGTGCAATCCGGCGGCGCCAACCTGCCCGAGCAGCCGAGCATCTTTCCGGATGAGGGTCAGTTCGGCTCGATTTTCTACAACCAGATCCGCATGTCCGGCGAAGGCATCCCGCAGATCGCCATTGTGCACGGCCCCTCCACCGCCGGCGGCGCGTATATGCCGGCGCTGTGCGACGAAACCGTGATCGTGCGCAATCAGGGCGCGATGTTTCTCGGCGGACCGCAGCTCGTCTATGCCGCGACCAAGGAAGAAGTCGGCGTCGAGGCACTGGGCGGCGGCGAGATGCACAGCCGCATCAGCGGCGTCACCGATCATCTGGCGGAGAACGACAGCCACGCCATCGCCATCACCCGCGATATCGTGGCGAACCTCGGCGACATCCCGCAGCAACGCTGGCAGGTGGCCAAACCACGACCGCCGCGCTTCGACCCGAACGAAATCTACGGTCTCGTCAGTGCCGACCCGCGCATTCCCACCAACAGCCGCGATATCATCGCGCGGCTGGTGGATGGCAGCGAGTTTCACGAATTCAAGCCGCTCTACGGTGACACGCTGATCACCGGCTTCGCCCGCATCATGGGTTTCGAGATCGGCATTCTCTGCAACAATGGCGTGCTGTTCTCCGAAAGCGCGCTGAAGGCGACGCATTTCATCGACCTGTGCTGCAAGCGCGGCATTCCACTGCTGTTCATGGCGGACGTCACCGGCTTCATGGTCGGCCGCGAAGCCGAAGAAGGCGGCATCTCCAAGCATGGCGCCAAGATGATCACCGCCATGGCCAGCGCCGACGTGCCGAAATACACGCTGATCATCGGCAATTCTTACGGCGCCGGCTACATGTCGATGTGCGGCCGCCCGATGAAGCCCAACGCCATGATGATGTGGCCGAACGGCCGCTCCGCGATCATGGGGCCGGATCAAGCAGCCAACACCCTCGCCATGGTCAAGGACGAAGCCCACAAGCGCGAAGGTACGAGTTGGACCGAAGTGGAACGCGAAGCCTATCGCGCGCCGGTGCGCCAGCAGTTCGAGGATTTCGCCAGTGCTTATAACTTCGCGCGCAATATCTGGTGCGACATGGTGATCGACCCGATCGAAACCCGCAACGTGATGGCGCTCCTGCTCGATCTGGCCGGCCGAACGCCGCCAAAAGACACGCGCGTCGGCGTGCTTCGGATGTGATGACGGAGGACGCGCCGTGTTCGACAAAATCCTGATCGCCAATCGCGGCGAAATCGCCTGCCGGATCGCCCGCACCTGCCGGCGGCTCGGCGTCGCCGTCGCCGGCGTCCACTCCTCCGCCGACGCCGATGCGCTGCACGTGAAGGAGATCGGGGAGTCCATCGCCATCGGCGAGGCAGCCGCCGCCGACAGTTATCTGCGGATCGACGCGGTGATCGACGCAGCGAAAGCGACCGGCGCGCAGGCGATCCATCCCGGCTTCGGTTTCCTTGCCGAGAACGCGGCGTTCGCTCGCGCGGTGGAGGCCGCCGGCCTCGTCTTCATAGGCCCGACGCCGAACGTGATCGAGCGGCTCGGCGACAAGGCAATGGCCAAGCAGGAAGCGGACGCCGCCGGCGTGCCGATCATTCCGGGCAGCACCACACCAAGCGAGGACAAGGCCGAAGTCGAGCGGATCGTGCGCGAGATCGGCCTGCCGGTGATGCTGAAGGCTGCGGCCGGCGGCGGCGGCAAGGGCATGCGCGTCGTCTCCACGCTCAATGGCCTCGCCGACGACATCGAATCCGCGATGCGCGAAGCTAGGAATGCCTTCGGCTCGGCCGGTCTGATCGTCGAGAAACTGATTCCGCACGGCCGCCACATCGAAATCCAGATTCTCGGCGACGGCAAAGGAAACGTCATCCATCTGTTCGAGCGCGAATGCACCTTGCAGCGCCGGCATCAGAAGGTGATCGAGGAAGCGCCGGCGGCGAACCTGCCGGCGGCGCTGCGCGATCGCATGGCAACGGACGCGGTGCGGCTTGGCAAGCGGTTGAACTATCGCGGCGCCGGCACCGTCGAATTCATCCTGCAGGACGACGCCTATTATTTCCTCGAGGTGAATCCGCGCTTGCAGGTCGAGCATCCGGTGACCGAGGGCATCACCGGCCTCGACATCGTCGAACTGATGCTGCGCATCGCCTCCGGCGAGGGCCTGCCGCTGAAGCAGGAACAGATCGCTTGCCGCGGTCACGCCGTGGAGGCGCGTATCTGCGCCGAAGATCCTGCCGACAACTTCCTGCCAAGCACCGGTGACATCGTTCACGTCGGCTTCCCGGCTGGCGATATTCGCATTGAGACCGGTGTGGAAAGCGGCTCTGTCGTCACGCCCTATTACGATTCGATGCTGGCAAAGCTGATCGCCTTCGCGCCAACCCGCAACGAGGCGCTGGACAAGCTGCGCGGAGCTGTAGACGCAACCTCCATCTTCGGCGTCACCACCAATCAAGTGTTCCTTGGCGGCCTGCTCGATTGGAAGGCAACGCGCGAGGCGACATTCCACACCCGATCGATCGACGAGAATATCGACCAACTCACCGCGATGTCCTCGGACGTGGACCACGAGGCGCTCGCGCTCGGCGCCTGCTTCTGGATGATACGCCAGCGCGAGGCGGCGACGCGCGATCCATGGCTATCTCGCGATTTGACCGGCTGGCACATGGCGGCGGGCGACGCCGGCCTGTCGCCTATACCGGAACTGCATCTGACCACGGCGAACCATAGCGCCGAAATTCGCTTCGCACCCGTGCAGCACGATGGCACGATGACCATCGGCGTCAACGACAATCAAGTGACGGTGCGGCTTGTTCCGGTCGGCGACGATCGTTTCAGCACCACTCTCGGTGCGCGCCGCGAAATCGTCCGCATCCATCAGGAGCAGAACGCCATTTTCGTCCACGACGGGCGCGGGGTTCACGCGATGCAGGCGCTGCCCTACCTCAGCTATATCAGTGCGACGGCCGAGACCAGCGGTGATCTGCGTGCGCCGATGACCGGCATGATCCTCAAGGTCAACGTCGCCGTCGGCGATAAAGTCCATACCGGCGACGTCGCGGCAGTGCTGGAATCGATGAAGATGGAATTGCGGATCGCGAGCGAGGTGGATGGCGTCGTTACCGCGGTCAACTGCCGTGCCGGTGAAACCGTCGAGCGTAACGCCGTCGTCGTGGTGGTCGAGCCGGAGCCAACATCATAGTTGCGGCGTCGACGACGCGAAGCAAACAGGGAGCACGTCATGAGACTGGGCAGCGTCAATTACGAGATCAAAGGCAAGATCGCGATCTTGACTCTGGACGAGCCGACCAAACTCAACGCCCTGACCACTGGCATCCGCGAGGGTATACTCGCTGGCTTGGCCCGCGCCGACGCTGATGAGAGCATTCGCGCCGTCATCATCACCGGCGGCGGCGACAAGGCGTTCTGTGCCGGCGCCGACATTAGCGGCTTTGAACTGGAAGCCGAGAAGGGCCGCAAATTTCTTGCCGCCGCGCTCGATGTGCTGGCGGCGCCGGAACGCTGCGGCAAGCCGGTGATCTCTGCCGTCAACGGCCTCGCCTACGGCGGCGGGTTCGAACTCGCGATGGCATCGGATTTCATCATCGCGTCCGACCGCGCCAAGTTTGCCGTCCCGGAAATCCAGCTCGGCCTGCTGCCCGGTTTCGCCATCGTCCGCCTCCACGACATCGTCGGCCGAGCGAAGGCGAAAGAACTCAGCATTCTAGGTGATCCGATCAGTGCGTCGGAAGCCGAACGGATCGGGCTCGTGCTGCGTGTCGTGCCGCACGATACCCTGATGACCGAGGCGCTGGCCTTTGCCGACCGCATCGCTGCCAAGCCGCGGCTTGCGGTGGCGATGGCGAAATCGTTCTACAACCGCGGCCTTGGCGGCGACGAGATGCGCCATGCCGTCGACGGCTTCCCTCTGCTGATGATGCATGAGGACGCGCGCGAAGGTATCGCCGCGTTTCGCGAGAAGCGCAAGCCAGCGTTCAAGTAGACGGCAGCCATGCAGCGCCGCACCTTCACTGGAGTACAAGGTCAGACATTGGCCGCGGAAGCCGTTGGCGAAGGGCCGCCCGTGCTGCTCGCGCACGGCGGCGGTCAGACCCGCGCAGCTTGGTCGAAAGTGTCGCGCGCGCTGGCGAAGGCCGGCTATCAGGCCATCGCCATCGATATGCGCGGCCATGGCGAAAGCGAATGGTCGCCGTCCGGTGCCTACCAGTTTTCCGACTTCGCTGCCGACCTGGTCGCGATCGCCGATACGTTGCAAGACAAGCCGGCCGTGGTCGGCGCCTCGCTCGGCGGGCTCGCCGGGTTGTTGGCCGAAGGCGAATTGCGGCCCGGCATCTTCTCGTCGCTCACGCTGGTGGATGTCACGCCGCAACTGGAGCCAGAGGGCGTCGCCCATATTCTCGGCTTCATGGCGGCGCATCTCGATGAAGGCTTCGCATCGGCCGACGAAGCCGCAGCCGCCGTCGGTGCCTATCTGCCGCATCGGAAGCAGCGCGGACCATCGGAGACGCTGGAGCGCTATCTGCGCAAGTGCGACGATGGACGGCTGCGCTGGCATTGGGACCCGCGCTTCATCGCCGTAGCGAACCGGTCGCCGGAAGATTCGGAAGCGCGATTTATCGCAGCCGCCCGCCAGCTCCGCCTTCCCGTTCATCTGATCCGCGGCGCCTCAAGCAACCTGGTGACGATCGACGCGGCGCAACAGTTTCTCGAATTCGCGCCGCACGCGATCTATACTGACATCGCCGGCGCCGGGCACATGGTGGTTGGCGACCGCAATGACGCCTTCACCGAAGCCATCGTCGGATTCCTGCGCGAACAAGCATCGGCCTCGCGCGTGCATTCATGATGTTCGCGTTCTTCGGACCATTTCACCGCCTACGCCCAATATCGCGCTTGCGTGAAAATCTTGCGCTGGTTAGCTTAACCATCAAAGCCTTCAAAGAAAGGCTGTCACCTTCTCAAGTGCGCCGCTCGCGCGGAGCCGAATTGTAGATGACGGACGGAGACGACAAGTTGAGGGGCGCTCAGGGAAGTGCCGGTCCTGTGCTGGAATGCAAGTCCGTCGAACGTCGGTTCGGCGGCATCGTTGCGTTGAACGGGATCGACCTTCAGATCAATCGCGGCGAGATTTTCGGTCTCGTCGGGCCGAACGGGTGCGGCAAAACGACCCTGACCAACGCCATCACCGGATTCTATCCGCCGCAACGCGGCAACATTCTGCTGAACGGGCACGACATCACGGGGCTCGCGCCGCACAAGGTTGCGCGCCTGGGCGTCGCCCGCACATTTCAGAATCTCGCGCTGTTCAACGGCATGAGCGTGCTCGACAATATCCTGCTCGGCCGCCACGTCCACATGCACGCCAGCGTGCTGCGCACCGCCGGCTACTGGTGGTTGGCCCGCGGCGACGAAACCGCAAATCGCGCCGCGGTTGAGGACGTCATCGACTTTCTGCAACTTGAGAGCGTGCGCGACGAACTGGTCGACGGCATTCCGATCGGCCTGAAGAAGCGCGTCGAACTCGCGCGTGCACTCGCCGCCGAACCGAGCCTGCTGATTCTCGATGAGCCGATGGCCGGCATGAATCAGGAGGAAAAGGAGTACATGGCGCGCTTTATCCTCGATGCGCGCGACGAGCGCCATGTCACGGTGCTGCTGATCGAGCATCATATGGACGTCATTACCGGTATCTGCGACCGCATGCTCGCGCTGAACTACGGCGCGATGATCGGCTCCGGCATACCGGCGGACGTCGTCGCCGATCCCCGTGTGGTGGAAGCCTATATCGGAGGCGCCCATGCGGCCCATTGAAGGCGGCACCTCCGCGACAACGACATGGGATTTCGGAGCCGACACCACCTTGAGTCGCCTGCTCGCCCGGAACGCCGAGGTGTTTCCCGGCGACATTGCGATGCGAGAGAAAAGCAAGGGCATCTGGCAAGAGATGACCTGGCGCCAGGTGCTCGACAGTATGCTGCAATTCGCCGCCGGGCTGGAGAGCATCGGCTTCGATGCGAAGGACGTTCTACTTGTCGTTGGCGACAATCGGCCGCGACTCTACACCGGGATGATTTCGGCCGGCGCGCTGGGCGGCCATGCCATGCCAGCCTTCCCCGATGCCACCCTCGACGAAGTGCGCCATTTCGTTCACGAGGCAGACGTTCGTTTCGTCCTTGCGGAAGATCAGGAGCAGGTCGACAAGATGCTCGACCTTCGCGAGCAAGGCGCCCAGATCGAACATATCATCTACGACGACCCGCGCGGACTGGCCACTTATCCGTTTCCGGGGCTGATCTCCTGGGATGCGCTGTGCGCCAAGGGCGAGGCTCGCCTGAAGGCGGAGCCGGCCTTGCGCGAAGCCCTGATCCAGCGCGCCACGCCGGATGGCCCCGCGGTGTTCGTCCACTCCTCGGGCTCGACCGGCAAACCCAAGGGCATCGTGCTGTCGCATCGCAATCTGCTGTCGGGCGTGCGTAACGCCTATCACGGTGGTGCATTCGATTTCGGCGAAAGCATTCTGGCCTATCTGCCAATGGCGTGGGTCGGCGACTTCGCCGTCACCGTGGCCGCAGGCGTCGCGTTGCGCTTCACCATCAACATCCCCGAGCGACAGGAAACGGTGCTGCAAAACCTGCGCGAGGTAGCGCCGACATTTTATCTCGCCGCGCCGCGAAGCTGGGACAACATGCTCACCACGATTCAGGTGCGCATGGAGGATTCGACGCCGCTCAAGAAGAAGATCTACAAGTTTTTCATGACCTCCGCTCTGGCGGCCGAGCGCCGCAAACTCGAAGGCGGCCAGCCGACATTGAAGGAAATGCTGCTCGCACCGCTCGGCGAGTGGCTGGTCTACGGAGCGATCAAGGATCAATTCGGCCTGTCGCGCCTGCGCGGCGCCTTCACCGGCGGCGAAGCGATGGGCGAGGACACCTTCGTGTTCTATCGCGCGCTCGGCATCAAGCTACGGCAACTCTACGGCCAGACCGAAAGCAGCGCCTATAACGCACTCCAAAGCCCCGACGAAGTTCGTCTGCACACCGTCGGCCGCCCCTTCCCGGGTGTCGATGTGCAGATCAGCGAGGCCGGCGAAATCCTCATTCGTTCCGGCAGCGTGTTCAGCGGCTATTTCAAGCAGGAGGCGGCCTCGCAGGAAGCCTTGCGCGACGGTTGGCTTCATACCGGCGACGCCGGCTATCTCGAGCCCAACGGCCATCTTGTTGTGTTGGGGCGACTGTCCGACGTGGTACACACCGCGAAAGGCGAGCGCTACATTCCGAACTATATCGAAAACCGCCTCAAGTTCAGCCCCTATATCAAGGAAGCCGCGGTGCTCGGCGCCAACCGCGACACGCTGGCGGCGCTGATCTGCATCGACAAGGAGTCGGTCGGATTTTGGGCCGAACTGCGCGGCATTTCTTATATGTCCTATGCCGACCTGTCGCAGAAGCCGGAAGTCGCAACGCTCATTCTGGACGCGGTCCGGCATGTCAACCGCACCTTGCCGGAAGGACTTCACCTCAAGCGCTTCGTCTGCCTGCACAAGGAATTCGACGCCGACGACGGCGAAATCACCCGGACGCGCAAGATTCGCCGCAACGTCGTCGAGGATCGCTACGCGCCGATCATTCATGCCATCTACGACAATCAGGGAAGCGTTTTGATGAAAGCCCAGATCACCTATGAGACCGGCGAAGTCGGCGTGATCGAGCGAACGCTCTCGGTGCAGGAGGTCTGAACCATGGATGCCCTGCTGCTGCTTGAATCGTCTCTCAACGGCGCCCTCGTCGGGCTGATGTATTCCCTGGTCGCGACGGGCATCGTGCTGATCTACAAGTCGTCGTCGGTGCCTAATCTGGCGCAGGGCGCAATGGTGATGCTGGCCGGTTACGTCATTCTGGCCTTTGCCAATCAACTCGGCCTGCCGCTGTGGGCGGCGATCCCGCTCGGCATCGTGACCATGTTCATCATCGGCGTCGGCATCGAACGCGTGGCGCTGCGGCGGCTCGCCGGCCGCCCGATCATCATGATCCTGATGATGACGCTGGGCATCGAGATTTTCCTCCGTGCCGGCTCCATGACCATCTGGGGCGGGACCTCGCGGCCGCTGCCGATCGGCATCAGCGATGCACCGCTGTTTATCGGACCGCTGTTGATCAATCGCGCCTATGCCGTCGGCGCGGGTGTCGCGGTTGCGATGTTCGTGCTGCTGGTGCTGTTCTTCCGCACCCGGATCGGCGTGGTACTGCGCGCGATCTCTGATGACTATACGGCGGCGTGGTCGGTCGGCATTTCCGTCGAACGCGGCGTCGCGCTGTCGTGGGCGATCTCGGCGGTGGTGGCGACCATCGCTGCGGTGCTGTGGGGATCGGTGCAAGGCGTCGACCAATCGCTGGCGTTGTTGCTGCTCAAAGGCGTGACAGTCGCGGTGCTCGGCGGCCTGGACAGCATCGGCGGTGCACTGCTCGCCGGTATCCTGCTCGGCATCGTCGAGGGGCTGGCCTCCATCGTACTCGATCCCCTGCTCGGCGGTGCCAGCCGCGAACTGGTCGACGCCGCGATGCTGATCCTCACCATCATGCTGCGACCGCACGGCCTGTTCGGCCGCCACGACATCGAGCGGGTGTGACATCATGCTGTTTCGTCAGGCCGGCATTCTTCACACCAACTACGCCCAGGACCGGGCGCTGTTTCCGATTCCCGCCGACCGCTGGATGATCGGCGGTCTTCTGCTGCTGGGGGCCGCTGCGCCGTTCTACATGAGCACGCTCTATCTCAGCAGCTACATGTTGCCTTGGCTGGTGTGGACCGCCGCCGCGCTCGGCCTCAACCTCATTCTCGGCTGGGCCGGGCAGTTTCACCTGGGCTACGCCGCAGTGATGGGCATCGGCGCCTACGCCGCCGTGCACGCGCAACGCAATGGCGTTCCGTGGGAAATCGCCATCGTGCTTGCCGGACTGACGGCCGCGGTCATCGGCAGCGTGTTCGCCTTCGCGGCGTTGCGCGTCAAAGGCCTCTATCTCGCGCTCTCGACACTCGCCCTGCAATTCGTGATGGACTGGACCATCTCGCACGTTCCCGCCATCTCGGGCGGTACGCAAGCGACATTGCAGGCGCCGGACATCCGCATTCTCGGCCAGGCCGTCACATCCGATGCCGGACTTTATTACGTGGCGCTGGTGTGGTGCGTGCTGGTCACCACCTTCATGCTGAACCTGCGGCGCACGGCGCTCGGACGCGCGTTGGTCGCGGTGCGCGAGAAGGATTACGCCGCCGCCGTCATCGGCGTGAACAGCTTCTATTTCAAGCTGGTCGCCTTCGCGACATCGTCCTTCATGGCGGGCGTCAGCGGGGCGATCCTGATCGGCACGTTCTATCACGCCGTCACGCCGGAGCAATTCTCCGTCGACGTCTCGATCCAAGCGCTGGCGATGGTGATCGTCGGCGGCCTCGGCAGCATCATCGGCAGCTACTTCGGCGCCGCATTCATCCTGCTGATGCCCGGCGCGATGAATGCCTTCATTTCCTGGCTGACGGGACAGTTCGGATTTTCGCTCGGCATCGAAACACTGGCGCACCTGCCCCATGCCCTCTACGGCGCACTGATCATCGGATTCCTGCTGATCGAGCCGTTGGGACTCGGGAAGATCTACAACAACATTCGCGATTATCTGCTTGTCTGGCCGTTCGGCTACGTCAAGAAATAGCGGACCATGGCAGCCATGACCGATACCGAAGTCGACAACATTCTGACGCTCAACAACGTCGAGGTCGTCTACGACTACGTCTCGCTGGCAATCAAGGGCGTATCCTTGGCGGTCCCGAACGGCGGCATGGTGGCGCTGCTCGGCGCCAACGGCGCCGGCAAGAGCACGACCCTGAAATCGATCAGCGGACTGCTCACCGCCGAACGCGGCGAGGTGCGGCGTGGCGAGGTTCAGTTTCAGAACCGCAACATCAGCGGGTTGATGCCGCAGGATCGCGTCAAACTCGGCATTGCACACGTGCTGGAGGGCCGCCGCGTCTTCGAACATCTGACGCCGGACGAAAACCTGATTGCGGCCTCCGCGGTGCGCAGCCGCCACGACGCCGCACGCAACAAGGATCGCGTTTACACCTATTTTCCGCGCCTGTTCGAGCGTCGCGGCAGCGCTGCAGGCTATCTCTCCGGCGGCGAACAACAGATGCTGGCGATCGGCCGCGCGCTAATGACGCAGCCGAAGCTGTTGATGCTCGACGAACCCAGCCTCGGCCTCGCGCCATTCCTGGTGGCCGAGATCTTCCAGATCCTCAGCCGCATCAATCGCGAGGAAGGCCTTTCGGTGCTGCTGGTCGAGCAAAACGCCATCGCCGCGCTCGAAATCGTCTCACACGGCTACCTGATCGAGAGCGGACGCATCGTCATGCACGATACCGCGGAAGCGCTGAAGAAAAATCCCGACATTCAGGAATTCTACCTCGGAGGCGCGGACAACAAGAATTTCCACGACATCAAGCACTACCGGCGGCGCAAGCGCTGGTTGACGTGAGATTGGCGCCTGCCAAACTCACCCCAAGCCGAGACCAAGAAAGAAAACGACCATTCCACCGTCCGAACAAGGGAGGACACGAACATGAAACTAAGATCGATCATCGGCGGCCTCGCGCTGATGCTGACCAGCAGCATGACCGCGCACGCCGCCGACCCGGTGAAGTTCGCGCTGTGCTACGACCTCAGCAAGGCCTACACCTTCGTCACCCCGCAGGTGGCGCAGGCAGCCAAGGATTATGCCGATCTGCTCAACGCCAAAGGCGGGCTTGAAGGTCACCCGATCGAGGTGATCGTGCAGGATCACGGCAATGAGCCGCAGCGCGGCATCGAATGCTACGAACGCCTGAAGCGCGAAGGCGTCATGGTGTTCGACATGTTGTCGACGCCGGTGTCGCGCGCCGTGCTGCCCCGCGTCATGAAGGACGGCAACATCCTGATGCAATCGCTTGCCGGGCGCGGCGATGCAGTGGACGGCGACGTGTTCAAGTGGGTCTTCCCAATCGGCCCGACCTATTGGGGGCAGGCCGCCAACGACATCGGCTATATCAAGCAGCAGTCCAAGGGTAACCTGAAGGGCGTCAAGGTCGCCTTCGTCTACGTGGACTATCCGTTTGGGCAGGAGCCGATCGGCATTCTCAAGACGCTGGCGCAAAAAGAAGGCTTCGATCTGCAACTGTTCCCCTACCCGCTGCCGGGCAACGATCAGGCTTCGGCCTGGACGCAGGTGCGCCGCTTCAATCCGGACTGGATCATTAGCTGGAGCCTGTCGAACATGCACGTCATCGCCTCGCGGGAGATGAAGCGCAACGGCATTCCGATCGATAAGTACATCGCAGTGAACTGGTTCAACGAAGTCGATATCAAGAACATCGGCGCCGATGCCGCCAAGGGCCTGAAGCGCGGCACCAACGTCGCCGGTGGTTCAACCCAGCCGCTGGTTCAGGAGATCATCAAGGAACTCTACGACAAGGGCAAAGGCAACGGCGACCGCAAGCATCTCGAGGACGTGTATTACAACACCGGCCTCGCGATCTGGTCGATCGGCTTCGAAGGCGCGCGTCTCGCCATCAAGAAGGATGGCTGGCCGCTCACCCCACAGAAGCTGAAAGATGGCCTCGAGAGCATCAAGGACTTCGATGCCAACGGCCTGATGGCGCCGGTTACGGTGACCGCGAAGGATCACGGCGGCGGCGGCAAGACCCGCATCGAGATGTGGGACGGCGCCAAGTGGGTCCCGCAGACCGACTGGATCGCGTCGTTCCCGGAAGAAGTCTGGAGCGTCGTGAAGGAACAGTCGGCAGCCTACGCCAAGGAAACGCAAAAGTAAGCGCCAGGCGAACACGTCATGACCGGGTTCGTCCCGGCCATGACGAAGGCCAAAAGTCTTCGTGACAACATGCACAAAGCCCGTTTCCGATATGTTGGAAGCGGGCTTCTCTTTTGGGCTGACGAGCTATTCTATCGTCCCGGCGTTCCGCCGATCTGCTGAAACACCGTTTCGCAAGTCATCAGATCGAGATGGCCGCCGCCGGCGTTCTTGAAAAAGGTGATGTCGTTCGCGGAGCGGCGGCCTGCCACAGCGCCCCTGGCAAGATCATAGAGATCGCCGAGCACATCGGCTTCGGTCATTACGCCATTCGCGATCGGCTGAAGAACGTCGCCGACGCCATGGAACGCAGTTTCCCGCCGGTCCACGAACACGCGCGCGCGCCGCACGGCCTCGTCATCCGCCTCGCGCGTTTGCGGCGTATAACCGCCGACCAGATCAAGATGAACACCCGGTTTGAGATTCGTGCCCTTGATCAGCGGCGTGTGGGATCGCGTGCAGGCCGAGATCAGATCGGCCTCGCGTGTTGCCGCGTCGAGATCGGTAACGACCTCCACCCGGATGCCGTCCTGAACCAGTCGGTCCGCCAGTTCGGATGCGCGCTCGCGGCTGCGATTCCATATCAACACGCGCGCAAGCGACGGCCGAACCACACGATGCGCCTGCGCCAGCCACCACGACATCTTGCCGGCGCCGACCACCAGCATGGTCTCAGGCTCCGGATTGGCGAGCAGCCTGGCGCCGAGCGCGGAATCCCCCGCGGTGCGCCAATGCGTAATCGAGGTGCCGTCGATCGCCGCCAATGGACGCCCATCGAGGCCATCGAACAGCACGCAGACCGCCTGCACCGCAGGCAGCACGCCAGCGGTAAGATTTGACGGGAAGCTGGTGAACATCTTGCTGAGCATATAGCGGCCGGGATCGACCGCGCTGCGGATCACGTATTGCGCCGCCTCATTGCCCATGAATCCGTCGAGGATTTCGATCTTCGGCCGCTTGTGAGCAGCTTCCAACGCTTCGATCAGCACCGGAAACGACAACGCGCCCGTCACCTCGGCATCACTGACAAATCGCATTTCGCCTCCGGGCGTCGGTATCTCCGTGGATCATAAGATGATGTCGATGGCATCCGACGGCGTGATCTCCTCGCAGTCACGAGCATCGCCCGCTTCCCACATCAACATCGACAGCACCGCAGGTCCGTCGAGTGCAACCAACGGCGAATGCCACACGCCCGCACGATAGTGAAGGATCGTGCCGGCATTGCTGACGAAAGCCATCGCGCGCCCGACGTCCGGACGACCGTCGGCATCGTCGGGCGCCACCGCAATCAGAAGCCGCGCGCAGCGGACCGGAATGAACACCTGCGAGGTCAACACATGGCGTTCAAAGCAAGCAATTGCGAACGGCAGCGACGACGGCTTAAGGTGATAGACATCGAGTACCGGCCGCACGGCAGCAGAGTCATGCGCCAGATCGCCTAAGCCGGGAATGCGACGGCCACGTTCCTGATTGACGGAGCGGCCGCCCGCCGCATCGATCGCCGCCAGCGAGCCAAACGGCGCGAACGCCTCCGCCGTCAGCGGCTGCGCCCGAAGACGGTGGGGATATTTCGCGCCCGTCATCTCAGAAATTGATGCCAAGCCATTGCTTGACTTGCTCGTGCAAATCCCCAGCAAAATCGGCGGGCTCGCCGGACGCGGTGATTTCACCCAAGCTCAACACGTAGATACGATGCGACATCGCGATCACGCGCCGTACGTTGTGGTCCACCAGCAGGATGGCCATCTCCTCCGACGCAAAGAGGCGAATCCACTCGAACACCTCCTCGACGATCTTCGGCGCGAGGCCGATGGAAGGTTCGTCGATCAGACACAGGCGCGGTCGCATCAGCCACGCCTTGGCGAATTCCACCATCTTCTGCTGGCCACCGGAGAGATCGCCGGCCTGCGCCCGCAGCTTCACCCGCAGCGCCGGAAACTTTTCCAGCATCGCCTCGAAGCGCTGTTCGATCTCGTTCCGCGCCGGCGTCCCGGTTGCGCGTGACAGACCTTCCAGCGGCAAACGCAGGTTTTCCATCACCGTCATGAACGGAAACAGGCTGGATTCCTGCGGGATGTACCAGATGCCGCGCGCACTCAGCTTATGAGGTTCAAGGCCGGTGATGTCCTCACCGTCGTAGAGGACATGGCCGGCCTTGGGCGGGACGAAGCCGCAGATCGCCTTCATGACCGTCGACTTGCCGGCGCCGTTGAGGCCGATCAGGCCGGTGATGCGACCAGCATCAACATTGAGGCTCAAGTCGCGCAGCACGTCGATATCGACGCTATAGCCGGCGGTGACGTGATCGAGGGTCAGCACCGCGCTCATGCCGCCTGCCCTCCAAGATAGGCTTCGATGACGCGCGAATCATTCAGTACCTCGCGTGTGGTGGCGTCGATGACGACGGCGCCGGCATTCATGCAGACGGCGCGCGGGCAAAGTTCGACCACCACCGGCATGTCGTGACTGACGAGGATGAAGGTCTGCCCTTTATCGTGACGCGAGCGAATGAAGGCTCCCATGATCTCCTTCATGGTCGGATGCACGGCGGCAAACGGCTCGTCGAGCAATGCGATGCGTGGCGGCACCATGAAGCAGACGCCAAATTCAAGCAGTTTCATCTGTCCACCGGACAGTTGCCCTGCATCGAGATGGCGCACCACATCGAGCCGCAATTCGCTGATCAACGCGTCGGCGCGCGACAGGGCATCGTCGGCACCAAGACCCAATGCACGCCCAGCCACCAGCAGATTGTCGATGACGTTCATGCGTCGAAATACGCGGGTAAGCTGGAACATCCGCATGACGCCGCGATGTGCCAGCCGCTCCGGCGTGAGGCCGTGACAGGGCGTCCCGTCGAGCAGAATCTCTCCACCGTCCGGCTCGGCCAATCCGCTCAGAATGTTGAGCAGCGTGGTCTTGCCCGAGCCATTGGGGCCGATCAGTCCCACGAGTTCGCCGGCCGCAACGTCAAACGACACATTGTCGACGGCAGTGAGGCCACCGAACCGCTTGCTGACGCCTCGCACGGACAAAAGTGTCATGCCCGCCCCCAGCGTTGTACGGCCGCCCTGGCCAGTCCCCAGAGGCCCTCGCGGAAGAAACGCGCGAAGATGACGACCAGCGCAGCGAACACCACGAGTTGATAACCGCCGACGTCGCGCAGCCATTCCGACAGCACGTAAACCAGGAATGCCGCGACCAGCGGGCCCGCGAGCGTACCCATGCCGCCGATCACCGTCATGCTGACGATCAGGCCGGTCTGACCGATGAGGCCCAGTTCGGGCGTCACCAGTTCAGCGAAGTGCGCATAGAGCGCGCCGGCGAAACCGGAAGCCGCCGCCGAAATGGCGAAGGCCGCCGTCTTCCAGAATACCACGTTGACCCCCGCGCGACGTGCCGCGACCTCATCATCACGGATCGCTTGCAGGAACAGCCCGGCCTTGGAACGCAGCAGCATGTAGAACAGGATGAGCAACGCCACCAGCACACCGAGAAACAGATAATACCAGCCGATCCGGCTGTTCATCAGCCCGGCAACGCCGAGCCCAAGATCGCCGCGCGTGATGTCGATCGAGTTCGAGGCGACGAGCCGCATGATTTCGGCGAAGCTCAGGGTGGTGAGTGCGAGATACGGCCCGACCAGGCGCAGCACGGCGCGGCCAAGCAGCAGACCCACCAGGCCCGAGACGATGACGGCAGCAACGATGCCGAGAAGCGGCGGCACGCCAAGATAGTGGTTGAGCAGGCCCGTAGTGTAGGCGCCGATCATGGCGAAGGTCGCCGGCGCCAGCGAGAATTGCCCGGTATAGCCCGCCAGCAGATTCCAGCCGCCGGCGAGGATCGCGAAATACATCGAGACGATCAGCACGCCAAGCCAATAGGGATTGCTGACGCCGAGCGGGATCAGCGCGACGATCGCCATCGCCACCAGCGCGGCGCGGAACTCCACCGTGGTTTTGGTGTTGGAGAGCTGCGCGCCGGACGGCTTGGCGGCGGGCGATGTTGCGGATGACGGCGCCATCACACCTCCCGTCCCTTTTCACCGAACAAACCTTGCGGACGGAACAGCAGGAACAGCATCAGCAGAATGAGGCCGAACGCATCGCGATACTGAAAGGAGATGTACACCGCGCCAAAACTCTCGATAACGCCCAGCAACAGGCTGGCAATGATGGCGCCCGGCACCGAGCCCATGCCGCCGAGGACGACAATGATGTAGGACTTGATGGCCGGGAAAATACCGACGTCCGGCGAGGCATTGATTACCGGCGACAATAGCGCGCCGGCAAACGCCGCAAGCCCGCCCGACAGCATAAAGACAATGACGCTGGCCTTCGCGGTATCGATACCGGCCAGCGACGCACCGAGCCGGTTCTGTGACACGGCGCGGATCTGCTGGCCCCAGAACGACCATTTGATCAGCGCCGCCGTGATGGCGATGACGGCGATGGCGATGCCCGCGGCCAGCAGCCGATGGCCGCTGATCAGCACCGGGCCGAGCACCACGCGGCTGGCCTCTACCAGCGGCGGGCCGCGATAGGCATAAGGTCCGATCACCTTGTCTACGAAGTTGATCAGGAACAGCGAGAGACCGAACGTGACGATCACCGCGTATTCATCGCGCATCAAGCCCCACGAGGTGTAACCGGCGTAGAGCGGACGCATCAACGTCCGCTCCGTCAGCCAACCGAGCAGCGCGCCGACCATGAAGGCGAGCGGCAACGCGATCCACACCGGCACGCCGAGCGCCAGCGCGATCAGCGTATAGGCATAGGCGCCTACCATGTAGAACTCGCCGTGGGCGAAGTTCACGATCTTCAGGATGCCGAAGATCAGCGACAGGCCGATGGCCATCAGCGCATAGAACAGCCCCGTGATGAGGCCGTTCACCGCAAGATCGACGTCGATGCCACTCATGAAGCAGGCCAGCCTATCAACAAGGAAATAGCCCGCGTTACTTCGCGGGCTTCCAGAGCTTGGCCTTGTCGAGCGCCTGGCCCGGCTGCGACACCAGCGCGGAATCGCCGACCTTCTGATTGATCTCGGTGAGCTGGAACGTCACGTAAGGCACGTCCAGCCACTGGTTGAAGGCGTAACCCTTGTCCTTCGAGAAGGTGACCTCGCCGCGTGTGCCAGTGTACTTGGTTTCACCCAGCGCCTTGATCAGCGCCTCGGAGTCGGTGGACTTGGCGCGCTTGATGGCGTCCGCGATCAGGAACAGTGAGTCGGCGGCCTGGAACAGCAGGCGGTTCGGTTCATTCTTGGTTTTGGCGGTGTAGGCATCGCCCACCTGCTTGCCAAGCGCCGGCTGCGCCATCTTCGGATGGTAGAGACCGAACACCAGCATGCCCTTGCCGGCTTCCTTCACGTTCTGCCAGAAGTCCGGATAGTCGGCGAGGCCGGAACCGTCATAGAGCCAGGTCTTGGCCGAGGGCGCGACGCCCTGCTCGTAAAGCTGGTTCATCATGATGTAGGCTGCGGGCGGCAGCATCAGGTTGATGATGGCGTCGGGCGCGTTTGCGCGCATCGGCAGGATGGCCGGGAGGAAATCCTTCGAGGCGCGATCCAGCGTTTCGTACTTGTATTGAACATCGGGCGCGATCTTCTTCAGCGCTTCCCCGATCGCCTTCGCAAGGCCAATGCCGTAGTCGGTGTTCTCGGCGATGGAGACGACGCTCTTGACGCCCAAATCCTTCATCGTCGCAGCAGCGGCGCTGCCGACGCGGCTGTTGTAGTTGCCCGGATTGAAGACTTCCGGATAACCCTTCTCGCGAATGACGTCGGACCAGCCATTGGTGTTGACGTAGGGAATCTTGTAGCGGTGCGCGACTTCGATGCCAGCCAATGCCGCAGAACTCTGATGCTCGCCGGTGATCGCCACCACCTTGTCGCGGGTCGCGAGCTTTTCGACCGCGGCACGCGCCTTCTCCGGCAGCCCTTGGGTGTCTTCGATCACCAGTTCGATCTTGCGGCCGTCGACGCCGCCGGCATCGTTGATGATCTTGGCGGCGACTTCCAAACCGTCCTTGACCTGGGTGCCCTGCACCACCGAACCGGGAGGCGATTGCGTGATGGTGACGCCGACCTTGATCGGATCGGCGGCCTGCGCTCCGGCGACCGGAAGCATGATCGCCGCAACCGTCAGCGCGACACCCAGCATATCTCGACGCAGTAAACCTGCCATTTCGTGACCTCCCCCTTCGGATCAGCATCCCTGATGCTTGTTGTTCAGATCATGTTACCGCGATTATGCGCAAAGACTTTTCGATTTGAAACATCATTTTCGTCTAAGAGCTGCGCGATTTTGCTGCACGTCTCGCATTGCGAGAAGCCGCGCTCACGATAATTCACGCCGATGGCAGCGCTGTCCGGAGAAACGCGTCACGCAACGGCTGGCCCTGCAGCCCCCCGCCAAGAAGCAGCGACAGCAGCAACCGCGCCTTCAAGCCGCCCAACGCGCCGCCGGGAATGAGGCCACGCCCGAGCAGATCGGTTTCCGAACCGGGAAAACCGTAAGTCCTGGCAAACACCGGCCCCGAGGCGACGCGCGAACTGAGTACAACCGGAAAGACATCCGTCAGGCTTGCGAGTGCGTCCGCCATCGCGGCCGGGACGTGCCCCACGCCCATCGCCTCGATGACAAGGCCGCGATAGCCGAGCGCCGGCAGGCCTGCGAGCATCCGGCCATCGTCGCCAAGGGCAGCCGTGATCAGCGCGACCGGCTTATCCGTTCCTGCGTCACCTCCGGCAATAATACTGCTGCGCGTGACGCGAAGGTTGATCCGCGCCGCGCCTTCGATGACGCTGCCGAGAGGTCCGCCCGATAACGACGCGAATGTCGAGGGCAAAAACGTGCTCGCCTTCTGCACGAAGCGCGCGGCGTGAATGGTATCGTTCAAAACCACCAGCGTCCCGAGTCCGCGCGCCGCCAGCGACGTGGCGACGATGGCGCTGGCCAATAGATTGGCCGGTCCGTCGGCTCCCGGCGCTTCAGCGCCACGCATCGCGCCGGTAACGATCACCGGCTTGTCGCCGCCGACAAGGCAATCGAGCACGAACGCCGTTTCCTCGATGGTGTCGGTGCCCTGAACAATGATGGCGCCCGCGATGTCGCCGGCCAGTCTTTCATTCAGAAGCCGCGCGACCTCCCGTAAATGCGCAAAGGTGAGCGACGGCCCGGGCAGGCGGAACGGCGAAATTGCCTCGATTTCCGCCACCTCGGCCAGCGCAGGCACCGCGCGCACGAGGTCGGCCCCGGTCAAGGTCGGCACTATGCCGGGCCCCGCGCCCGACGTCATCGTGATCGTTCCGCCCAGCGAGACGAGCAAAACTTTGGGTTGCCCGGCTGAAGCTGCCGCCATTTTCAACTATTCCCGATGCGTGGCGCATACAACCAAACGCGGCGCCGGCCACATCGACGCTCCAATGCGTTATAGCGTTTTCGCGCCGGTTGAATAGTCGTTGGCCTCAGAGCCCGACCAAGCTGCGTTCCGGTTTTCGGTTCAGGACACCACCGGAAGCACGTCGATGCCATAACCGTGCGTCAGCGAGCGCTTCAGCACCGGATCGTGCAGTTCCATCTCAAACCGCGCGGCGGGGCGGATGCCGCCGATGGCGCCGGGCGTGCCGCAGAACATCAGCGTGCCGGGCGGCAAGGTCTCAGCATTGGCATATTTGCGGATGAGGTCACGCGGCGTGCGCAGGCTCGACACCGCGCTGTCCTGATAGAGCACGCGCTGGCCCTCGATCGTCGCCCATGAGCGCAGTACGAGGCTGTCCCAATGGCCTTCGACTTCGGCATAGGACCAGAGCTGCCGCCCGACCGGCTTGCCGCAAAGCTGCTTCGACAGTGCGATGCCGAAAGTTTCCGCCTTGCGGTCGGTATGGTCGGAGCCGATGCCGATCCACAAGCCGTCCGCCAGCGCGATCACCACCGGTTCGACCTCGCCGGAGCTATCGGGTCCGAGCACGACCAGCTTGTCGGCTTGCGTCAACGTCTGCGCCGCGACACGATAATAGAGCGGCGTGGTCGAAGGTCGCGGCACGCCGATGGCTGCCAATTCCTCGATGTGATGCTCGATCGCCGCGACGTCGCGCCCTGCCCATCCGGCGATCACCAGCGTCTCGATCGACAATCCGACCCGGTCAGTCCCATCCTTCGTGATACGATCAAACTGCAACATCTTCGGTCCTCGGTGATCCTGCCGGTTGTTCTGAAATCTCGCCGCGCTCGATCTGCAAGGTGCGGTCGGCAATCGCATCGAGCAGCGCGGGCGTGGATTCTGTGATGAGCAGCGCCAGTTCGGGGCGATGCTTGCGTAATTCGCCCAGCGTGCGCGCATAATCCAGCGCCAGCGCCGGGGCAAGGCCCTGAAACGGCTCGTCGAGCAGCAGTACCGTGCGCGCGACCATCAGCGCTCGGCCGAGCGCAACCATCTTGCCCTGGCCACCGGAAACGCCGCCGCCCGACCGCTTGCGCAGATCGCGCAACTGCGGAAGGAACGTGTAGATCTCCTCGAGCCGGCTGCTCAACTCGCCCTTGCCGAGATTGAGCGCGAGGCCCGGCAGCCGGATATTTTCCTCGATACTCATTTCCGGCACCAGCCGACGATCTTCCGGCGCATAGCCGATGCCGGCCCGCGCGCGGTAATGCGCCGGGTGCTTGCGCAGATCGTCGCCGTCGAGCCGGATATCGCCGCCGTCGACGGCAAGCAGTCCCATGATAGCCCGCAGCGTCGTGGTTTTCCCGGCGCCGTTGCGGCCGATCAGGATCGTGGTCTTGCACTCAACAATCTCGCAGCTCACGCCGCGCAGCACGCGGACGCCTTCGATCGAGACTTGAACCTTGTCGAGAACGAGCCTCATGCGACACCTACGACATTCTTCAGAACGCGCTCGTCCTTGAATACCTCATCGGGATGGCCCTGCGCCATGACGGTTCCGGCATTCCAGACCAGCACGCGGTCGGCGTAACGCGCCACCACGTCCATGTCATGCTCGACGAACAGCGCGGTGATGTTGCGAGATCGCAGCGCGCTCATCAGTGCCTCCATCAGCGAGAAGCGCTCCAGCGTGCTGACGCCGCTGGTCGGCTCGTCGAGCAGCAGCAGACGCGGCTTCAGCGCCAACGCCACCGCGATGTCGAGCAACTTGCGATGCCCTTCGGGCAAGGTGCGGCTGACGCGATTCTTGTCGTCACGTAGGCCGACCAGATCGAGCAACGTGGTCGCCTCCTCGCGCCGGGCGGGCTGCGCCAGCGGACGCACCATGGTCCACAACCCGTCCTTCGCCGCCAGCGCCAGCATCATGTTGTCGAGCACGCTCTGATCGGAGAAGAGCTGCGGAATCTGAAAGGCCCGCGCGACGCCGCGCCGGGTGATGACACGCGGTGACAATCCGGTGATGGCGCGGCCGTCGAGATGAATGCTGCCCGACGTCGGCCGCACGTAACCCGTGCACAGATTGAGCAAGGTGGTCTTGCCTGATCCGTTCGGGCCGATCACGGCGAGGAATTCACCGTCATTGATATCGAGGCTGACGCCGTCAGCGGCCTTCACGCCGTTGAATTCGACGTGCAGATCTCTCACCTGCAAAATGGACGTGCTCATTTCGCCGAGACCTCGCTGCGGGTGAGAAGGCCGTACAGGCCTTTCGGCAGGAACATGATGACACCGATCAGCGCCGCGCCGACGATCAGGTTCCAGGCATCGGTGAACGCTGCCGCCTCGGTGTGGAGCAATTCGAGGAAGAATGCGCCGATGAAGGCGCCCGGCACACCGCCGATGCCGCCGAGCACTGCGACAAGAACGAGATGCCCGGACGCGGTCCAGAACGCGAAGTCAGGCACCACGCGACCAATGGCAAATCCCGCGATCGCGCCGCCCAGCCCCGCCAACACCGCCGACACAATGTACGCAACTAGCAACACCGCCCACACCGGAACGCCGAGATATTCGAGGCGCACTTCATTGGTGTGAACCGCCGACAGCGCATGCCCCAGCGGGCTGTCGAGATAACGATGGACCGCAAGCCCGACCAGCAGCATCAGCACGACGCTGCCGTAGAACAGCACGGCCTTGAAGGTCGGTTCGCTGAGTACGGCGCCGAAGACGGTGGGAACAGGAATGGTCATGCCGTCGGTACCGCCGGTAACGCCATAGAGCTTGGCGAACAGCGCGTAGAACACCATCGACACCGCGAGATTGAGCATCGCGAAGAAGATCGCGCGGTAGCGGATGAGGAATGCGCCGACCACCGCGCCTGCCAGTCCGGTGATGACGACCGAGAGCACGAGCAGCACGCCGAAGTCAGAAACGCCGCCGCGAGCGAGAAAGGCAACGCCATATGCGCTCGCCGCGACGAACATCGCGTGCCCGATGGAAATCATGCCGGCGCGGAGCAATACCGCGACGCCGAGCGCGGCCAACCCCTTGGCGATGGCCATAGTCAAGACGAATTGCAGCCAGGGTGCGGCCAGCGGGGCAGTAACAATGGCGAGGATCGAAACAATCAGAAGTATCGCCCGCATCAGATTCTCCGCGTCGTGATCGCGCCGAACAGGCCGTAGGGGCGCACCAGCAGGACGATCAACATCGCCGCATAGGGCGCGACGGCATCGAGCGACGGCACGAAGTAGATCGCCAGCACGCGCGCGAGCGCCACGATCAGCGCGGCCAGCGCCGCGCCCTCGATCTGTCCGAGCCCGCCGATGGCGGCGACCGCGAAGGCCAGCACCATCGTATCCGCGCCAAGGCCCGGCGCGACGCCGGAGGTGGGCACTGCCAGCGCGCCGCCCAGTGCCGCCAGGAAGACACCGAGCGAGAAAGCGAGAATAAAGATCTTGTTGGTGTCGACCCCGATGGATTGCGCCATCTCGCGATCCGCAACGACGGCGGTGACCAGCCGCCCAAGCCGGCTGTGTTTGATCAGCAGCCGCAAGCCGAACACAACAATGACAGCCATGGCCACGAGAAACATCTGATAGTTGAGATAAACGACGCCGCCGATACTGGAACTTCCCATCAGGCGCATCGGCGTATCCTCGTAGAAGGACTGCACGCCGAAGACGATGCGTTGCAGATCTTCAAGGATCAGGAATAGGCCGAACGTAATCAGGATCTGGACCGCTTCCGACTTGCCATAGGTCCAGCGGACCAAGGTGCTTTCGATCAGCGGCCCGAGCACCACCGCTACCAGCGCCGCGCTGAACAGCAGTGCGACAAACGACAGATAGGGATTCAGATGCCGGCTCGCGATGAAGGCACAGATCGACGCGGCTACATAGGCCCCGATCGAATAAAAGCTGCCGTGCGCGACGTTCAACACGCGAAGCACGTTGAAAACCAGCGTCAGCCCCACCGCCGCGAAGAAAATCAGCGCGGCGCTGGACAGCGTATCGAGCACCAGCGGAATGATGGAATTCATCGTCCGTTCCCCTGCCCTGCAACGCCTCCCGCGGACATTCCGCGAGAGGCGCGCAGGCCTGTGGCCTTTCAGCCTGTCGGGCTTACTTGTAGCTGCCGGGTTTCGGCAGCGAGGCCGCGAACTCCGGCTTCAGCGTCGAGATCCAGGCGATCGGGTCCTGGCCCTCCTTCGGCATCAGAGCGTCGCCGTTGTAACGGACCATGTCGCCGATGACCGGGAAGCTCTGCGCCGACGATTTGACGGTGACGCCGACGATCTGATCAACCACGCCGTCATTGTCGGAACGGGTGTGCATCTTGCCGGTCAAGGTCGTCACGGCGCTGCCCTTCATGGCGTCCGCGAGTTCCGCGCGGCTCGGCCACTTGCCGCCGTTCTTCTTCATCGCGCTTTCATAAGCAGCTTTCACATAAAGAAGGGTGTTGGCCATCTTGATCGAGGGGAACACCGGGTATTCGCCGAAGCGTGCCTTGTAGGCATCCGCGAACTTCTTGGTTTCCGGATTGGCTGCCGCATCCGGCGACATCCACCAGCCGTCGCCGAGCACGCCGACGATCACGCCCTCTGGCAGCGGCACGCGCTGAAGCACGGTTTCGCCGAGCGCCAGGATTACCTGGCTCGAGGTGAACAGGCCGCGCGGCTGCGCCTGCCGCACGAAGTTTTCGAGATCGGCGCCCCAAAGATTGGAAAACACGACATCCGGCCGTGCCGAGGTCAGGCGCGAAATCTCGGTCTGGTAGTTCGGAGAGCCGAGCTTCGGAAACAGTTCGGCGACGATCTGAATATCCGGCTTCAATGCGTGCAGCGCCGCCTTGAAAATCTTCGCCGCGTCATGGCCGAACGCGTAGTCCGGGTTGATGATCGCGACCGTCTTCACGTCCGGCTTCTTCGCCAGAAGATAGACGGCATAGGCGATAAACTCGGGAACGGTATTGCCGTTAGGGCGGAACACGTACTTGCTCTTGCCATCCTGCAACAACTGATGCGTGTCGCAGTTCCAGCCAACGGTCGGCACCTGGAGCTGTTCGGCGATCGGCGCCAACGCGAGGCAGTTGGCGCTCGACAGCGCGGCCAGCATCACCTGATTCTTCGGCTCGGCAGCGAGTCGCCGATATTCGGTGATGACGCCCTGCGCACCCTGCGCCTCGTCCACATAAGTCGGCGCGATCTTGACGCCGCCGATGCCGCCGGCCGCATTGATCTGCTCGATCATCAGGTCGGCCGCGTTCTTGCCGGGCATGCCATAGGCGGCCGCCGGACCGGACGTGAAGGTAAAGATGCCGAGGCCGAGCGCCTCCGGCTTTTCCTGAGCGAACGCCGGCATCGTTGCACCCAGGCAACCGACGAGTGCGAGCGTAGATAGAGCCATCTTGAACTTCATCATATTTCCCCTCTCGAAGTGATTCGATTATTTTTGAAAGGTCGTGTCGATCGATCCGGCAATTACACCGGATCGAAGTAGTGGATCTCCATGAGCAGGCAGCCGTCGACCGACTTGAACGGACCGTGGGGCGCGTGCGGCGGGCGGCAGGCATAGGTGTTCGGCGGGAAGCTCTTGCCGCCCTCGCCGTTGGCGTCGTTACCGACGATCAAATCGCCGGAAACGAGGTACACTTCCTCCCAGTACTCATGGGAGAACGGCGCGGTCGTATAAACACCGGGCGCGAAACGCAGCAGCCGCGTGCGCGTACCACGGCGGTTCTCCTCGTCGAGCGCGCCGGACAGGATCTTCTGCTGGATACCAGCCGGATAGCCGGCGGGAGTTTCCCAGCCGCTATTCATATCGAGCGTATAAAACTCATCGTGCTTCTTGTTCACAGCCATCGGTTTGCTCCTTGAATTTGAAATCAGGCGGCCTTGCCCGGCGCGGTCGAGACGCCGTTCAGGTCGTAAGAGTCGAGCATGCGTTGAACCAGCGCATCAGACGCGGCCCAGTCGTACGTGCGATAGGAATGGCCCTTGGTCACGAACGTCGCGCCGGCGTAGAACATCTCATACTGCTGATGGCGCGAGCCGAACTCGGAGCCGACGGCATCCCAGGCGAGCTTGTAGAACTTCACGCGGTCATGGGAATTCGCCTTCGGCGACTGCTGCGTCTTGCCGATCAGCGCGGCGATCTCCGGATTGCCGAAATCCGCGATCGAGGACGGCAACATGATCATGCCACCGCCGGCCAATTCGCGCAGCGTCGAGAGGATGTGCCCGTAAAGCTGCTGCGTAAGCACCTGCGCCGAATAGAGCGTGTGCCGGTGCGGAACGAAGTAAGGGCCGACCTGCGAACCCTTGGCTTCCATCGCTGCGACCAGAGCATCCACCATGCCGGTCTCGGCGGCGAGTTGCCCCAGCATCTCGCGCACCTGCGGAAACTGGGTGACGCCGTTCATCTCGGCAGTGCGATGCGCAAGCCCGGTCAGAAACTTCAGCTTCACGCTGAGACGAACCATCGCCTGATAGTTCTGGTAGACATGGCAGGGCGTCGCGTGGAACTGCTTTTGGCACATCTCCACATTGCCTTCGATGAAGACGCGATCCCACGGCACTTTCACGTCGTCAAAGTAAAGCACCGAGTCGTTCTCGTCGAAGCGGCTCGACAGCGGATTGTCGAACACCGACACTGCCGCATCCTCATAGGATTTGCGCGACAGCATCTTGAGGCCCTTGGTGTTCATCGGGATCGCGAAAGACATCGCGTAACGTTCCTCACCGGGACGCATCGGCTGAATGGTGGTGACAAACACCTCATCAGCGACGACGCCGCCGGTCGCCAGCATCTTGGCGCCGCGAACGGTGATGCCTTCGGCATCCTGATCGACGACACCGGCGGTCAGGAACGGATCGGCCTGCTCGGCGGCGCCCTTCGAACGGTCCGCCTGCGGATTGATGATGACGTAGGTGAGATAGAGGTCGTTATCGCGCGCGTAGCGATAGTACGAGGCCAACGCGTCGGCGCGCTTCGGATCGTAGGCATTGAACACGTCGAGTCCCATATACATGCCGGCGATGCAGGACGCGACGTGATCCGGCGCGCGACCCATGAAGCCCGCATGCAGCGAAGCCCAGGCTTCCAACGCTTTGCGCCGCTCGACCAGTTCGGCATAGGACGCCGGTAGCTGCCAGATACGGTTGGCGCGACCGCCGCCGTATTCGAACGTCATCAGGTCGCGATTGTCCGGTGCGCTGGCGAAATCGAACAGCGACGACATCGAGGTTGCGACGTTGCGAAAAGCATGATGCTTGGTGACATCGTGCACCACCTCGCCGTTAATGTAGATGGAACGGCCGTCATTCAGGCTCGACAGGTATTGCTTGGCAGAGCGCATCGGATGTTCTCCAGCGTGTCAGTTGAAACTCAAATTCGGTCAGTAGTGGATCGGGAGCGGCCACTCGGGCTCGCGTTCGGTCTCGTCGACCAGATCGCGATAGCGGCCACGGAAGAAAATGAGCGGCATCGGCGTATCGGGATGGGCGGCGTGGCGCACGACGCGCACCACGAAGATCACGTGGTCGCCGCCGTCGTAGTTGGCGTAGGGCGCGCATTCGAAATGAGCGAGCGCGCCGGAGATCAACGGCGCCTCGGCGTGCCCCACCGTGGTTTTCACCTGATCCCACTTGTTCGACAGCGCGCGAGCGAATTTGTTGGAGATGCTTTCCTGCTCGCGTGCCAGCACGTTGATGGCGAAGCCCTTGGCCTCAAGCATCGCGGGCAGGCTCAGCGCTTTGCGATCGACACTGAACAGAACCAGCGGCGGATCGACGGAAACGGAATTGAACGAACTCATCGTCATGCCGACGAGGTCATCGCCCTTGCCGCGTGCGGTCACCACCGCAACGCCGGTAGCGAACTCTCCGAGTGAGCGCCTGAATTCGCGATCCTGCATGAAAGACGTGTCCGCGTTGACGTTCTCAAGGATTCCATTATCTTTCTAGAATAGCTTTTTTGTAAAGCTAATTTGCGGAATGTCAACGACGGTCTGGCGAAATTATGTTTCGCGAGAGCGTGCGCGACTCATGATAGACTGAAAAATTCGAGAAAAATGAGGGACTTACAGTGAACTCCCCGTTGCTGACGACATCACGGCCCGAACTCCTGGACGACAGCGGCGATCAAACCTTCCGGGAGCTTCTGTACGCTTACTTTGCATTCGGGCGCAGCCTAGATGCTGCGCGGGCCAAGTTTGCGGGTTACGCCGACCTGTCGACGACGCAATATCTGATCCTGATCGCTGTCATGCATTCGCGGCAGGACGAACCCCTGGGAATCAATCAGCTTGCCGAGCGTCTGTACCTCAGCGGCGCCTTCGTCACCATCGAAGTCAACAAGCTGGTATCCGACGGACTGATCGAAAAGACGACGCACGCAGGCGACCGACGCCGCGTCCAGCTTGCCGTAACGCCTGCCGGCATCGGGCGCTTGACGAAGCTCGCGGCGTTTCAGCGGCCGGTCAATGACGCGCTGTTTGGAACGCTCTCGCGCACGGAATTCAAGCAGTTGCTGCTGCTCTTGAATCGCCTCGCCGCACACGGCGATCAGGCAATCAAGCTCGCCGAGCATGTCGAAACGACGTTGCGGTTGAACGAGGACGAGCCTCTATCCACAACCACGCGTGGCCGCAAGCGAGCTACCGCGCGATCGCGCTGAGGAACCATCAACCGCTTTACGTTGAACGGCGGCGCGATCTGCTCCGGCGGAAGTAAGCCTGGCGCGGTTCGAAACGGACCGGCCCCATGCGCGCACGAGCACGCCTCCAGCGGCTTATGCGAACCCCTCCCACACGCTCATTGGAAATGGCGTTCATATTGACAGTGTGGCCATTTGGAACAGGAATAAGACGAACATGAGCCTGATCACGCTCTCATTGCGGCGGGTGGGCGACACAGGATCGGGAACACGAATTAGCCAGTTCGCCGCAAGCGTTTTGGTTAAGAGCAAAAAGTCGTAGGCACGGGGAAACGTTTTTGCACGGGTACCTTGGTTGGGAAGAGGCGGCCGCGCGCAGCGTTATCGATGCGCTGAAAGCAAAGCCTAGAGCGTTGCAGGTGACCGGGCGCGTCGCATTTGGCGTGGTCGACATGACATTTCGCCATCCGGATACGATGGCCAACATGGTAATAACCGACTGTTCCGATTGGGCAACTAACTGTCCGGAATACAGGTGCACGGCAGTGCAGGCTTCATCGCCCAATGGACGGACGCACTGCTATGAAGACGTTACCGCGTTTGCCAGGAACAACCATCGTATCGCAACCGGAGGCCGTCGCCGATCACTTGCGCAGATTCCGGGATCCCCGGATGCGCAACCAGACCAAATCCTATCTACAGAACGGCGGCACGGGATTTGATCCGCCCATACGCGAAGCAGTGCGACTGCTCGTGACGCGAGACAATCAGTAACTGTCGCGACGAAAAACAAACTGAAAAAAGGGGAGGAGACCAGATGGAAGTGACGGAACCGAAATCCTACTCACGATCGATGATCCCGTTTCTCGATCGTTCTCATTCGATCGCGAAACCCGGCTACTCGCGCTGGCTTGTCCCGCCGGCGGCACTGTGCGTGCATCTGTGCATCGGACAGGCCTATGCCTTCAGCGTGTTCAATCTGCCGATGACCAAGCTCGTCGGCATTTCACAATCGGCGCCGGAGGACTGGAAGCTTACCCAACTCGGCTGGATTTTTTCGCTGGCAATCTTTTTCCTCGGCGTATCGTCCGCCGTGTTTGGCCGGTGGGTCGAGGAAGGCGGCCCGCGCAAGGCAATGTTCGCCGCAGCCCTGTGCTGGGCGGGTGGCTTCTTTATCTCCGCTATCGGCGTCAATATCCACAATCTGTGGCTGGTCTATCTGGGCTACGGCGTGCTGGGCGGGATCGCGCTCGGAATCGGTTATATCTCGCCGGTCTCGACCCTGATCAAATGGTTCCCGGATCGGCCTGGCATGGCCACCGGAATGGCAATCATGGGCTTCGGCGGCGGCGCCTTCATCGCTTCGCCGCTCTCGGTCTGGCTCATGAGCAAGTTCTCGACACCGACTCATATCGGCGTCATGGAGACGTTCCTCGTGCTCGGCGTCGTCTACCTGTTCTTCATGTTAGTCGGCTCGATGCTCGTTCGCGTTCCACCTGCAGGATGGGCTCCAGCCGGCTACGTGGCGCCGGCGCAGTCGAAGAAGCTCATTAGCAAGAACGACGTCTTTGTCTATGACGCACTCAAGACTCCGCAGTTCTGGCTGATCTGGTGGGTGCTGTGCCTTAACGTGACCGCCGGCATCGGCGTGCTCGGACAGGCGTCCGCCATGAGCCAGGAAATGTTCCCCGGTCATATTACTCCGATAGCAGCCGCCGGCTTTGTCGGCCTGATGAGTCTGTTCAATATGGGCGGACGCTTCGCCTGGGCGACGACGTCGGATTACATCGGCCGGCGAAACACCTACTTCGTGTTCATGGTGCTGGGCTTTATCCTGTATTGCACGGTGCCTCATGCCGGATCGACCGGTAACGTAGGGTTGTTCGTCATCTGCTTCCTGATCATCATCAGCATGTATGGCGGCGGTTTCTCGACCGTGCCTGCCTATCTCAAGGACATGTTCGGGGTGCGCTACGTCGGCGCCATCCATGGACTGCTGCTTACGGCATGGTCGGCGGCGGGCATCTTCGGCCCGGTCATCGTCAACTATCTTCGTGAGTATAATATCACTCACGGCGTCCCGAAGGCGCAGGCTTACAACAACACCATGTACATCATGGCGGGCCTGCTGGTGATCGGCTTCATCTGCAACCTGCTGGTCAAGGCCGTCGATGCACGCTTCCATATGAAGGACAGCAACGAAGCTGGAAGCGCAACGGCAGCGGCGGCTGCGGCCGCCAAAGCTTGAGAGGGGAAAACATGGCAAACGCAACTCAGGACAGTTCGACCACGTTGAAGTTGATCCTCGCATGGGGGTTCGTCGGCATCCCGCTCGTATGGGGTGTGCTACAGACCCTCAGCAACGCGATGAAGCTGTTTCAGTAGGTTTTCGGGTAAACCGGGTGAAAACACGCTGGTTTACCCGAAACCACCATCAATAACGAACAATGCCCGCGGC
>JBARXT010000198.1:0-5934 GCA_049647485.1 Xanthobacteraceae bacterium
CCTATAGCCGTTCGAAGAACGGCGTCGCTTCGCTCGCCTATAGCCGTTCGAAGAACGGCGTCGCTTCGCTCGCCTATAGCCGTTCGAAGAACGGCGTCGCTTCGCTCGCCTATGGGCCCGGCCATGACGCGTTGTGGCGGCGTAAAGTGGCTTAGAGAGGCGTCTTGTTTTTTAGCCGTTCATCGTCAGGCCACCGGACACGCTGATCACCTGCCCGGTGATGAAGTTGGCGTCGTCGCTCGACAGGAACGCAATCATTCCGGGAATATCGTCCGGCTGCCCGAGTCGTTTGAGCGGAATCGCGCGCTTCAATCCCTCGTAGATCTTCTGGCCGAATTCGCCGTCGCCGACGAAGGAGCGCAACAGCGCCGTGTCGGTGGGGCCGGGACACACCGCGTTGACCCGGATATTGTCGCGGGCATATTCCCGCGCAATCGTCTTGGAGAAGGAAATCAGGCCACCCTTGCAGGCCGAATAGACCGACTCGCCGGACGAGCCGACACGGCCGGCATCCGACGCGACATTGACCACCTTGCCGCCACCGCCTGCGATCATGTGCGGCATCGCGGCCTTGTGAAGATTGAGCGGCCCGCGCAGGTTGATCGCGATGATCTTGTCCCACAGGTCCGGCTCGGTCTGAAGAAACGGCTTGGCGATATCCCAGCCGGCATTGTTGACCAGAATGTCGAGTTGGCCGAACCTGGCGACGCCGCGATCCACCGCCTCCTTGACCGCCCCGTAGTCCGCGATGTCCACCGCTAGCGGATACAGTCGCGACTCGTCCGCGCCGAGATCGGTCGCCAGCCCCTTCAACGCCTCCGCGTTGATATCAACCGCGAGGATATTCACTCCCTCATCGAGGAAACGGCGGCAGATCGCGCGCCCTATTCCGCCCGCGGCCCCGGTGACGATGGCAACGCGGTTCTTCAGACCTCTCATACTTGCTGCTCCAGTTTGGACTGCCACTCATGCCTCCCTTGGTGCACGGGTGTCGCTTGGGTGATCCGACCTTGTTGAGGAATCCGGTTTCAGTCAACAGGGGCGCAAACTACCGTTCTGTCCGACGCCGGATGCGCGCGCAAGGGCGCCTCCGATCCGGTTGCGGTATCATGCCCTTGATCGCACTCCCGGCGCGAAGTCCCTATTCTTCCCGGCAACAACTTCTGTTTCGCCTGACTTGACGTCGCAGGGAAGAAACCACGTGGGTCGAGCCGAGAACCGGTTCAACGACGGATCCGGGGTTGCAATCGCGCAGGCCAGGGTTCTTGAGGTACCCGCCGCAGTTGTGGAACTGGCGGCCCAATTGCCGGCCGATGGCCTGGCGACCCCACGCCGGAAATCTTCTCGAGGCTGTCGCGATAGAATGCACCACGCCCGGCGAGTTGCTGCGGCAGTTCGGCGTGACCGACGAAGGTGGGCGCGCCGCCCTTGAATGCCGCGCCGGCACGCAGCACAGGCAGAGCCCGCCCAGCAATGCCGCGCGACGTGACAAGGTTTTGTCGGCCGCGAAATCCATCACGCATGAGTCTGGCAGCGGCTTTGGCGCACCCGATGCGTACTTTGGTCGTAGGTTGTGCTTCTCGGCAGCGGCGCGTTTTCAAACGCGTCGATCAGCTTCATCTTTCCGGCGTGCCGCCCTTGAAGTTGCGATAGATGAAACGATTGACGTCGCCCGCGGCTTCCGTCTCTGCCATCTTGAAAATCCGCTCATGCATCGGTGACAACGTGCAAGCCGGATCGGTATTGCCGGCATCTCCGGTCAGCGCGAAGGCCTGACAGCGGCAGCCGCCGAAATCAATCTCCTTGAAGTCGCAGTTTCGGCACGGCTCAGGCATCCATCCGGTGCCGCGGTAACGATTGAAGGCGTCGGAGTTCTGCCAGATCCACGCGATCGAATGATTGCCGCGCACGGACTCGAAATCGAGGCCGGTGATGGTTTCCGCCGCATGGCACGGCAGGATTTTCCCGGTCGGCGAGATGTTGAAGAACTGACGGCCCCAGCCGCCCATGCATTTCTTCGGTCGCAGCGCATAGTAGTCCGGCACCACGTAATCGATGGCGAGGATACCCTTCAGCCGCGCCTCCGCCTCCTCGACGATACGGCTGGTCTCCTCGATCTGTTGCAGTGTCGGCATCAAGGCGGCGCGGTTCTTCAGCGCCCAGCCGTAATATTGCACGTTGGCGACTTCGAGCCGGTCGGCATCGAGATCGACCGCCATCTGAATGATATCGGCAAGCTGGTGCAGGTTCTGCCGATGCATCACCGCGTTGACGGTGAGCGGCAGATCAAGCTCGCGTGCCCAGTGCGCAACCTCGATCTTCCTGGCGTGCGCATCCTTCACGCCGGCGACGCGATCCGCCACCATCGGCTCATTGCCCTGGAAGCTGATCTGGATATGGCACAGACCGGCATCGGCCAGCGCGCGCAGCTTATCCTTCGTCAGCAACACCGCCGAGGTAATCAGGTTCGAATAGAGCCCGACATCGGTGGCATGCTGTATCAGCTCCGCCAAATCTTTGCGCGCGGTCGGCTCGCCGCCGGAGAAATGGATTTGCAACACGCCGATCTCGGCGAGTTCGCTCAACGCCTTCTTCCACTCGTCGGTGGTCAGCTCAGTGTTGGCACGATCAAGCTCCAATGGGTTGGAGCAGTACGGACATTGCAGTGGGCAGCGATGCGTCAATTCGGCCAACACCGCGAGCGGAATGCCGAACGTCTCCGCGACCGACCCGCGTGACTCCAGCACGGCGAGACTATCGACCGTTGCCGCTGGATGCATCGTATCAGCCGATGGCTGCGTCATGACGCGGGCTCCTTCGCCTCGATCAAAAATCCCTTGTCGGCGAGATCCTGCAGCATCGAAACGACATCGGCGCTGATGTGTTCGCGTGGCGCGGCGTATTTTTCCGCCAGTTGATTCACCATCTGCGCGACGCTGCGCCCATCACACAGTTGCAAAACTTCCACGGCGATCTCGTCAGGGGCCAGCACGCGCTCCGGCGCAAGGATTACCCAGCGCTCGCGCGTCTTGTCGAACTTCAACTGAGCATGGCGCGGCAGAACCGGGCGGCTTGCCTCGGTGACGCTCAATTTTCGACTGCGCGATGCGGCCATCGATCCGCCTCTATTTTGCCGCAGGAATAAAGGCACCCGGCGGCACGTGCCCGTCGACATAGGCATGATACAGCGCGTCGAGCTGAACCCAAAGCACGTTGGTCTTGAAGATCAGCGCATTGCAGACCGCTTCGCGTTCCGCCGGCGTTGTGGCATGCGTCTTGACGTAGTCGAGCGCGAAGTTGGCGTCGCGCGGCGCCTGTGTCAGCCGGCGTTTGAAATAACTCATGATCTCCGGATTGACAAAATTGTAATGCGCCAGCATCCCCGAGATGCGTTCCTCATGCAGGTTCGGCGCAAACAGTTCCGTCAACGATGACGCGATGGCTTCCAGCGGCGTGCGGTCGCGCACGAAATGCACGTAGGCTTCGACCGCGAAGCGTGTCGCCGGCAGAATGCCTTCGGTGGATTCGACGTAAGCGGTATCGAGCCCAAGGCCCTCGGTGAGCTTGAGCCAGCGCTCGATGCCGCCTTCGCTGCCGGTATCGCCATCGTGATCCTCGATACGATGCCGCCACTCTTGCCGGGTCTCGCGATCGCGGAAGCGCGAAATCACCACCGCATCCTTGATCGGGATCGTACTCTGATAATAGTAGCGGTTGAGCGCCCAGGCCTGCACCTGTCCCTTGTTCAACTTGCCACCGTGCAACAAGCGATGAAACGGATGCAGGTTGTGATAGCGCGTCGCGCCGATATGGCGCAGCGCCGCCTCAAGATCTTCGGCGTTTTGCAGCGGCTTGTCCACGATCAGCGAAAAGGCGGTGGTTTGGATCACAGAGCGATCTCCATTCCGTCCGAAGCGATCTCCCAACCCGCCTGCTGCGCCGCTTTGCGCTCGGGCGAGTCGGTCAATAGCGCCGGATTCGAGTTATTGATGTGCAGGAACAGCTTTCGCGCGATGCCAAGACCCGCGAGCGCGGCGATCGCGCCATCCGCACCTGACATCGCGATGTGCCCCATCGCCTGTCCGGTCTTGCTGCCGAGCCCCGCCGCAATCAACTCGTCATCGCGCCAGACGGTGCCGTCGAAGAATACCAGCGGCGCGCCCGCGATGCGTTGTGCCAAATCAGGCGTCACGCGTCCGCAAGCGGCGAGATGATAGAAGTATTGGCCGCTGCGTTTGTCGGTGACGCGCAGGCCCAGGGTATCCCCTTTGGCGTTGTCGTCGCCGGGATGCTGCTGCCCTTCGAGATACCACGCGCGTTTGCCCGGCACGACGAACGGCTGGACCTCAAGTCCCGATGGCGAGCCGTCCGGCAGCAACGGCTCGAATGCGTGATCGGTCGCGATCGGCGCGCGCCGCACCAGCTTGTCGTTCAACACGTTGAAGATGCTGTTGCTGGCCAGGATCGCCAACACCTGCGGATGGGCATAGATCGTGAACGGCGAGCTTTCACGCAACGACAACAGGCCCGCGACCGCGTCCACTTCGCCGTTGGTGAGGATAACGCCCGCGATCGGGCTGTGCCGGAGAGCGCCGGGCTGGGGGTGCAATTGCTTCGTCGCAGTGATCTGCTGCCGAATATCCGGCGAGGCATTGATCAGAAACCAATGCGCATCGTCAACGCTGACGGCGATCGACGATTGCGTGCTTTGCAGTTCGGGGCGTTCGTTCCGCGATGCACGACACACTGCGCACCCGCAATTCCATTGCGGAACGCCGCCGCCTGCCGCGGCTCCAAGAACGACAACACGAAGCATGGCCTCGCTCCTGGACCCGGACAGGTCGTCACGAAGCTGCTTACTTGCGGGCCGCGCAGGCGTACATGTTGATTTCCATGCCAACGGGCACTTCAACGATCTTCGGTGCTTTCCAGGCCATTTCCGTCTCCTAGAGTGGCGCGATTGCCACGTTACAAGTCTACGCGCCGCCGGAAAGTTCGCCACCTATTTGGTGAATAGGAAACACCTATTCCGCAACGCAGCAATTTTTCGCACTATGTCTTGGGAGGCTTGCGCAGGAAAGGAGGTGTTTCCAACGGCGGCATTTTGAAGCTTTCGCCGGCCTGCCGCAGCGCATCAAGAAACGCCGCGTAAGGCTCAACCCTCCGGTATTGTGACGGCAGCAGCGCCACGATCTGCCGGGGCGGCATATCAACCCGATAGAGCCGTACGCCATCCAACGGCACAGCGCCGACCAAGGCCGACAGCGCCGGGGCAAGGCAGACCCCGAGTTCGGCCCGCACCAGCCGGATCGCCACCTCGAAGCTGCGACAGCGGGCGATCACGCGATGGTCCGGCAGCATCTCGCCAAACCAGTTCGCGGTCTGCTTGGCATGGGGGCTACCGAACACAAACTGAATCACCTGGTTTAGAATGGCGCGGTCGATGGCCTGCAAATCCTGATCCGGCGACCTGGATTTCGACAGGTTCAATCGTTCGGGTACGACCAGAACATACGGATCATCGACAATCGGGACACGCTGAAATCCGTCGCTCGCCTGAGTGATGGAACTGGCCGCCACAAGACCGATGTTGACCCGGCGGGTATTCAGCAACTCCAGCACATCAGCAGGCGCCTGCTCATGGATATCGAAATCGACATCGGGAAAGGTCGCGTGGAATCTCTGCATCGCCGCCGGCAGGATTACGCCGAGGATCGAGTTGACGCCGGCGAGACGGATGGTGGCTCCCGCGCCGCCGGCCTGCTCGTTCAGGCTGTCCTCGAATTCCCCCATGCTGCGCAGCACGACCTCGACCTTCGGCATCAGCCGCGTGCCCGCGTCGGTCAGTTTCAATTGGTTGGAACGGCGCTCGAACAGCCGCGCGCCGGAAATCGATTCAAGTTTCGACAATTGCTGCGACAGCGACGGCTGCGC
>JBARXT010000199.1:0-14739 GCA_049647485.1 Xanthobacteraceae bacterium
GGCAAGCCCAGCGAATTCCTGCAGGCCGGCGTCGAATCCTTCGGCCGGCAGGACCGCGCCGCCGCCGACGCCGAGATGCTGGCGCTCGGACTGGAAGCGACCGCCGCCTTCGGCGTCACCGACGTCGAGATCAGGACCGGCGACGTTGCGCTGTTCATCGCGCTGATCGACGCGCTGAAACTCTATCCGGTGTGGCGGCGCCGGCTGATCAAGGATTTCAACCGCAAGGTCAGCCTCGCCAAGGACATCGAGCGGCTGACGCTCGCGGCAAGCCCGACTCACAACGAATACGAAGGCGTGCTGGCGGCGCTGGCCGGCTCCGACCGCAACGCCGCGCTGGCGCTGGTCACCGACCTGATGTCAATCGCCGGCACCACTAATGTCGGCGGCCGCACCGTCGCGGAAATCGCCGACCGCTTCCTCGAACAGTCGACCTTGAAAGGCGGCGCGCTACCGCGCGACGCGTTGCAACTCATCAACCGCTTCCTGACCATCGCCGGCACCCCCGACGACGCGCTGCGCCAGTTGCGTGCGCTCGCAACCGACGGCAGGCTCGACATCGATGCCGCGATCGATCAGTTCGAAAGCCGGACCGAATTCATGAAGGCGCGCGGCATCGACCTCGGCACGGTGCGCTTCGCCACCGCCTTCGGCCGCGGCGTCGATTACTACACCGGCTTCGAGTTCGAACTTCATCGCAAGGGCAACGGCGACGACCCGCTGGTCGCCGGTGGACGCTATGATGGGCTGCTCACCCAGCTTGGCGCGGCCGCGCCTATCCCCGCCGTCGGCTTCTCGATCTGGGTCGAAGCGCTGACACAACTTCGTCACCAGTTTGCCGCAAGAATCCCCGGGGCTGTTTCATGACCACGCCGTTCGTTCTCGCGGTCCCTTCCAAGGGCCGATTGCAGGAAAATGCCGAGGCGTTCTTCAGCCGCGCCGGCCTGACGCTGTCGAAACCCGGCGGCGCGCGTGATTATCGCGGCACCATCGCCGGACTGGACAATGTCGAGATCGCCTATCTCTCCGCGAGCGAGATCGCATCGCAGCTTGCGCGCGGCAGCGTGCATCTCGGTATCACCGGCGAAGACCTGATACGCGAAAGCATCCTCGACGCCGATCGTCGCGTGGCGCTGATCAATCCGCTCGGCTTCGGTTACGCCAACGTCGTCGTCGCCGTGCCGCAAGCATGGATCGATGTCCGCACCATGGCCGACCTCGACGACGTCACCACGGAATTCCGCGCGCAGCACAACCGCCGCATGCGCATCGCGACCAAGTATATCAATCTCACGCGCGCATTCTTCGCCGCGCAAGGCATCGTCGATTATCGCATCGTCGAAAGCGCCGGCGCGACCGAAGGCGCGCCCGCGACCGGCACCGCCGAGATGATCGTCGATATCACCACCACCGGCGCGACGCTCGCCGCCAACGGCCTCAAGGTGCTGGACGACGGCGTGATCCTGCGCAGTCAGGCCAATCTGGTTGCCTCGCGCAACGCCGACTGGTCCGCCGACGCGCGCGAAACCGCGCGCATCATCCTCGACCACATCGCCGCCCGCGCGCGCGCCAGCAAATACAAGGAAGTCCGCACCCGCTTCAAAGGCTGCAACGCCGAACTGCTGGCCGAGGCGCACAATCGCTTCGGCGTGGTGTCGCCGTTCGGCGGACCGACCTCGTCCGGCATGGTGACCTTGCACTGCCCGCCAACGCAAATTTATGCGCTCGGCAGTTTCCTGCGCGACCATGGCGCCGACACCGTTTCGGTTGCATCGCTCGACTACGTGCTGGATCGCGAGAACCCGCTGTTCGCGAAGCTGACTGCCTTCCTTCCTCCGGTCGAAATTCACCAATAGGACTCATTGCCGAATTTATTCCTCGGCCTCATATTGCTGACCGGGGCAGGAATAACGGTGGCGGAAATCAACCGATGGCGGAGGACAGGCACATCACGGGTGCGCGCGGCGAGGCCGCCGGCCGCAACGCCCATCGGCTTTCGATCGTCGTGCCGCTCTACAACGAGGCGGCCGGGCTCGCCTTGTTGCACGAACGGCTGTGCCGCCTTGCGGACAAGTTACGCCGGGACTATGCGCTTGCATCCGAAGTGATCTATGTCGACGACGGCAGCAAGGATGCGACGTTATCGATCGCGCGCGATCTTCCCGCCAACGCAATCGACGTCCAGGTGGTGTCGCTGTCGCGCAACTTCGGCAAGGAAGCCGCCCTGATGGCCGGCCTCGATCACGCCGAAGACGGCGCCATCCTGTTCATGGATGGCGACGGTCAACATTCGCCCGACCTCGTCGGCAAGTTGGTCAGCCACTGGATCGATGACGGTTACGACGTCGTCTACACCGCCAAGGCGCATCGCAACAACGAATCCGCATTGCGGCGCTTTGCCGTGCGCGGTTTCTACGCGCTGATCAATTGGGGCGCGCGGCAGAAAATCCCCGAAGACGCCGGGGATTTCCGGCTGCTGTCGCCGCGCGCCGCTGCCGCGCTGCGCCGTCTTCCCGAACGCAACCGTTTCTTCAAGGGACTCGCGAGCTGGATCGGCTTTCGGCAAATGCGCGTCGACTATGAGCCCGCGCCACGCGCGCACGGCATCACCAGCTTCAGCCCGGCACGCCTGCTCGGGCTTTCGATCGAGGGGCTCACCTCATTCTCGGTCGCACCGTTGCGCTTCGCCAGCCTGCTCGGATTGCTGCTGGCATTCGGCGCCTTCCTGTTCGGGCTTTCGATCCTTTGGGAAACCTGGATCAAGGGCGAGAGCGTCCCCGGTTATCCGTCCCTGATCGTCGGACTGATGACCCTCGGCGGCGTGCAACTGATCATGATCGGCATCGTCGGCGAATATATCGGCAAGATATTGTCGGAGCTGAAAGCGCGTCCGATCTATTTCGTTGCCGAACACGACGTCAAACGAAGCACGCCTCTTGTTGAAGCCACAAACACCGAACGGGCCGCAACTGAATGAGCGCCTCATCGCCGCGCCTCATCTGGCTGTGCGCCGACGACTACGGCATCAGTCCCGGCGTCAATCGCGGCATTCGCGAACTGATCGAACGCAAACGCCTGAATGCGACATCGATGATGGTGGTGGGCCCTGCAATCGCACGCGAGGAAATCGCAGCCTTGCAGACAGCGGTCGCGACCAACGGACGTTGCGCGATCGGGCTGCACGCCGTGCTGACTGCGCCGTTCCACCCACTCACGATGCATTTCATGCCGCTCGAGGGTGGCCAGTTCCTGCCGTTGGCGAAGATGCTGCGGATCAGCCTGCTGCGACGCCTCGATCGTGAAATGATCCGCACGGAATTGAGCGCGCAGATCGCCAAGTTCATCGAACTGTTCGGCCGCGCGCCGGACTATCTCGACGGGCATCAACACGTCCAATTGTTTCCGCAGGTCTGCGATGCCTTTCTCGACGCTGCAAGAAGCGGCGCGCCCGGCGCCTGGGTTCGCCAGTGCGGCCGCGCGCAACCGTTCCGCCATGGCCTTGGGTCGCCCAAGGCGCTGCTGCTCGATGGATTGAGCCGACAATTCCGCCGCAAGGCCACGAATGCGGGGCTCCCCTTCAATCCCGGCTTCGCCGGTGCTTATGATTTTTCCGAGGGCCGCGACTTCGGCGCGCTGATGCGTCAGTTTCTCGACGGTCTTCCCGACGGCGGGCTGATTATGTGCCATCCCGGATTCGTCGACGATACGCTGCGCGAACTCGACCCTCTGACCGATCAACGCGAGCGGGAATACGCTTACCTCGCGGGCGACGACTTCCCAGCTCTGCTGAGAGAAACACAGACCGAACTGCACTGACATTGCGGAAATGTAATCCGGCGCGAAATATTTCTGGCCGCTACTTATTGCGACACAAAGCGCGCCTACATCTTCTTCCGGTTTTGCATTGGAGAAGGCCATGACACCGCAAGAACGCCAGATGATCGATGACCTTTTCGACCGGCTGGCCCGCGTCGAAGGCGCCGCGCGCGATCCCGCGGCCGAGGCCGCGATTGCCCAGGCCTGGCAGCGCGCGCCGAACGCAGCCTACGCGCTGGTGCAGACCGTGCTGGTTCAGGACGAAGCTTTGAAGCGGGCACATGAACGCATCGAGGCGCTTGAGGCACGCGGCGACCCCGAGCAAAAGCCCGCCGGCGGTTTTCTGGACTCCATGCGCAATAATCTGCTTGGTCAGGGGCGCGGATCGGTCCCCAACGTTCCCCCGCCCGGCAATGCGTCCGGCCGTCCGGCCTGGAACACCGGACAGGTACTGGGTCAAGGCGGCGGACCGGATTCATATCCTCCGCAGCAGCAATCCCAGACAGCTGGCGGCGGTGGCGGATCGTTTCTGGGAACGGCGGCAGCCGCGGCTGCAGGCGTTGTCGGCGGCTCGCTGCTGTTGAACAGCATTCGGTCGATGATGGGCGGCGGCCAGCACGGCTTCGGCGACGCCTCCGCGCTCGGCAACAAGGGCGGCAGCGGCGGCCCTTGGAGTTCTGATCAATCCGGCGGCAATCTCGCTCGCGATGCCGGCGTCAACGATATCGGCTCAGGCGGACGCGGGGTCGACTCCAACCGGGCCGGCCAGTTCGATCAGGCGCAAGCCGATGCCGATCAGGACCAGGATCAAGATCAGGACGACGAAGACGATTTCGCCCTGGACGACGATGACGGTTACGACGACGACGGCGATACCGATTTCGCATAATCGGTTCGGCTTGCAAACAACAACGGCCACTCGAATGAGCGGCCGTTGTGCCTTCAAGATCATAAGAACTAGATAACGACGACGCGCGCGCCGACATGGACGCGCCCATACAGATCGATGACGTCCTCGTTTCGCATACGGATGCAGCCGGACGATACATTGGTGCCGATCGTCCACGGCTCGTTCGAGCCATGGATGCGATAGAGAGACGAGCCGAGATACATCGCGCGCGCACCGAGCGGATTCTCTGGCCCACCCTCCATGAAGCGCGGCAGATCCGGACGACGCTTGAGCATCTCCGCCGGCGGCGTCCATGTCGGCCATTCCTTTTTCGCGGTGATCGACTTCACACCCGACCAGGCGAAGCCGGGCCGACCGACGCCGATGCCGTAGCGCAGCGCCGTGCCACCGGGCTGCACGAAGTAGAGAAACTTGTTGGGCGTATCGACGACGATGGTGCCCGGCCGTTCCTTGCCGTGATACTCGACGAGCTGCTTTTCGTACTTGGGATCGAAACCGGGACGCGCCGTCTCCATCGGATCGCCGCGACGATACATCGTCTGTTGCGGCGCGGGCTCGGGCATCATCCTTTCGGGTGACGGAGGGTAGATCGGACGACGATCATAGGACGGCTGCGCGTGATAACCTCGCGGCTGCCCCTGCTCGTCTCCGAACAGAAATTCGATGAAACCGCCACCCATGTTCGGGCGTTGAGCATAGGCAACCCGCGCCGGGGCCGGCTGGCCCGAATGGACGTCGGCCGACGATGCGACCGGATACGATCTCTCGATCGCCGCAGCGGGACAAAGCCCCGCACCCAAACCGACCATACTAACGCACACCACCAGGGAGACATTCTTCAGCATCGACGTACTCTGCACTGTTTCGTCGTGAACGCGCCGTGGACTGCCAAGAGGACCGTCCGCACCGGACCAATTAAATTCAAAACCGCGTCGGTTTGGTAAACGAAATCGGTCTTCGGATTCACCACGCCCGATGAAAGCGCCTGTTGTTGCGGACAGCGTTTATTTTCCGTCAATCCCGAATCGCGATGGTTAACCGTCGGTTGCCGTCGAATCCGAGCAGGTTCCCGTTGTGAACCTGATGTTAAAGGCCATCGCTCTACAACATCGACATTGATGTGGGGGATAGGGTCGATGGTTCAGCGCAAGCGCTTTCGCATTGAAGATATTGTCGGCGGCACGCCGCTTCCGGAACAGGCGAGTAACGACGCCATTCCGACGCATAGCCAGATCATGGCGGAGTTACGTGCGATCCGCGACCAGATGGCGAAACCGAACCGGATCGACATCGCGCATGACGAAGATGCGTCGCGGCAGGCCAGCGAGGCGCACCTTCTGCTCCAAACCTATCGCGCCCAGATCGAGCAGTGCGAGAAGCTGAAGGTCGAACTCGACCTGATCTACGACGCCATCAACCGCACCAAGCAGGAAATCGCCGTGCTTCACGGCAAGAGTTTCAGCGGCGCCGAGATGGCGAAGGTGACGGGAGAACTCGGCGCCGTTGTCGGCGGCACCGAAGAAGCGACACAACAAATTCTGGAAGCCGCCGAGGCGATCGACCAGTCCGCCGCAGCGCTTGCCGCCGTCACCTCGCTCGACCAGCAGCATCGGCTCAGCGAGGAAATCCAGGATCGGGTCGTCGCCATTTTCGAGGCCTGCAATTTCCAGGATTTGACCGGGCAACGCATCAGCAAGGTGATGAACACGATGAAATTCATCGAGCATCACATCAATGTCATGATGGATATCTGGGGCGGCGTCGACGCTATCAAGGCGCATGCACCGACCGTCATCGAGGATCGCGTCGGCGACGCACGCCTGCTCAACGGACCGAAGAGCGAGGGTGAGACCGATCACGCCTCGCAGGACGATATCGATGCGATGTTCGGCTGATGATTTCGAGGCCCTAGGGCGGACTTGATCCGCCGCTACGTTGGCGCTCGCGGCAGCCGAAGCGCCATCAAACAACCAAGCGCAACCACCGCGCCGACAGCTCCGAGTTCCAGAACCGTTCCATCCGACAAGCGCTCGGCCACCGCCGCAACGGCGAATGGCGCCGAGGCCTGCAAGAGCAACGCCGGCCGCGCGATGCGCCCGATCACTCGGCCGTATCCGGCGGGGCCGAACATCGCCAGCGGGACGGCGCCGCGCGCGATCGTCATGACGCCGTTGGCAGCGCCGAACAGGATGCAGAACAGCCCGGCGACGACAACGGATATTCCGGCCAGCGCCAGCGCCGTGAACGCGATCACCATGCAGATCATCGCGGCTCGCGCGACCCAAAGCGGACTGGTCTTGCTGGCAAATGTAAAATCGCCGAGCCGCGCCATCACCTGTGCCGGACCGAACAGCGCGCCGATCACCACCACCGTCGCGGGATCGATACCGCCGCGCGTCAGCATCGCCAACAAATTCGACGTGACGCCCGAAAGCAGGAATGCGTGGCATGCGAATGCCGCCGCCAACAGAAGAAATGGCCAGCCATACGGCGACATAAATTTTTCCGATGCGGGAGCCGCGCTTCCCTGCGCGGCGAGCGGAGCATTCGGCACGGCGCGCGGCAAGGCGAAGGCATGCAGCGGCGCGATCACCAGCCCGAGCACGACGGCAAACACAACATAAGTGCCGCGCCATCCGAAATGCGCGAGCAGCACATGCGTGGCCGGCCACCCCACCGTGGATGCGAAGCCGCCCGCGAACGTCACGAAGGTAATCTGCCGCCGGGCGGTCGCGCCAAAGATTCGCGTCAGCGTGGTGAAGGCGGGATCGTAAAGCGTCGACGACATTGCCGCGCCGATCAACAGCCAGCACAGCAGATAGACCTGCCATTGATCGGCGAACGCAAGCCCGATCATTCCCGCCATTCCGGTCAAGGCGCCGACGGACATCACCCGGTTGCCGCCGTAGCGGTCAATCAGGCCGCAGGAGGTCGGCGACAGCAGCCCCGATGTCGCGAGAGCGACCGACAGTCCGCTCATGCAAAAGGCCAGCGACCAACCGCGCTCGGCCGCGATCAGCGGCATCATCAGCACGGGCGGGTAAATCAGGATTCCCCAGCCGAGAATTTGGGTGAACGAGAGAACAGTGACGGCGCGACCCGGCCCGGCAATCAGGTCTCGAGGCCAAGCCATCACATCAAGCCGTCACATCATATTTTCAGAGCAAGACATTCCGCCCGTCGGATCAGGCGTGCGGCGCGCAGCGAACGTAGACCATGTTGCCGTAGCGGGTGCCGGCGTCCTTATCGAGGAACCGGGTGACCAGGACGCGGCCATCGAACGAAATGATCTCGCGGTCCTTCTCGCCACCCGCCGGCCCTTCCGGCCCGATATAGTTCTTGCCGCTCTGGCTGCCCTTGAGCCGCAGTTCCTGCGGCGTGGCCTCGTCGGCGAGATGCATGATGACGCCGCCATTGGCGCCTTGGCCGATCACATAAGGATTCTTGCACTGACCTTTGGCGGCCGCCTCGGTGCGCGCGCGGTCGTTCGGATTCTGGTAGGAGGCGAGGCCCCAGCGGCCGACCAGTTCGCTCGGCCGAATGGTGGAGGGAATTTCCGGCGGCGCGGCCGGCTCGGGTACAGCGGCAGGCTGCGAGGTTCCAAACGTCTCGCACCCCGCAAGGAAGATCGCAAAAAGCGACACCAGACAGGCATTGAGCAGCTTGCGCCCGTGACGAAATTTCGTATCGACCATCATATCCCCCGAGCGAGACCGTATTCTCGCCGAATGTCCCGGACAACCCGCCCGTCCTGCCGGAGCAGCGTTACGACCACCGACAACATCATGGTTATTGCCGGGTTTCTTCACCATCCGCGATTCGTCTCACCAAGGCCTTAAGCCCTTGCTTGACAGGACCAGCGGCAGCCCATATTTCGACCCTTGATTGGCACTCTCGGCTTCCGATTGCCAAACGCCGCACGCCGATCCGGTGACAACCGCATCCCGGCACCGCATCCACGCATTTACAGGCGATTCAGACCGTAACCGAACCTCAAAGGAACGTCATGGCTAAAACCAAATTTCGTCCACTGCATGACCGTGTCGTGGTGAAGCGTATCGACGCCGAAGAAAAAACCAAGGGCGGCATCATTATCCCGGACAGCGCCAAGGAAAAGCCCTCCGAGGGCCAGGTGGTGGCGGTTGGCCCCGGCGGCCGCGACGAGGCCGGCAAGCTGATCCCGATCGACATCAAGGTCGGCGACCGCGTTCTGTTCGGCAAATGGTCCGGCACCGAGATCAAGCTCGATGGCGAAGACCTGCTGATCATGAAGGAATCCGACATCATGGGCGTGGTGGGCTAACCACCTTTATCCAAATTCACTGAGCCGCCAATTTGATGCGTCATGCCCGGACCTGATCCGGGCATCCATCTCGCAAAAACGATGGATTGCCGGTCAAGCCCGGCAATGACGCGGAAAGCAGTACGGCGACCAATCCATTCTATTCAGGAGTCATCTATGTCCGCCAAAGACGTGAAGTTTTCCGGAGACGCGCGCGACCGCATGCTGCGCGGCGTCGACATCCTCGCCAACGCCGTCAAGGTGACGCTCGGCCCGAAGGGCCGCAACGTCGTCATCGACAAGTCGTTCGGCGCACCGCGCATCACCAAGGACGGCGTCACCGTCGCCAAGGAAATCGAGCTTGAGGACAAGTTCGAGAACATGGGCGCGCAGATGCTGCGCGAAGTCGCCTCCAAGACCAACGACACCGCTGGCGACGGCACCACCACCGCGACCGTGCTGGCTCAGGCGATCGTTCGCGAAGGCGCGAAGTCGGTTGCAGCCGGCATGAACCCGATGGACCTCAAGCGCGGCATCGACATTGCGGTCGCCGCCGTGATCAAGGACATCGAGAAGCGCGCCAAGCCGGTCGCGTCTTCCGCCGAGGTTGCCCAGGTCGGCACAATCTCCGCCAACGGCGACGTCAACATCGGCAAGATGATCGCACAGGCGATGCAGAAGGTCGGCAACGAGGGCGTCATCACCGTCGAGGAAAACAAGTCGCTCGAAACCGAAGTCGATATCGTCGAGGGCATGAAGTTCGATCGCGGCTACCTGTCGCCTTACTTCGTCACCAATGCGGAGAAGATGACCGCGGAACTGGAAGACGTCTACGTGCTGCTGCACGAGAAGAAGCTGTCCGGCCTGCAGGCCATGCTGCCGGTGCTTGAAGCCGTGGTGCAGTCGGGCAAGCCGCTGCTGATCATCGCAGAAGACGTCGAGGGTGAGGCGCTGGCGACGCTGGTGGTCAACCGCCTGCGTGGCGGCCTCAAGGTTGCCGCCGTGAAGGCGCCGGGCTTCGGCGATCGCCGCAAGGCGATGCTGGAAGACATCGCCATCCTGACCGGCGGCCAGCTCATCTCCGATGAACTCGGCATGAAGCTCGAGAGCGTCACCATCAACATGCTCGGCCGCGCCAAGAAGGTGGTGATCGACAAGGAAAACACCACCGTCGTCAACGGCGCCGGCAAGAAGGCAGCCATTGAAGCGCGCGTGCAGCAGATCAAGGCACAAATCGAGGAAACCACCTCGGACTACGACCGCGAGAAGCTGCAGGAGCGTCTTGCCAAGCTCGCGGGCGGCGTCGCGGTGATCCGCGTCGGCGGCGCGACCGAGATCGAGGTCAAGGAAAAAAAAGACCGTGTCGAGGACGCACTCAACGCGACCCGTGCAGCCGTTCAGGAAGGTATCGTTCCGGGTGGCGGCACTGCGCTGCTGCGGGCGAAGAAGGCCGTCGGCCGCATTTCCAATGACAACGCGGACGTCCAGGCCGGCATCAACATCGTGCTGAAGGCGCTCGAAGCTCCGATGCGCCAGATCGCGGAAAACGCCGGTGTCGAAGGGTCGATCGTGGTTGGCAAGGTGCTCGAGAACAAGTCGGAGACCTTTGGCTTCGACGCCCAGAACGAGAGTTATGTCGATCTCGTTGCCAAGGGCATCGTCGACCCGGCCAAGGTCGTGCGCACTGCGCTTCAGGATGCCGCCTCGGTGGCTGGCCTGCTGGTGACGACGGAGGCGATGGTCGCCGAACTGCCGAAGGATCCGGCTCCGGCGATGCCTGCCGGCGGTGGCATGGGCGGAATGGGTGGCATGGGCGGAATGGGCTTCTGATTTCGCCTGTTTCCGACCATCTCTCTACAAGACGCGAAGGCCGCCCTCGGGCGGCCTTTTGCTTTATCGATCAATGCAAGTACGGATATCCGTCGCATGCGCAGGAAACGCTGACGCGCAGACTCCGTTCTGCCTCGGGATGTCGGATTTCCACTTCGCCCGAAAACCCTATAAGCTCCGCCGCGTTCACTCCATGAGAGACATTCGCATGCGCCTATTTTCCGCTTGTCTGATCGGCTTGACGATAGCGGCTGCCGGACCGACGCTGGCTCAGAACAAGACCAACGCCAAGCTGCCGGCATCGACGAATGAGACTCGCTACTTCACGTCCATTGATGGCCTGATGGACGGCAACGCGGATGTGATCCTCAAAGAGAATTATCAGGGCAAGGCCGTCACCTCCGCGGTGCTCGACGTCTGCTACCCTGCCGCGAAAGGCTCCGACCGCAAAGACCGCTTTGTCGTCAACCTCGCCGTCAACGGCCAGACCATGACCGGCACGACGCAAAGCCTTGGCGACAAATTGCCGGTGTCGGTGAGCCTCACACGCAAACCGACCGGCGATACTTTCGAATTCAAGGGCCAGATCCGCGTCGGGCAAACCGTCACCAATGTTGTCTCGACCGACAACGCTGACCTCAGCGAGAGCGAATTCCAGGAAAATCAGACCAACGATGACGGCATCGTTGCGGTGCCCGAGGATTTCACGCTGGTGTCGCCGGAAGCCGTTGCCGTCAAGGTCAAGCTCGAAAATGCCGCCGATATGCTCAAATACCTCAAGGACAAGAATGTCGGAATCGCGGTGAATAGCCTGACAATATCCTGTGAGTCGCTCCGCAGCGGCCAGATGACGTTCAATCTCAGCGTCGACCCGCAGCGCACCGCCGACCTGCTCACGAACGTGAAATCGCAACCTGGCGTCACCGGAGCCGGCTGGACCAGTGGGCTTTTCGATATGGAGCGCACCATCCGCTTCGCCGCGGACGGTTGGCAGGATGGCGCCACACCCAACCGGGACAAATTGGCATCAACGATCGGAGCGGTTGCGGCGAAAATCTTGTCCGCCAAGCTGGCATCCACGTCATGGAGCGAGGACACCGGAAAATTGGTCCTCACGCTCAAGCGACCGAGCGAGATATTTCCGGCGCTGGCCCTTACCGAAACCGTCGAACTGAATGCCATGATCGCACCCGATCGCCCCGGCACGTTCGATCATCTGATGCTTTGGATCAGCGGACCATCGATCACCACCGCCGACGAATCGTCACCGCCCAGGTTGAATCTGATCGATACCAGCGGCGACGACGACGAGGGCGACCAGAACGACGAATACGGAATCGTCGAGGCCCTTGCGAAAGAATTCAAGGCGCAACGCTGGGACCTGGAAAACACGGTATGGAAATAGCAGGGTCAGGCGCCCCCTGCTGCCACCCGGCATCCCTCACTCACTTGCACGATCAACGCCGACGACGGCAGCGAGCCACCGTGTCGCGAGCGTCGGCAATACGGATATGCGATGACGCAATATGACGCTGTGGTTATTGGCGCCGGCCTTGGAGGTTTGACCGCCGGTGCGATTCTGGCGCGAGCCGGCTGCAAAGTCTTGGTGATCGAGCGAGGTAATTCGGTTGGCGGCGCCGCGTCGAGTTACAAGGTCGGCGATCTGTTCGTCGAAGGTTCGCTGCACGAGACCAGTGACCCGCATCATCCCAACGACCCGAAGCATCACATTCTCGACCGCGCCGGCGTGCGCGATGCGGTCGAGTGGATTCCGGCCAAGAACTTCTACGAGGTACGCGGAGGCGTGTTGCCACGGCCGTTCGTGTTTCCCGACCGCTTTGCCGATGCTTGCGAAGCGCTAACGACACAATTTCCCCATCATCGCGACGCCGTCCGGCAACTCGTTGACGAGATGCGATCCGCCGCCTCGCGCCACACGTCCGGTGAATTGGTTGTCGGTGGCGAACTATCACTCGCGCGGAAGCTCGACGACCTGTTTGGCGATGACGAAACCATCAAATGCGTCCTGGCCGCCAATCTCTGTTACTATCATGACGATCCGGCGTCGTTGCCATGGCGTTTCTTCGCACAGGCTCAGGGGCGATATCTGCAAAGCGGCGGCTCTTTCATCCGCGGCGGCTCTCAACGCCTGTCGAGCGCTTTGGCGCGTTCGATCCGAAACGCCGGCGGTAACGTCCTGCTGCGTCGCAGCGCGGCAAGCTTCGCATTCGCAGCCAATGACAATCCCGTCAGCGTCACGCATACGTCGCGCGACGGCAGCGATCCGCAAACCGTGGCATGCGACCGCATCGTGATCAACGCCGCACCCGCTGCGGTGACAACGATGCTGCCCGATTCTGCCGTCGCGAGCTGGTCGAAGGCCTACGCACCACGGCAACCGTCGATCTCATTGTTCACCTTGACCCTGGGGCTTGCCGAACCACCGTGCCAATACGGCATTACGAGCTATTCAACGCAATTGCTGCCGGACTGGATGACGCGCCTCTCCGATTATGCAGCAGCGACGCGACTGATGGCGAACGAACCTGACGGCCGGATGCCGCCGCTGGCAATTGCCAACTACGACGCCATTGATTCCGGAATCCCCGCGCCGCCTTACGTGCTGTCGATCATCGGGCCGGATCATATCGACAACTGGCGGGAGTCGAGCGCCGAACGATATCGTGTCAAGCGCGCGGATTGGCAGACCGCGCTTGTACGCCATCTCGATACGCACTTTCCAGGCCTTGAGAGTGCGGTGATCGCGATCGCGTTCAACACCGCGCACTCGGTGCAGAATTATCTCGGCGCACCGCAGGGCGCAGTCTACGGCTTCGCGCCGAATACCGGGCCGGGTTCGCCCCGCACACCATTGCCGCGAGTCTATCTGGCGTCGGCCTATGCGGGCTCCGGCGGCTACAGCGGTGTGATCGAGGCTGCTGGCGCCTGCGCGGATATCATTCTGAGCGAGACCCGGGAGAGCGACACCTCGCGACTTTTCGCGACACCGTCACGCTAATTGGTATTCAAATGAAACCGCAGGTTCGTGCGGCCGATGAAGGAAACGTGATCCCCCTTTCGCGACCAGGTCGTCGCTTCCGCCAGCTCTGCCAGGAGGGCATCGTCCATTTCCACCTGCGCCGGTGAGCAGTTCCGGCTCTCCATCGCGCCAGGAACAAAAATCACCGTATTGCCGGCAACGGAAAACTGGCCAACCCCGCCTTTGCACCACAACTCCAGCCTCACCTCGCCACGATCTCCGATCTCAAGATTTGGAATCCGTTTCGAACCGGGCTGCGGCGGCACGTCCAATGTCATTTCCAGCCCGAACGGAAACTCCTCTGCCGCCGTAGCTGGTGTGACGCTGCAACCTGCCGTCAGCATGATCGTCACTGCCAGCATTGTTCTGAAACGTGCAACAAACATATCGCCTCTCACTGATCCTTTCCCGATACAGATACCGGCGAAACCCGCCGGTCAAGTCGCGACATTACCGGGACAGCGGCGGCGGAACCTGCGACAGCGCAAAAGAAATCCCCGCAACTTTCGCTGCAAGGATTTCCGTTGTTTGAATGCCATCGTTTATTTGATGACCATCGCCGTGAACGGGTAGACGTAGGCTTGCAACATCACCAACACGCCAACAAGGCAAGCCAGTGTGATCGAGTGCTTGAACACGAAGCACAAGATGCTGCCCTCATGCCCGTACCAGTTGGTTGCCGTCGAAGCCACGACGATCGATTGCGCATCGATCATCTTGCCCATAACGCCGCCCGACGAATTGGCTGCGCTCATCAGGATCGGCGACAGACCGAGTTGCTCGGATGTGATCCTCTGCAGATTGCCGAACAACACATTCGACGCGGTGTCCGAACCAGTCAATGCCACGCCCAGCCAGCCA
>JBARXT010000200.1:0-21652 GCA_049647485.1 Xanthobacteraceae bacterium
CGCAGCAGGCGCGGCAGGCTTCGCCGCGGGCGCGGCGCCCTCGGTGATCTGGCCGAGCAGCGCACCGACCGCGACCGTCTCGCCGTCCTTGGCGATGATCTCGCCGAGCGTGCCGGCGGAAGGCGCCGGGACCTCGATGGTGACCTTGTCGGTTTCCAGTTCGACCAACGGCTCGTCGACCGCGACGGCGTCGCCGGCCTTCTTGAACCATTTGCCGATGGTGGCTTCGGTGACGGATTCTCCCAGCGTCGGGACGCGGATTTCAGTCATTGTCTGTCCTCTTGCGATATGCGCGGGCGGTGCCGGCTATCTCATGTCATGATGGTATCGGCGGCGGCCACGCGATCCGGCGATGCGCCGGAGCACATGGCGTTGAATCGCGTCATCCCAGCGCGTCGTCGAGAAATGCCTTGAGTTGCGCGAGGTGTTTCGACATCAAACCGGTGGCGGTCGCAGCCGACGCGGCGCGGCCGGTGTAGCGCGGCCGCCGGTTGGTGGCGCCGGCCTGGTTCAGCACCCATTCGAGATAGGGCTCGATGAAGTGCCACGCGCCCATGTTACGCGGCTCTTCCTGACACCACACCACTTCGGCGTTCTTGAACCGTGACAGTTCCTGCACCAGCGCCTTGAGCGGCACCGGATAAAGCTGTTCGACGCGCAACAGATAGATGTCGTCGATGCCGCGCTTCTCGCGCTCCTCGTAGAGGTCGTAATAGACCTTGCCGGAGCACAGCACGACACGGCGGATCTTCTCGTCGGTGACCAGCTTGATCGACTCGTTGGGCAGCATCTCCGCATCGTCGTGCAGGATGCGATGGAACGAAGTGTCGGCGCCGAATTCGTCGAGCCGCGACACCGCACGCTTGTGGCGCAGCAGCGACTTCGGCGTCATCAGGATCAGCGGCTTGCGGAATTCGCGACGCAACTGCCGGCGCAGAATGTGGAAGTGGTTGGCGGGCGTTGTGCAGTTCGCCACCTGCATGTTGTCTTCGGCGCACATCTGCAGGAAACGCTCGAGCCGCGCCGAGGAGTGCTCCGGCCCCTGCCCTTCATAGCCATGCGGCAACATGCAGACGAGGCCCGACATACGCAGCCACTTGCGCTCGCCCGACGAGATGAACTGGTCGAACAGCACCTGCGCGCCGTTGGCGAAATCGCCGAACTGCGCTTCCCACACCGTCAATGCCTTCGGCTCGGCCAGCGTGTAGCCGTACTCGAAGCCGAGCACCGCTTCCTCGGACAGCATCGAGTTCAGCACCTCGTAGTGGCCCTGGTCCGGGCTGAGGTGATTGAACGGCGTGTAACGGCTCTCGTCTTCCTGATCGAACAGCACCGAATGGCGCTGCGAGAAGGTGCCGCGCTCGCTGTCCTGACCGGACAGACGGACGCGGTGGCCTTCCAGCATCAGCGTGCAGAACGCCAGCGCCTCGCCCGTTGCCCAGTCGATGCCGACGCCGTTCTCGATCGCCTTCTCGCGATTGTCGAGGAAGCGCTGCACGGTGCGATGAACGCGGAAGCCATCCGGCACCTTGGTGATCTTGCGGCCGATATCCTTGAGCACCGCGACGTCGACGCCGGTGATGCCGCGGCGCGGATCGTCGTCATGGCCGGCACTCTTGAAGCCGGCCCACTTGCCGTCGAGCCAGTCGGCCTTGTTCGGCTTATAGCCAGTGCCGGCGTCGAGTTCGACATCGAGCCTGGCGCGCCAATCCGCCTTGGCTTTGTCGATCTCGGCCTCGGTCATGACGTTGTCGGCGATCAGGCGCTTGGAATAGACCTCAAGCACCGACGCATGCGTCGCGATCTTCTTGTACATCAACGGCTGGGTGAACGAGGGTTCGTCGCCTTCGTTGTGGCCATGCCGCCGGTAGCAGAACATGTCGATCACGACCGGCTTGTGGAAGCGCTGCCGGAATTCGATCGCGATCTTGGCGGCGAACACCACGGCTTCCGGGTCGTCGCCGTTGACGTGGAAAATCGGCGCATCGATCATCTTCGCCACGTCGGACGGATAAGGCGAGGACCGCGAATAGCGCGGATAGGTGGTGAAGCCGATCTGGTTGTTGACGATGAAGTGGATCGAACCGCCGGTGCGATAGCCCTTCAGGTCCGACAGGCCGAAGCATTCGGCCACCACGCCCTGCCCGGCGAACGCGGCGTCGCCGTGCATCAACAGCGGCAGCACCGAGGTGCGCTGATCCGGCGGGTCGCCGTGCTGGTCCTGCTTGGCGCGGACCTTGCCCAGCACCACGGGATCGACGATCTCGAGATGCGACGGGTTGGCGGTCAGCGACAGATGCACCTTGTTGCTGTCGAATTCGCGGTCCGACGAGGCGCCGAGATGATACTTGACGTCGCCGGAGCCTTCGACTTCGTCCGGCGTGGCGGAGCCGCCCTTGAATTCATGAAACAGCGCGCGGTGCGACTTGCCCATCACCTGGGTCAGCACGTTGAGGCGGCCGCGATGCGGCATGCCGATGACGATCTCCTTCACGCCGAGATTGCCGCCGCGCTTGATGATCTGCTCCAGCGCCGGGATCAACGACTCGCCGCCGTCGAGGCCGAAGCGCTTGGTGCCGGTGAACTTGAGGTCGCAGAACTTCTCGAAGCCCTCTGCCTCGATCAGCTTCATCAGAATGGCGCGGCGCCCCTCGGGCGTGAACGAGATTTCCTTATCCGGCCCCTCGATGCGCTCCTGGATCCATGCCTTCTGCGCGCCGTTGGAGATGTGCATGAACTCGACGCCGAGAGTCTGGCAGTAGGTCCGCTCGCACAGCGCGACGATCTCGCGCAGCGTGCCGTATTCGAGGCCCAGCACGTGATCGAGGAAGATCTTGCGGTCGAGGTCGGCGTCGGTGAAGCCGTAGCTGCGCGGGTCCAGTTCCTCGTGATCTTTGGCCGGCTCCAGACCCAGCGGGTCGAGCTTGGCGTGGAAGTGCCCGCGCATCCGGTAGGCCCGGATCAGCATCAGGGCGCGCACCGAATCCCGCGTCGCCTGATGGACGTCCGCAGGGGTCGCGCTGGGCGCTGCGGCCGCGACAGCCTTCGCCTGTAACTTGTTGCCGACGACCTTTTCAACCTGGGCCCAGTTGCCGTCCAGCGCCGAGGTCAATTCGTCCTTGGGGGTCAGCGGCCAGTTCGCCCTCGCCCAGGACGGCCCCTCCGCGTTCTTCTGAACGTCGGCCGGCTTGTCCTTCAGGCTGCCAAAGAACTCCTGCCACTCCGGATCGACGGACCCGGGGTCCTTCTCGTAACGCGCGTAGATGTCGTCAATGTAGGCAGCATTGGCGCCGTAGAGGAAGGAAGAAAGGGCAAAAGCAGCGTTGGCGTCCTGGCGAGACATTGATTCGTCCTAAGGTTTTGATGCCACACATAAAATGAGGCAGGACGGCCGATCCGCGCACGGACCGGCCTTTCCTTGGCACCTTTTACCCTATTTAGGATGAAGTTTCCCGTTCAAAAGAGCAAAAAACTGAATCAGGATTTCAATTTTTCGACAAGTGTCTTTCCGAGCCGCGCCGGGGATGGAGACACCGCGATTCCGGCCGATTCCATCGCCGCAATCTTGGAACCCGCGTCGCCCTTGCCACCGGAGATGATCGCGCCGGCATGGCCCATGCGGCGGCCCGGAGGGGCGGTGCGCCCGGCGATGAAGCCGACCATCGGCTTCTTCCGGCCGCGCTTGGCCTCGTCCTTGAGGAACTGCGCGGCGTCTTCCTCGGCGGAACCACCGATCTCGCCGATCATCACGATCGACTCGGTCTTCGGGTCGGCGAGGAACATTTCCAGCACGTCGATGAATTCGGTGCCCTTGACCGGGTCGCCGCCGATACCGACCGCCGTGGTCTGGCCCAGCCCTTCCTGGGTGGTCTGGAACACGGCTTCATAGGTCAGGGTGCCGGAGCGCGAGACGATGCCGACATTGCCGGGACGGAAGATGTTGGCTGGCATGATGCCGATCTTGGATTCGCCGGCGGTGACGACGCCAGGGCAGTTCGGCCCAATCAGCCGCGACTTGGAGCCGGACAGCGAGCGCTTCACCCGCACCATGTCGAGCACCGGAATGCCCTCGGTGATGCAGACGATCAGCGGGATCTCGGCGTCGATCGCCTCGCAGATCGCATCCGCCGCGCCCGGCGGCGGCACGTAGATGACGCTGGCGTCGGCGCCGGTCGCCTCCCGCGCTTCGCGCACGGTGTCGAACACCGGCAGGCCGAGATGGGTGGAGCCGCCCTTGCCCGGCGAGGTGCCGCCGACCAGCTTGGTGCCGTAGGCGATCGCCGCTTCGGAATGGAACGTGCCGTTCTTGCCGGTGAAGCCTTGCGTGATCACCTTGGTATTGTTGTCGATCAGAACGGACATTACGCGGCCTCCTTCACGGCCTTGACGATCTTCTGCGCGGCGTCGTCGAGGTCATCCGCCGGCAACACGTTGAGGCCGGACTCACGGATGATCTTCTTGCCTTCTTCGACGTTTGTGCCTTCGAGGCGCACGACGAGCGGCACCTTGAGGCCGACCATCGCCACCGCGACGATCACGCCTTGCGCGATCACGTCGCACTTCATGATGCCGCCGAAGATGTTGACCAGGATGCCCTTCACGTTGGGATCGGAGGTGATGATCTTGAACGCCGCGGTCACCTTCTCGACCGAGGCGCCGCCGCCGACGTCGAGGAAGTTCGCCGGGTTCTCGCCGTAGAGCTTGATGATGTCGAGCGTAGCCATCGCAAGGCCCGCGCCGTTGACCATGCAGCCGATGTTGCCGTCCAGCGCGATGTAGGCGAGGTCGTATTTCGACGCCTCGATTTCCTTCTCGTCTTCCTCGGTGACGTCGCGCAGCGCAACGACGTCCGGATGACGATAGAGCGCGTTGTCGTCGAACGACACCTTGGCGTCGAGGCAGCGCAGTTGTCCCTGCTTGGTGACCACCAGCGGATTGATCTCCAGCATCGCCATGTCCTTGGCGATGAAGGCCGTGTAGAGCTGCCCGACCAGCTTCTCGGCCTGCTTGGCGAGATCGCCGGTGAGGTTGAGCGCCTTGGCGACGGTGCGGCCGTGATGGCCCATCACGCCGGTCGCGGGATCGATCGAGAAGGTGACGATCTTCTCCGGCGTCTTGTGCGCGACTTCCTCGATATTCACGCCGCCTTCGGTGGAGACCACGAACGACACGCGCGAGGTTTCACGATCGACGAGCGTCGAGAGATAGAACTCCTTGTCGATGTCGGAGCCTTCTTCGATGTAGAGGCGATTGACCTGCTTGCCGGCGGGGCCGGTCTGCACGGTCACCAGAGTCGCGCCGAGCATTTCCTTGACGAACTGCTTGACCTCATTGACCGACTTGGCGAGACGCACGCCGCCCTTGTCGCCGGCGGAGGCTTCCTTGAACTTGCCCTTGCCGCGGCCGCCCGCGTGAATCTGGCTTTTCACCACCCATACCGGCCCTCCGAGTTCCTTGGCGGCCGCTTCCGCGTCCTCCGCCTTCAGAACCGGAACACCGCGCGACACCGCCACACCGAATTCGCGCAACAACGCTTTGGCCTGGTACTCGTGAATATTCATCCGCGCCCCTTAGAAGTCCGTCGTCCGATACGAAAACCGCGCGGGCCGGGCCCGCGCGGTGAGAAGTCTTACTTCTTGCCGAGCAGATCGGGAGCGATCTGCCGGCATGCATCCATCAGGCCATGCACCGAACCCACCGACTTGTCGAAGCCCTCGCGGTCCTTGCCGGCGAGGTCGATCTCGACGATGCGCTCGACGCCCTTGGCGCCGATCACCACCGGCACGCCGACATAGGTGTCCTTCACGCCGTATTCGCCGTTGAGATAGGCGGCGCAGGGCATCACGCGCTTCTTGTCCTTCAGATAGCTCTCCGCCATCGCGATGGCCGACGCGGCCGGCGCGTAGAAGGCCGAACCGGTCTTCAAGAGGTTAACGATTTCCGCGCCGCCGTTGCGGGTACGGGTGACGATCTCGTCGAGCCGCGCCTGCGAGGTCCAGCCCATCTTGACGAGGTCCGGCAGCGGAATGCCGGCGACGGTCGAGTACTTCACCAGCGGCACCATGGTGTCGCCGTGACCGCCGAGCACGAAGGCGGTGACGTCTTCGACCGACACGCCGAATTCGTCGGCAAGGAAATAGCGGAAGCGCGCGGAATCGAGCACGCCGGCCATGCCGACCACCTTGCGATGCGGCAGGCCGCACGCCTTCTGCAACGCCCACACCATCGCGTCGAGCGGATTGGTGATGCAGATAACGAAGGCGTTCGGCGCGTACTTCTTGATGCCGGCGCCGACCTGCTCCATCACCTTGAGGTTGATGCCGAGCAGATCGTCGCGGCTCATGCCCGGCTTGCGCGGCACGCCGGCGGTGACGATGATGACGTCGGCGCCTTCGATCGCTTCATAGGAATTGGCGCCGGTGAGATTGGCATCGAAACCGTCGACCGGCGACGACTGCGCCAGATCGAGCGCCTTCCCCTGCGGCACGCCTTCCGCGATGTCGAACAGCACGACGTCGCCGAGTTCTTTCAGGCCGACGAGATGAGCGAGCGTTCCGCCGATCTGGCCGGAGCCAATCAAAGCAATCTTGTTGCGCGCCATGGGAAACTTGTCCTTTGAAACAGGGAGGGGAGGAAGAAGGAGGGAATTCTTGACAGGCTGGTTAGACCTTTCGCGGGAACCGTTCAAGTCGGAGCTTGGTCAAAAATCGCCCGATACCAGCGGCGGAACCGGAGCGTTTTCAAGTGAAGTGGATGCCGGTTCGCGTCAAGAAAACGCGTCAAACTAAAAAATCTGGAGCCTGTTGCGCTTCTATCGGAACGGAAATAGCTCTGGATCAGGTTTCAACCAGACCGGTGCTGGCGCCCGACGCGGTCGAGTCGCTGCGGCCGTGCGGAAAGGCCAGATACGATTCCGAACCCATCTCGATCAATCGCGACACCGTGCGCTGGAATTCCATCGCTTCGGTGCCCTGTGTCGCGCTGTAGAGCGACATCGGATCAGCATCGGCCGATGCCATCAACTTCACCGCGTTGTCATACAGCGTGTCGATCAGTGCGATGAAACGCTTGGCGGCGTTGCGGTCGGCCGCGTCCATCGCCGGAATGCGGTCGATCATGATCGTGTGGTAATCGTGCGCCAGCCGCAAATAGTCAGACGCACCAAGCGGTTGCTCGCACAGATCGGCGAATGAAAATCGCGCGACGCCCGAGGCCGCGCGCGGCACATGCAACTTGCGGCCTTTGACGGTGATATCCACCGGCTCGCCACGCGCGCCGCCCGTCAGCTTGGTCCATGCGGCATCGAGCGCGGCTTCCGCGGCAACGTCCGCCGGCACCATCCACATCTCGACGCCGGCGAGCTTCTCCAGACGGAAATCGGTGCGCGAATCCAGCCGCAGCACGTCCATGTGCTGTTCGATCTGATCGATGAACGGCAGGAACAGCGCGCGGTTGAGCCCGCCTTTGTAGAGATCGACCGGCGCAACGTTGGAAGTGGCGACCACGACGGTGCCAAGTTCGAACAGCCGCGCGAACAGCCGGCCGAGGATCATCGCATCGGCGATATCGGTGACGTGGAATTCGTCGAAGCACAACAGCCACGCCTCGTCGAAGATCGACGAGGCGGTGAGATGCACCACGTCGGTATCGGCGATCTCGCCGCGCGCGATGCTTTGACGAAAGTTGTAGATGCGCTCGTGCGCGTCGGCCATGAATTCGTGGAAGTGGGCGCGGCGCTTGTGCATCACCTGGCTTTGCTCGAAGAACAAATCCATCAGCATGGTCTTGCCGCGACCGACTTCGCCATGGACGTAAAGCCCGCGAGGCGCACTATCTTTCTTGTCGCCGAACAGGCGGCCGAAGAAGCCCTGCTTGCGTGCCGGCCGGTAGCGCGACAGTTGCTCGTCGAGCGCGGCGAAGGCCTCCACCGCACGCGCCTGCGCGGGGTCGGCTTCAATGGCTCCTGAGGTCACAAGGGACTTGTAACGGGCGCGAAACGAGGCAGGCGACTTGGTATCGGAAGACTTGGCATCCATGATGCTGCTAACGGCCCCAGCGCGCGCGAAAATGCAAGCCGGAAATGAGGCCGTTTTGCACCCCTCAGGCGCTCAGCGCATAGGCGTCCTCGACCACATAGGGTCCGCCGCCCACCGAGGCACGCGAAGAAAACAGCACGAACCGCGAGGCCCGGAACACCCGCGTCGGGAAATAGCCGCGCAGCGACAGGTAGTCGGCGACGTCCTGGTTGGACGCCGTGCGCAGCCGCGCCAGCGTCACATGCGGGGTGAATTTCCGGCCTTCCGGCGTAAGCCCGATCCGCTGCATCAACCGTTCGAGTTCGGCATGCAGTTCGATCAGCGGCCGGCTCGGCACCACCGAGGCGACCACCGCGCGCGGCTTCTTGCCGCCGAAGCTGGACAGCCCCTGAAGGGTGACGTCGAACGGCTTGCGATTGATCCGGGGCAGCAGCGACGCGATTTCGTTGGCCGCAAGGCCGTCGATATCGCCGATGAATCGCAGGGTGACGTGATAGTTTTCCGGGTCGATCCAGCGCGCCCCCGGCAACCCGCCGCGCAACTGGGACAGTGTCTGTCCGACCTCGACGGGAATTTCCAGTCCAGTAAACAAACGCGGCATCGCGACCCCCGATGCTAACCCGATGACGAATCACCGATAGCTGTTTCTACCGCAGATACATGACAGAGCGAAGCAATTGCCTGTGCGAGGTGGACAACTGCGGCGCATTCAGCGCGAGCGCGCTAGTTCCCGGCGGTTTTGATGTTCCCGAGAAAGGCTTCCACCGTCGGCAATATCCGCGCGACGATGCGGTCGACGCCGGCAGCGGTCGGGTGCATCCCGTCGGCCTGGTTCAGCGCAGCGTCCGCCGCCACACCATCGAGGAAGAACGGATACAGTGGCACGCCGAACTGCTTCGCCAGATCGGGATAGATCGCGTTGAAGCGCGCCGCGTAATCCGCGCCGTAGTTCGGCGGCGCCAGCATCCCGCACAATAGTACCGATATCTGGCGGGCTTGCAGCCGCTGGATGATCTCGCCGAGCGCCTTGCGGGTGAGATCCGGATCGATGCCGCGCAATGCGTCGTTGGCGCCAAGCTCGACGATCACTGCGTCGGTGCCGTCCGGCACCGACCAGTCGAGCCGGCCGAGGCCGCCGGAACTGGTGTCGCCAGACACTCCGGCATTGTCGATGTCAACGGCTATCCCCTTGGCCCGCAAGGCGATTTGCAGCTTCGCCGGAAAGGCCGCGGCTGCCGGCAGGCCGTAACCGGCACTAAGCGAATCCCCCAGCACGACGACCTTGAGCGGCTTGGCACCGGCGGCGGGCGTCTGCGCTTGAGCAACTCCGGCAGCGAGCAGCGTCACGAGCGCAACGGCAATCGCTGCCACAAACATCCGCGCCGCCCCCTCGACCGCCGCGCGCCAATCGCCATATGAGCGAAGCATGGACAGTCTCACCGCATCCCCCGCCTCATCGGTTTCGTCCGCCACGCGCGACGCGACGCCTTCGATTTCAATCACCAACCTCGACCTTTCGCTGGGGACGGGCCCCGCCCGCGTTCACATCCTGAAAAACATCTCGCTGCGGATCGCCACCGGTGAAGCGATCGGCCTCGTCGGCGCCTCCGGCTCCGGCAAGTCCACGCTGCTGATGGTGATGGCGGGACTGGAGCGTCCGGATAGCGGAGAGGTGGTGGTGAACGGCACGGCCTTCAATGCCCTCGACGAGGATGCGCTGGCGCGGTTTCGCGGCCGCCATGTCGGCATCGTGTTCCAGTCGTTCCACCTGATCCCGACCATGACCGCGCTGGAAAACGTTTCGGTGCCGCTCGAACTCGCCGGTCATCCCGATGCCGCGGCGCGCGCCGCGCGCGAACTCGAACTGGTGGGCTTGAGCGAACGGCTGCATCACTATCCGCGTCAACTCTCCGGTGGCGAACAGCAGCGCGTCGCGGTCGCCCGCGCGCTGGCCCCCGATCCCGCGATCCTCGTCGCCGACGAGCCGACCGGCAATCTCGACGAGACCACCGGCCAGCAGATCGTCGATCTTCTGTTCGCGCAGCACGCGGCGCGCGGCATGACGATGGTGCTGGTGACCCACGACGCGGCGCTGGCGCACAAATGCGATCGCGTGGTGCGCTTGCGCTCCGGCCAGATCGAGGCGCCGGAGCCCGAGCGGCGCTGGATCGAGACGGCGTGACAAACCATGAGTCAGACTATCGATAGCCCTGCGCCGACCGCCACATCGCTGTTGCCACTACGCTACGCGATCCGCGAGTTGCGCAGCGGGTTGCGCGGCTTCTACGTCTTCATCGCCTGCATCGCGCTGGGCGTGATGGCGATCGCCGGCGTCGGCTCCGTCGCCGGAAGTCTCGCGGCAGGATTGAGCGAACAGGGCCGCACCTTGCTCGGCGGCGATGTCGCGTTGTCGCTGATCCAGCGCGAGGCCAAGCCCGACGAACTGGCGTTCCTGCGCGCACATGGCACCGTATCGGTCGCCGCGACATTGCGCGCCATGGTGCGCGCACCGGACGGACAACTGGCGCTGACCGAAATGAAGGCGGTCGATGCCGCCTATCCGATGCTGGGCCGGTTAACACTCGAACCTCCAAGGCCCATTGCTGATCTTCTTGCCGAACGTAATGGCGCGTTCGGCGCGGCCGTCGATCCGGTGCTGCTGGCGCGGCTCGGCTTGAAGATCGGCGACCGCGTCAATATCGGCGAGGCGACATTCGAGCTTCGCAGCGCCGTCACTTCGGAGCCCGACAAACTCGCCGGCGGCATCGGCTTCGCGCCGCGCGTTCTGGTCAGCGAGGAAGCGTTGCGCGCGACGCATCTGTTGCAGCCCGGCAGCCTGGTGCGCTGGATATATCGCGTGCGCCTGCCCGACAACGACGCCACCGACGTCGGCGCGAAAACCTTCATCGATGCCACGCGCGCCGCACTCCCCAGCGCCGGCTGGGATATCCGCTCGCAGAGCAACGCCTCGCCGCAGCTTGAGCGAACCATCAAGCGCTTCACGCAGTTTCTCACGCTTGTCGGTCTCGCCGCGCTGCTGGTCGGCGGCGTCGGCGTCGCCAACGCGGTGAAGAGCCACATCGACCGCCGCCGCGACGTCATCGCCGCCTTCAAATCGCTCGGCGCGCCGGCAAGCCGCATCTTCGCGATCTACCTGACGCAGGTGATGGTGCTGGCGGCGATCGGTTCGCTGATCGGGCTTGCGGTCGGCGCGGCGCTGCCATTCGTCATCGTCGCCCTGTTCGGCAAATTGCTGCCGCTGCCGGTGGAGCCCGCGCTGCACGGCGGCGAACTGGCGATGGCCTTTGTTTACGGTCTGTTAACCGCGCTGGCCTTCGGGCTCTGGCCCTTGGCGCGCATCCATGACGTCCCGGTCGCGGCGCTGTTTCGCGACACCGTCAGCGAGGAGCGCCGCCGCCCGCGCCTGCCCTATCTGCTCGGGATGGCGGTCGTGATCGCGTTGTTGATCGCCGTGGTCATCGCGCTCGCCTATGACAAGCGCATCGCCGCGATCTTCGTCGCCGCATCCATCGTGGTGTTCGCCCTGCTACGCGCTCTCGCTGCGGGATTGATGGCTGTCGCGCGACGCTTGCCGCGCCCGCGCGGCACCATGCTGCGGCTCGCGCTCAGCAACATTCATCGACCCGGCGCGCTGACGCCGTCGGTGGTGCTGTCGCTCGGCCTTGGACTGGCGGTGCTCGTGACCATCACCCAGATCGACGGCAACCTGCGGCGGCAATTCACGGCGGCGCTGCCGGATCATGCGCCGTCGTTCTACTTCATCGATATTCCCTCCACCGACGCCGCCCGCTTCGACGCCTTCCTCAAACAACAGGCCCCGAGCGCGACCGTCGAGGACGTGCCGATGCTGCGCGGGCGCATCACTGCCGCGCGCGGCGTCAAGGCCGAATACCTCAAGCCGACGCATGACGCCGAATGGGTGCTGCAAAGCGACCGCGGCCTGACCTACACGAGCGAGGTGCCGCGCGGCTCGAAAGTGGTCGAGGGCGAGTGGTGGGCGCCCGACTACAGCGGTCCGCCGTTGGTGTCGTTCGAGAAGAAACTTGCCGACGGATTGGGCCTCGAGATCGGCGACGAGGTGGTGGTGAATGTGCTCGGCCGCAACATAACCGCCACCATCAGCAACCTGCGCAGCGTCGACTGGCAGAGCCTCGGCATCAATTTCGTGCTGGTGTTCTCGCCGAACGCGTTTCGCGGCGCGCCACACACCCACATCGCCACGCTGACGCCGACGACGACGAGCGCGGACGAGGACGCCCGCATCGTCAAGGCGGTGGCGGACGCCTTCCCGATGGTGACCAGCGTGCGGGTGCGCGAGGCATTGCAAACCGTCGGCACCGTGGTGACCAATCTTGTGCTGGCGATTCGCGGTGCCAGCGCCGTCACGCTGCTGGCGGCGATTCTCGTGCTCGGCGGCGCGCTGGCCGCGGGGCATCGCCATCGCGTCTACGACGCGGTCATCCTCAAGACCCTGGGGGCAACCCGCGCCCGCCTGCTCGGCGCCTACGCGCTGGAATATCTGATGATCGGCATCGCGACGGCGATATTCGGCGTTCTCGCTGGCTCGGTGGCGGCATGGCTGATCGTCACCCGACTCATGACACTTGGTTTCGTCTGGCAGGGTGGCAACGCCGCCGCCGTGGTCGCCGCCGCGCTGGCGGTGACGGTCGGCCTCGGCCTTGCAGGCACCCTGAGCGCGCTCAACCGCAAGCCGGCATCGGTTCTGCGCGGCTTATGACAATATGAAGCAGGTATCGGGACCCTCCAGCCGCTCGGGTTCCGACGTTAACGAATTGTGCAACGGCGCTTGTTTACGGTGGATTCGAGCCTCAACGGCGCGGCGATTTTCCGTCATGGAAATGCTGCGGAGCGACATTCAGCCGCGCGTGGAAGCTTGCAGCGAATGTGTTAGTTTACCACATACCAGTGGAGCTTGGGTCAGAAGCCGGTTTGATGGCATTGAATTCATGGCATACAGTTCATGTCTTGGAATTCATGTCGCGGATGGCGGTATCTGGGATAGAATTTCGCGCTGGCGGCGCGAGCCCTTCGCACTTTGCCAGACAACCTAGAGGGTTTCGACCATGTCGGACTTCGACCGTAACTACACTTCACCTTTCGGCCGGGCCGCCGGGCGGGTAGACACCGCCGCCGTCGATGCCGGTCTGCGCGCTTACATGCTGCGCATCTACAACTACATGGCGATCGGTCTGGCCATCACCGGTCTTGCCGCGCTCGGCGTCTACATGGCGGCCGTCACCGGAGACGCCTCCGGCGCCGCCGCCAAGGTTGGCAACACCTACCTGACGTCGTTCGGCGTTGCGATGTTCGTGAGCCCCCTGAAGTGGGTGTTCATGCTGGCGCCGCTGGCAATGGTGTTCGTCATCTCCTTCGGCATCAACCGGCTGAAGCCCGCGACCGCGCAAATGCTGTTCTGGGCCTTCTCGGCGCTGATGGGCATCTCGCTGTCGTCGATCTTCCTGGTCTACACCCACACCTCGATCGTGCGGGTGTTCTTCATCACCGCCGCGGCGTTCGGTGCGCTGAGCCTCTACGGCTACACCACCAAGCGCGACATGACCGGCATGGGCTCCTTCCTGATGATGGGCCTGTTCGGCGTCATCATCGCGATGCTCGTGAACCTGTTCATCGGCTCGTCGATGCTGCAGTTCGTGGTGTCGGTGGTCGGCGTACTGGTGTTCGCGGGCCTCACCGCCTGGGACACCCAGCGACTGAAGAACGACTACATCTACGGCTACGCCAGCCAGGGCGGCGACATCGCCGAACGCGCGGCGATCACCGGCGCGCTGTCGCTCTATCTTAACTTCATCAACCTGTTTACGCTGCTGTTGCAGTTGCTCGGACAGCGCGACTAGTTCATCGGCCCATACGAGCCAGATACCGAAGCCCCGGCCTTGCGCCGGGGCTTTTCGTTTGCGCCTTTTCTTTTGCCGCCGGCGAAAATAATCTGCGGGCATGTCGTCCATCGAAATCCGGCCCGCACGCGAAACCGACCTGGCTGCCATCACCGCCATCTACGATCACGAGGTGCGCGAGAAAACCGCAACGTTCGAACTGACGCCGCCCGATCTCACCGAGATGACCCGCCGGTTCCGCACCCTCCAGGATGGCGACTTCCCGTATCTTGCGGCGACGCTCGACAACGACGTGCTGGGCTACGCCTACGCCGGCTCCTACCGGCCGCGCCCGGCCTATCGCTTCACGGTGGAGAACTCCGTCTATCTCGCGCCCGCCGCGCAACGCCGCGGCATCGGCACGCAACTGCTGCAGCGGCTGATCGCGGAATGCGAGGCGCGCGGCCATCGCCAGATGATCGCGGTGATCGGCGATTCGGCCAACGCGGGCTCGATCGGGCTGCATCGCCGCTGCGGCTTCGCGATGATCGGCACCCATCCGCATGTCGGTTTCAAGTTCGGCCGCTGGCTCGACACCGTGATGATGCAGCGCGCCCTCGGCGAGGGCGCGGAGACGGTGCCTGCCGCCGCCGCCGTCTGATTTCGCCTACACCAGCGCCAGCTTGCGATCGATCGCGAGCAGAACGCGGTCGAGATCGTGGCCGCGACGAAGGATCAGGCCACCCGCCGAAATGACGCTGTAGGCACCCTGCTTGCGCGCCAGCCGCGGGTCTTTCTCGATGCGATAGAGCGGCACCTCGGAGGCGCGGCGGAAGATCGAGAACACCGCCTTGTCTTTCAGGAAATCGATGGCGTAGTCGCGCCACTCGCCATCGGCGACCATTCGCCCGTAGAGGTTGAGGATACGGTTGAGTTCAAGGCGATTGAACGTGACGTTGCTTGGCGGCGTTGCCGCCACACGTTCCGATCCGCGACTTTCGTCCGGGCCGGCCTCCCCCGACGTCAAACTCATCGGCGCCTCCTGTCATGTAACGATCATGATCACTCCGACCGCGCGCCACCGCAAGGACGGAATGCGCGCGGGGCACATGCACCGACTCACAGGAACGTTAGGCAAATCATAATACGGCCTAATTTCCGCCCATCGGACGCCGCGCTGACTTGCGACAACACAATCACTGCGTCGGCCCGGTTCTTTCGGTCCCGGTTTCCTCAGCCCCCAGCCCCCCGGGGTCGTCAGGATCGGGCCTGTACGCAGGGAGGTTAATCCCCCACTCCGGGCCAACGAAAGTTGGTCCTTTTCTTTTTGGGGCAGCTTGTTCGATCCGCGTTCGCAGTTCAGGCCGGTCGCGGCCCGGCGAGAATCATCACAGCGCCTGCGAGACAAAGCGCCGCGCCGCCGACATCCCAACGATCCGGCCGCACGCCTTCGACCATCCAAAGCCAACCCAACGATGTGACGATATAGATGCCGCCATAGGCCGCATAGGCGCGCCCGGCCGCGGGCGAATCGACCAGCGTGAGCAACCAGGCGAACAACATCAGCGAGGCAATGCCCGGCGCCAGCCACCATGCCGACTTGTCCAGTCGCAACCACGCCCAGAACGCAAAGCAGCCGGCGATTTCCGCCAGCGCGGCACCGATGTAAGCGGCAATCGTCATGTCAACGGAATGAAACTAGTGCAGCGGCGCGAACGCCGCACCCAACATCGCGCCCGGTCGCTCGCGCGTTCCGTCCTGGACATAGACCACGGCGGCATCGACGCCGTCGCGCACGATGTTCTCCATCGGCACGCTCCAGCTCGCGGTCTTCCCGGACCAGTCGCCAACCTTCAACCAGTTGCGAACGACGTTGTGATAGATGACTTCGCGGCCGCGGTTTTCACCGCGCGCGATCGCGATCGGTACCGCGCGCGAGATCGCGCAAATCCAGATTTCAGCCTGACGCGCCGCATGGCCGGCCGAAGCCGCGGTGACCGTGACGTTGAGTTGCTTGCCGGAAACCGCCATCGAAACCGGCACCGACATCACGTCGTTCGCCTGCGCGGTGTCGCGCATCGCGGCATCGATGGCCGGGCGATCGCTGCCGATCAGATGGCGCTCGCCGTTGACGATCATTTGCGGCGTATAGACGTCACGATCGCCGCGCATATGCGAATAGGCCTTCTGGCGCGTGCTGAAGCGCGAATCCGCCAGCGTGTCCTTCCAGCCGAGATAATCCCAGTAATCGATCGGCATCGTCAGCGCGACGACCGAGGGATCCTGCGCCAGTTCGCCAAGAATCTTGTCGGCGGGTGGACACGACGAACATCCTTGCGAGGTGAACAACTCAACCACCGCGCGTGGGGACTGGGCGGTGGCGGGCGGGACGGTCGCCGCCATCGCGACCACGCCCGCTATTCCAGACCATCGCAGCAAATCAGTGATCGCCATCATGTTTCCATTTGGAGCCGCGACCCTCAAGACATCGAGCCCGACGATATCAGATCGAGAACATCAGGCCATTAAACGCAAGAAGGCGACCTTTCATAGGCCGCCTTCCCGTCACGCTCCACTCACTTCACGGTGAGGCAAACCGCCGCAACGCGTTACGCCGCGAGACGACGCAGCACGTACTGCAGGATGCCGCCGTTGCGATAGTATTCGAGTTCGTCCAGCGTATCGATGCGGCACAGCAGCGGTACCTGCTTGAGCGAACCGTCGCTGGACACGATGTCGGCGAACAGTTTCTGCCGCGGCTTGAGATCTCCCTGCAGGCCACGAATGGTGACCTGCTCGTCACCCTTCAAGCCGAGCGACGCCCACGACGTACCGTCCTCGAACGTCAGCGGCAGCACGCCCATGCCGACGAGATTCGAACGATGGATGCGCTCGAAGCTCTGGCAGATCACCGCGCGAACGCCGAGCAGCAGCGTGCCCTTCGCCGCCCAGTCGCGCGACGAGCCGTTGCCGTATTCGGCGCCGGCGAACACGACGAGCGGCACCTGCTCGTCCTTGTACTTCATCGCCGCGTCGTAGATCGTCATCTGCTCGCCGTCGGGCCAGTGCTTGGTGAGGCCGCCTTCCGGAATGTTGCCGTCGGCGCCCTTGAGCATAAAGTTCTTGATGCGGATGTTGGCGAAGGTGCCGCGCATCATCACTTCATGGTTGCCGCGCCGCGTACCGTACTGGTTGAAGTCGGCGGGCCGCACCTGATGGTCGGTGAGATACTTGCCGGCGGGCGAGGTCAGCTTGATCGAGCCGGCGGGCGAGATGTGGTCGGTGGTGATCTTGTCGCCGAACAGCGCGAGCACGCGCGCATCGACGATGTCGGTCACCGGCGCAGGCGTCTTGGTCATGCCCTCGAAATACGGCGGGTTCTGCACGTAGGTCGACGACATGTTCCAGCGATAGGTTTCGCCGGCGGTGGTCTTGATCTTGCGCCAGTTGGTGTCGCCCTTGAACACGTCGGCGTACTTCTTCTTGAAGATCTGCGAGGTAACGTACTTCTTGATGAAGCCGTTGATCTCCTGCGTGGTCGGCCAGATGTCGCGCAGGTAGACCGGCTTGCCGTCCTTGCCGGTACCGATCGGCTCCTTGGTGAGATCCTTGGTCACGGTGCCGGCCAGCGCATGCGCGACCACAAGCGGCGGCGAGGCGAGATAGTTCGCCTGCACGTCCGGCGAGACGCGGCCTTCGAAGTTACGGTTACCCGACAGCACCGCCGCGGCGACGATGCCGCTGTCGTTGATCGTCTTGGAAATCTCCGGCGCCAGCGGGCCGGAATTGCCGATGCAGGTGGTGCAGCCGAAGCCGACCAGATTGAAGCCGACCTTGTCGAGATCCTTTTGCAGGCCGGAATTGGCGAGATACTCGGCGACCACCTGGCTGCCTGGCGCCAACGAGGTTTTCACCCACGGCTTCGCGGTGAGGCTCCTGGCCGCCGCCTTGCGCGCCAGCAGACCGGCGGCGATCAGCACGCTCGGGTTGGAGGTGTTGGTGCAGGAGGTGATGGCCGCGATCACCACGTCGCCGTGGCCGATGTCGAAGCTACGGCCCTCGACGCTGTAGCGGCTCGCGATGTCGTCCGCCTTCTTGTATTCGGTTTCCATCGCCGCGCTGAATCCGCTCGGAATGGTTTCCAGCGCCGCGCGCCCTTCCGGCCGCTTCGGACCGGCCATCGACGGCACGACGTCGCCGAGATCGAGCACCAGTTTCTGCGTGAACACCGGATCCGGCGAATTGGCGGTGCGGAACAGGCCTTGCGCCTTGGCGTACTTGGCGACCAGTTCGACGCGCGCCGGCTTGCGGCCCGAGGTCTTGAGATAATCGATGGTGGCGGCATCCACCGGGAAGAAGCCGCAGGTCGCGCCGTATTCCGGCGCCATGTTGCCGATGGTCGCCTTGTCGGCCACCGACATCGAATCGAGGCCCGCGCCGTAGAACTCGACGAACTTGCCGACCACGCCGAGCTTGCGCAGCATCTGCGTCACGGTGAGCACCAGGTCGGTGGCGGTAACGCCCTCGCGCAGCTTGCCCTTGAGCTTGAAGCCGACCACTTCCGGCAGCAGCATCGACAGCGGCTGGCCGAGCATCGCGGCTTCCGCCTCGATGCCGCCGACGCCCCAGCCGAGCACGGCGAGACCGTTGACCATGGTGGTGTGCGAATCGGTGCCGACCAGCGTGTCGGGATAGGCGACCTCGAAGGTGCCGGTCTTGCGGCCGACGGTCATCTTCTCCTTACGCGTCCACACCGTCTGCGCGAGATATTCGAGATTGACCTGATGGCAGATGCCGGTGCCGGGCGGCACCACGGAGAAATTCGAGAACGCGCCCTGGCCCCACTTGAGGAATTCGTAGCGCTCCTGGTTCTGCTTGTATTCCTCGGCGACATTCTTGCCGAACGCCTTGTTGTCACCGAAGAAGTTGACGATCACCGAATGATCGATGACGAGATCGACCGGCACCAGCGGGTTGATCTGCTCCGCGTCGCCACCCAGCGCCTGCATCGCGTTGCGCATCGCGGCGAGATCGACCACCGCCGGCACGCCGGTGAAGTCCTGCATCAATACCCGCGCCGGGCGGAACGCGATTTCATGCTCCAGCGCGCGCTTCTTCATCCACTTCACGACAGCCAGGATGTCGGCCTTCTTGACGGTGCGGTCGTCCTCGTTACGCAGCAGATTCTCCAGCAGCACCTTCATCGAATAAGGCAGCCGCGAAATTCCCTTGAGGCCGTTCTTCTCGGCCGTCGGCAGGCTGTAATAGATGTAGGTCTTGGTGCCGACCTTGAGGGTTTTCCGGCATTTGAAGCTGTCGAGCGAGGTCATGTGGAGCGATCCCAATTTTCCGTGACGGCCGTCTGGCTAATGGTATTAAAACACCATCGAGGCTGGGCCGACTGACTTGCAGGCGCGCATTGTGTGCTGCATCAAGACCGGGCTTATAGAATGTTTCTAGGATCGTTGCCACATCGACCAACACGTTTGCGCGATGTGAAATAGATGAGCCGCGAAATCAGGGGAAGCGCAGACATGCGGCTCACCGCAAAACAACTTCGATGCGTGCGGGGCGGGCGCGAAATCTTCGCGGATCTGAATTTTGCGGCCGACGCCGGAGAACCGCTGGCGGTGGTCGGCGTCAACGGCGCGGGCAAGACCTCGCTGCTGCGGCTGATCGCCGGCTTGATCGCGCCCGCCGGCGGCAGCGTGACTTTTGCGGGCGGCGATGATGATCTCTCGCCCGCAGAGCAGGCGCACTATCTCGGCCATCGCGACGCGCTGAAATCGGCGCTGAGCGTGATGGAAAACCTCACCTTCTGGCGCGCCGCGCTGGGCGGCGAGGCCACCGACATCGACGCCGCGCTGAACGCGGTCGGGCTCGATCACATCGCGCAGTTGCCGGCCGCCTATCTCTCGGCGGGACAACGGCGGCGGCTGTCGATTGCGCGGCTTCTGGTGGTGAAGCGGCCGATCTGGCTGCTCGACGAGCCGACCTCATCGCTCGACGCCAACGGACAGGCGATGATGGCGGACCTGATGCGCGATCATCTCGCCGGCGGCGGCGTCATCGTGGCCGCAACTCACCTGCCGCTCGGCATTCCCGCGCGGGAATTGCGGATCGGGGCAACCGCATGACCGCGCTCGTTGCCCTGCTTCGCCGCGACATCCAGGTGGCGCTGCGCGTCGGCGGCGGCGCGCTGATCGGCGTGCTGTTCTTCCTGATCGTGGTGGTGCTGATGCCGTTCGCGGTCGGCCCAGATCTCGCGCTGCTGAAGAAGCTCGGCCCCGCCATCCTGTGGCTCGGCGCGCTGCTGGCGAGCCTGCTGACGCTCGACCGCTTGTTCGCCGCCGATCACGACGACGGCTCGCTCGATCTCTTGACTATGAGCCGCACCCCGCTCGAACTGGTCTGCCTCACCAAGGCGGTCGCGCACTGGCTGGTGGCCGGGCTGCCGCTGATTGTCGCAACCCCGATCCTCGGACTGCTGCTCAACCTCGACGGCGACGCCACCCTCGCCGTGGCGCTGACGCTCCTGGCGGGAACGCCGGCGCTGACCTTTACCGGCATGATCGGCGCGGCGCTGGCGGTGGCGCTGCGGCGCGGCGGCCTGCTGCTGGCGGTGCTGGTGCTGCCGCTGTCGATCCCGGTGCTGATCTTCGGCGTCGCCGCCTCCAACGCCGCCGTGCTGGAGCCCGCTGGCTTCGGCGCGCCGCTCTCGATCCTGTGCGCGCTGTCGCTCGCCGGCCTCGTTATCGGCCCACTGGCCGCAGCCGCCAGCCTGCGGCATGGACTCGACTGACCATGCGGCGGATTTCGCCATCAACTCTCGCGGAACCGCGATGGAACGCGCGTCTGGTCCGTTGCGCGCGGGACGCGCGGCGACTATCAGGACAGCCATGACGCTGATCGACCTCGCCAACCCGACCCGCTTCCTGTCGCTGACAGCAAAAATCCTGCCGTGGCTCGCGGCGGCGACCGCTATCCTGCTCGCCATCGGTCTGTATCAATCGGCGATGGCGCCGGACGATTACCAGCAGGGCGCAACCGTCAAGATCATGTTCATTCACGTGCCGAACGCGTGGCTGTCGATGTTCGTCTGGGGCGTGATGAGCCTTTCCGCGCTCGGCACTCTGGTGTGGCGGCATCCGCTCGCCGACGTCTCGGCCAAGGCGGCCGCGCCGATCGGTGCGGCCTTCACCTTCCTCGCGCTGGTCACCGGCTCGCTGTGGGGCCGGCCGATGTGGGGCACCTATTGGGAATGGGACGCGCGGCTGACCTCGGTGCTGATCCTGTTCCTGATGTATCTCGGCCTGATCGCGCTGTGGCGCGCGGTGGAAGACCCCTCGCGCGCGGCGCGCGCCGCCGCCGTGCTGACGCTGGTGGGCGCCATCAACATTCCGATCATCAAGTTTTCCGTCGATTGGTGGAACACGCTGCATCAACCGGCCTCGGTGCTGCGCATGGGCGGCTCGACGCTCGACAAATCATTTCTGATTCCATTGCTGACCATGGCGGTAGCGTTCTCGCTGCTGTTCGTCACGCTGCATCTCGCCGCCATGCGCAACGAGATCCTGCGTCGCCGGGTCCGCGCGCTGCAAATGCAGCAAGCCAGCCAGCCGCGAGCCTGATCCGATGTCGCTCGGCCCCTATGCCTCCTTCATCGTCTCGTCCTACCTGCTGGTGGCGCTGGTGGTGCTGATCCTGATCGGGTGGATCGCGCTCGACTATCGCCAGCAG
>JBARXT010000201.1:0-20160 GCA_049647485.1 Xanthobacteraceae bacterium
TCATTATTTAGCCGAGGAGAAATTGATGAAGCTGGGGAACTTCAACTCGCTCTTGGCGACTTCCTTCGGCCACACGGCGACCTGCTGGCCGTTCTGCCATTGCAGGATCAGGCCGGTGATCAGCCCCTTGCCGTATTTCAGGCCATGGGTGAACTTGTCTTCCTTGCCGTAGAACTGAACACGACCGATGGTGCCTTCCCAGTCGGTCTTCTCCAGCGCCGTCACCATCTTGTCGGCGTCGGTCGAGCCGGCGCGCTTGATGGCATCGGCGATCATGTAGACCTCGTCATAGGAGGTGTAGCCGGCATAGGACGGATAGTTGCCGAACTTCTTTTTGAAGTTCTCGGCGAACGGCACCGATTTCGGCGTCACCGCAACGCCGGGCCCCGACACGCCCTGATAGAGCACGCCGTCAGACGCGTTGTTGGTGTCCTTGCCGAAGGTCGAGTTGGTCGCCTGCGAGGAAATGCCGAACATCGGAATCGGCACCTGCTGGTTCTTCCACTGCACCGTCGGCTGCACGCCCACATGCGAGATGCCGGTGATGATCACGTCCGGCTTGGACGCCTCGATCTTGTTGAAGATCGGCGTGAAATCGGTGGTGTCCGGCGAGAAGCGGATATGGTCGAGCACCTTCAGGCCGATTTTCGGCAGGCATTCCTGGTAACCGATATCGAGCGGCTTGGTCCAGGCGGCATCCTCGCTCATGATGACGGCGGATTTCATCTTCTTGCCGTCGACAAGCAATTCCTTGGCGGCGTCGCAGACCGACAGCGCCAGCGCGGCGGAGGTCAGATAGCCGTGGAAGGTGTATTTGTTCTTGTCGTAGTTGTCGTGAATGGCGCGCGTGATTTCATTGGATGCCGCGCCGGGCGTGATCATCGGGGTCTTGAGGCGAGCGGCCCAGGGCTCGAGCGCCAGAACGACCTCACTGATATAGCTGGTGATGACCGCGTTGACCTTGTCCTCGTTGACGGCACGCTGAAAAGCGCGAACCGAGTCGGCGGACGAGGAGTGATTGTCGTAGGCGACGATCTCGATCTTGCGCCCGTCGACGCCGCCTTTGGCGTTGATTTCTTCGGCAGCCATCTGCGCCGCTTGCGGAATCGATGCACCGGCGATGGCCTGAGCTTCGGCGATCACGCCGATCTTGATCGGGTCTGCCGCATTGGCTGCGCTGCTCAAGCTCAACCCAAGCGCGGTAGCGCCGAGCAAGACGAGCGACCACGCTGTGCGGCGGGGTGTGGTGGATGTCATGGTGTTTCCTCTTTGAGCTGATTGAATTTTTATTGTTTAAGTTTTCGATCTGTTCAGCGAGCGCCGGGCGCTAGGATACGCGAGGGGCTCGAGAGTAGGATGCGAAATATGCCCGTCTGGTTGAAGAGGTCAACATTGCAGTGCAGCGTTGCATGATCATAGACTTTCGATGCATGGACGCGTTGCGCTATGCTCACGCCTTCGCGAGTCCGCGCGTATTTTGATGAACATCTTGCCTGAACCAGAAGGAACTCTCCCGTGAGCACGCCAAAAAAGACCTATCGGATTGCCGTCATTCCCGGCGACGGCATCGGCAAAGAGGTCGTTCCCGAGGGCTTGCGGGTGATGGAGGCGGCAGCCGGCAAACATGGCGTTGAATTGCATTTCGATCATTTCGATTTCGCGTCGTGGGATTATTACGCCAAGCATCAGCAGATGATGCCGGACGACTGGAAAGAGAAGATCGGATCGCATGACGCGATTTATTTCGGCGCGGTCGGCTGGCCGGAAAAGATTCCGGATCACATCTCGTTGTGGGGATCGCTGCTCAAGTTCCGACGCGAATTCGACCAGTACGTCAATCTGCGTCCGGTCCGACTGATGCCCGGCGTGCCGTCGCCGCTTGCCGGCCGCAAGCCGGGCGATATCGACTTCTGGGTGGTGCGCGAGAATACCGAAGGCGAGTATTCTTCGGTCGGTGGGCGCATGTTCGGCGACACCGAGCGCGAATTCGTCACCCAGCAGACGGTGATGACACGCACCGGTGTCGACCGCATTCTCAAGTTCGCGTTCGACCTAGCGCAGTCGCGGCCGAAGAAGCATCTGACGTCGGCGACCAAGTCCAACGGCATCTCGATCACCATGCCGTATTGGGACGAGCGCGTCGAAGCGATGGCGAAGAACTACCCAAAGGTGAAGTGGGACAAGTATCACATCGATATCCTGACCGCGCATTTCGTGCTGCATCCGGACTGGTTCGACGTCGTGGTCGGCTCCAATCTGTTCGGCGATATCCTGTCCGATCTCGGTCCGGCCTGCACCGGCACGATCGGCATCGCGCCGTCCGGCAATATCAACCCGACCGGAGATTTTCCGTCTGTGTTCGAGCCGGTGCATGGCTCGGCGCCCGACATCGCGGGGCAGGGCATCGCCAACCCGATCGGCATGATCTGGTCTGGTGCGATGATGCTCGAGCACCTTGGCGAGAAGGTCGCAGCGAAAGCCATCGTCGATGCCATCGAGCGGACGCTGGCGGAACGCACGCTGCGCACGCGCGACCTCGGCGGCAACGCGGATACGACGGCGTGCGGCAAGGCCGTGGCCGAGATGGTGGAGTAGGAAGCTCAGGCCGCGCGGGCGGGGTCGAAAGATTGCGGCCCTCCGCGACTACTTTCCTGCCGCGATGTCCTGGCAATGCGCGATGGCAGCCGCGATCAAGTTCTCGCTGGCCTCCGGCGTGCGGAAAGCCGAATGCGCCGACAGCGTGACGTTGGGCAGTTGCGTCAGTTCATGGTCGGGCGGTAGCGGCTCGGTGATGAACACATCGAGCCCGGCGTGGCGCAGGTGTCCTGAACGCAATGCATCGATCATGGCCGCCTCGTCGACCAGCGCGCCGCGTGCGGTATTGACGAGGATCGCGCCGCGCTTCATCGCCGCGATGCGCTCGCGGGACAGGAACCCGCGCGTCTCGTCCGTCAGGAGCAAGTGCAGCGAGATCACGTCGCTTTGCGCCAGCAATTCGTCGAGCCCGACAAATGCGACACGGTCATTCTGCCTGGCGGTTCGATTCCAGGCCAGCACCCGCATGCCGCTGCCGGATGCGATGCGGGCGACCTCGGCGGCGATGCCGCCGAACCCGATCAGACCCAGCGTCTTGCCGGTGAGTTGCATGGCTTCGTCGCGGAGCCAGTTGCCGCCGCGGATGCCGCGGTCCATCCGGGAGAGGCCGCGCGCCGCCTCCCACATCAGGGCAATCGCGCATTCGGCGACGGCCGTATCGCCGTAGCCTTTGATGATACGCACATCGATGCCGAGAGTGGCCAGTTCCTCCGGATTCATATAGCTGCGTGCGCCGGTGCCGAGAAAGATCACGTGCTTGAGACCGCTGCAACGGCGGGCAACATCGGTTGGCAGCGCGGTGTGGTCGATGATGACGGTATCGGCGCCATCGAGAATGGAAGGCACGTCGGTCGACGCGATATCCGGATTGAGGTTGATGTGGTACGGCGGATCGCCGGGCCGGATCAACCGTTCGAAGATCGCCGCCAGTGACTCGTTCGCGTCGATAAAAACCGCCTTCACAGGGACCGTCCTTCGGTTCAAGTCGGCTAAGGCTTACTTGTTCGCGACACCCGCGACCGCGAGCACCGCATGCAACAACACGTTGGCACCGGCGCTGCAATCGGCCTGCGTCGCGTCCTCGAGTTCGTTGTGACTGATGCCGTCCTTGCACGGCACGAAGATCATCGCCGCTGGAATGACGGACGCGACATTGCAGGCGTCATGTCCGGCCCCGGAGGTGATGCGACGATAGCTGTAGCCGAGTTCGGTCGCGGCCGCCTGCACCGCGTCCACCAGTTTGCTGTCGAAGATCGTCGGCGGTTTGCGCCAGATCTGTTCCAGCGTGATCTCGACGCGGCGGCGCGTTGCAATCTCACTGAGAACCGCGCGGATATCGCGATCCAGCGCACCCATGATGGCGGCATCCGGACTGCGGACGTCGAGGGTGAAGGCGATCTCGCCGGGAATGACGTTGCGCGACGGATTGGCGATGTTGACCTCGCCGATGGTGGCGACGGCATTCGGGGCGTGAGCCAACGCGATCTTTTCGATTGCAAGTGTCAGTTCCGCCATGGCTGACAGCGCATCGCGGCGCAGCGGCATCGGCGTGGTGCCGGCGTGGCTCTCAAACCCGGTGACGCGGCCGTCGTACCAGATGATGCCCTGACCGCGATCGACCACGCCGACCGTCTTGCCTTCGGCTTCCAGCAATGGCCCCTGTTCGATGTGCAGTTCGAGGAACGCGCCGAGCTTGCGCTGGCCGACCGGCTCCTCGCCACGATAGCCGATGCCGTCGAGCGCCTCCTTGACGCTGACGCCGGTGGCATCCTTGCGGCTCCAGATGTCGTCGGTGGTGTAGTCGCCGGCGTAAGTGGCCGAGGCCATCATCGCCGGTGCGAAGCGCGAGCCTTCCTCGTTGGTCCAGTTGATGATGCACAGGGGCGTTTCGGTTTCGATGCCGGCATCGTTCAGCGTTCGCACCACCTCGAGCGCGGCAAGCGTGCCGAGAATGCCGTCGTATTTGCCGCCGGTCGGCTGGGTATCGAGGTGCGAGCCGATGCCGAGCGGCGGCTTCGACATATCGCGGCCCTTGCGCAGGCCGAACATCGAGCCGAGCGCATCGACATGCACTTCCAGGCCGGCGGCGTTGCAAGCATCGCGGAACCAGTCGCGCACCTGCTTGTCCTCGGGGCCGAGCGTCAATCGCCGCACGCCGCCCTTGGCGGTCGCGCCGAACTTCGCCGTGTCATGGATAGCGCCCCACAAGCGGCCGGAATCGATTTGCAGGTTGGACGGCTTGGCGCTCATGAGACGGCTCCGAATAGTGCGAGGGACGACATATGGTTCGATTCATTGCCGTGCCATGACGGAAGCGTCAACCGGGTGTGTCGATGTGGCAACGTCAAGACACGAACCGCGCCTTCTGCGCGAGTTGCACGGCAAGATCGGCGACCAGTTCGATCGCCACCGTATCCGGCGACGCCAGCCAGCTTGCCGAGAAGGTGAGCGGCGGCAGAAGGACGTCGGTCGAGAGCAGTTGCAGGCTACCGTCCGCGATCTCGTTCTCGACAATGGCGCGAGGGATGACGGCGATGCCGAGCCCTTCCAGCGTCATGTGGATCACGGTGGCCAGCGATGCGCTGGCGTGTAGGCGCATCGCCGGGAGGTCGGGGCGATTGAACAGGGATCTCACCCACTCATAGGGTTGGGTGCGGCGTGGAAAGGTGATGATCGGAAATTTTGCCAGATCGTCCGTCGTCAGCGGCCCTTTGCCGAGGCCGAGCGAGGGGCTCGCGACGAAGCCGATCGGATAATCGCCCAGCACGCGGTTGCGGATGTTGGAGATCGACAGCGGCCCCATCAGGAACGCCAGTTCGATCTCCTGCGCGAGCAGGCGTGCGCGCAGGTTCGAGGTGATATCGACCTCGATTTCCAGCGACAGGTTAGGGTAGGTCTGGTTGACGCTCTTGATGAGTTGCGAGAGCCAGGTGTGAACGATGGTTTCGGCGACGCCGAGCCGCAGCACGCCGCGCATCTCGGTGCGATCGCTCACCGATGCCATCATCTCGGAACGCAGGCCGATCAGTTTTTCAGCATAGAGCATCAGGCGGCGGCCTGCTGGCGTCGGCGTCGCCGCGCGACGATCACGCTTCAGTAACCGCACACCCATATCGCCTTCGAGTTGCGCGATGCGCTGCGAAATCGCCGGTTGCGTGGTGTTGAGTTTCTGCGCCGCGCCGCGAAAACTGCCGAGCGTCACGACCCAGAGGAAAGTCTCGATGGCTTTGAAATCGACCATGCGGTTCGCCCGGTTGGATAAATTCAATTTATCGTTGTTGATTAGAAACCACGATTAGACATTATGTTAGACCTGTGTCCCATTTGCTGTCGAGAAAAACGGGGGACGCCAGGTGATCAACGCAGCGCGAAAGCCCGAGGGCGTTGAGGCCAGCGGCGACGTATCGCCAAATCTTCTGGCACCAAGCGTCGCGGCGCGTCTTGCCTGCCGCAACGGCAACGCCGAACAGACCGCCGGCGTCGCGCCCGGTTATGTGCAGGGCAATCTCGCGATCCTTCCTGAAAGGGACGCCGCCGCGTTCCATCGCTTCTGCCAGCTCAATCCCAAGCCGTGTCCGATCATCGGCATGTCGGAAGTCGGCGATCCGCGCATTCCGTCGCTCGGTCTCGATCTCGATATCCGCACCGACGTGCCGCGCTATCGGGTATGGCGCGACGGCGAGGCGATCGAGGAACCGCTCGACATCAAGGCGCACTGGCGCGAGGACCTCGTCGTCTTCGTGATCGGCTGTTCGTTCTCGTTCGAGGAGGCGCTGCTCGCGGACGACATTCCGATCCGTCATATCGAGGAAAACGTTCGGGTTCCGATGTACCGGACCAATATCGCTTGCAAATCCGCCGGCCCCTTCGCCGGGCCGATGGTGGTGTCAATGCGGCCGCTGAAGCCGGCCGATGCGATCCGAGCGGTGCAGATCACGTCGCGTTATCCGTCGGTTCACGGCGCGCCGGTGCATCTCGGGCTGCCACAGTCGATCGGCATCGCGGATATCGCAAAGCCCGATTACGGCGATGCGGTGTCGATCCGTTCCGATGAAATTCCGGTGTTCTGGGCTTGCGGGGTGACACCGCAAGCGGTGATCGCGGCGGCCAAGATGCCGTTCGCCATCACCCATGCGCCGGGATTGATGCTTGTCACCGACCTCAAGAACAAGCAGCTTGCCGTACTTTGACGCTTTGACTTACCTTCCAATCGGCAAAATCAAAGATAAGCCGAAACAAAAACGCTGAAACAACAACATCAGTTGGCTTGGAGAGGAAATAACATGACCATCACGCGTCGAACCGTATTGTTGGGAGCGACTGCTTCCGCCGCGCTATTGCCGCTCGCGGCCCGTGCCCAAACCAAGGAGGTGGTGATCGGCGTGATCTATCCGCTGTCCGGCGCCAGCGCGCAGATTGGCGTCGATGCCCAGCGGGCGTTCGAGACCGCCGCCGACATCATCAACAATAAATACGATTTCGATCTGCCGCTGGCGCGTGACGAAGGGCTGCCCGGTCTTGGCGGCGCGAAAATCCGTCTGGTGTTCGCCGATCACCAAGCCGACCCGCAGAAGGGGCGCGCCGAGGCCGAGCGCCTGATCACGCAGGAAAAGGTCTGCGCCATCGTCGGCACTTATCAGAGCGCGGTGGCGGTCACTGTCAGCCAGATCTGCGAACGCTACCAGATCCCGTTCCTGTCGGCCGACAACTCGTCGCCGAGCCTGCATCGCCGCGGTCTGAAATTCTATTTCCGTGCCGCGCCGCATGACGAGATGTTCTCGAAGGCGATGTTCGATTTCTTCGACGCATTGAAGAAGAAGGGCCAGAAGATCGAGACGCTGTCGTTGTTCCACGAAGACACCATCTTCGGCACCGACTCCGCCAACGCTCAGCTCGCCTTGGCCAAGGAGCGCGGCTACAAGGTGGTCGCCGACATCAAGTATCGCGCCAACTCGCCGTCGCTCACCGCCGAGGTGCAGCAGCTCAAGGCGGCGAATGCCGACGTGCTGATGCCGTCGAGCTATACCACCGACGGCATCCTGCTGGTGAAGACCATGGCCGAACTCGGCTACAAGCCGAAAGCCATCGTGGCGCAGGACGCCGGCTTCTCCGAAAAGGCGTTGTATGATGCGGTCGGCGACAAGCTGGAAGGCGTGATCTCGCGCGGCAGCTTCTCGCTCGATCTCGCCAAGAAGCGGCCGATGGTCGGTGCGATCAACGAGATGTACAAGAAGCGTTCGGGCAAGGACTTCAACGACTACTCGTCGCGGCAGTTCATGGGCCTCATCGTGATGGCCGACGCCATCAATCGTGCCAAGTCCACCGAGGGCGAGAAGATCCGTCAGGCGCTGGTCGCCACTAATTTGCCGGGCGATCACACCATCATGCCGTGGAAGGACGTCAAGTTCGATGCCCAGGGGCAGAACGACGATGCCGATCCGGTGCTGTTGCAATACGTCAACAAGACCTTCGTCACCATCTTCCCACCGCAGGCGGCGGTGGCCGAAGCCATCTGGCCGATGAAGTAGGGTGCGGCCGTCGCGTGATCCTGAGGCGCGGGCCGCATTCGCGGCCGCCCTCGAAGGATGCGCGAAGTCTCGTTGTTGTCATCTTTCGAGGGCGCGCGACTAGCCGGTGCAGTCTGCATGACCAGCGCGCGCACCCCGGGATGATGTCTTCTACTGCGGAGCAGTGTCCGTGACAGCCGAAACCATTATCCAGAGTCTGGCGAGCGGCCTATTGATGGGCCTGCTTTACGGCCTCATCGCCGTCGGGCTTTCGCTTATCTTCGGCCTGATGAACATCGTCAATTTCGCTCATGGCGAATTTCTGATGCTGGCGATGTACGGAGCCTTCTTCCTGTTCGCGTTCTTCGCCATCGACCCCTTGCTATCGATGCCGCTGGTGGCCGCCGGCATGTTCGTGTTCGGAGCCGTGATCTACCTGATCATCGTCAGGTTTGCGATGCGGGCGAAAACCAACGTCGGCATGGTGCAGATCTTCGCCACCTTCGGCCTCGCCATCGTGCTGCGGGGCCTCGCGCAATACTTCTTCACGCCGGATTATCGCAGCATCTCGCACTCCTGGCTCGGCGGAAAAACCGTCTCGCTCGGCGGCATCTTCCTGCCGGTGCCGCAACTCGTCGGCGCGGGGCTCGCGATCCTCGCTTTCGGCGCGCTGTATTTTTTTATCAAGCGTACCGACTTCGGCCGTGCGCTTGAGGCGACGCGCGAGGACGCCGGCGCGGTGGCGCTGGTCGGCATCGACCAGAACCGGGTGTTCGCGCTCGGCTGGGGCCTCGGCTCGGCGCTGGTCGGCCTCGCCGGCGCGATCATGGCGACGTTCTTCTACATCTATCCCGATGTCGGCGCGTCCTTCGCGTTGATCGCCTATGTGGTGGTTGCGCTCGGCGGCTTCGGCAGCGTGTTCGGGGCCTTCGCCGGCGGCATTCTGGTCGGGCTGGTGGAGGCGACGACAGCTTTGATGATGCCGCCGTCGCTGAAAGCGGTCGGAATCTATGCGGTGTATCTCCTTGTGGTGTTCATTCGCCCGCGCGGGCTGTTCGGATCAATCTGATGCACGACGTCACCCACGCCACTCAACGCCGCCGCGACCTCATGATGGCCGCTGTCTTTGTCGCGCTCGCGGCCTGTGTGCCGCTGTTCGTGAAAGACGTATATGTCCAGAACATCATGGTGCTGACCCTGATGTATGCCGGGCTGTCGCAAAGCTGGAACATCCTCGGCGGTTATTGCGGCCAGATCTCGCTCGGCCACGCGCTGTATTTCGGACTCGGGGCTTACGTCACCGCGATCCTGCTCACTAAGTTCGACATCCTGCCGTGGTTCGGGATGTTGGCCGGTGGCCTGATCTCGGCGCTGATCGCACTGGCGCTGGGTTACCCGACCTTTCGGCTCGGCGGGCACTACTTTGCTATCGCCACTATCGTGATCGCGGAAATCGCCTATCTCCTGTTCCTCAACTGGGACTGGGCCGGCGCGGCGCTCGGCATCGACATCATGGTGCGGGAGGATAGCTGGGCGAAATTCCAGTTTACCCGATCGAAGCTGCCTTACTTCTACTTCGCCTTGTTCTTTGCCGCGCTGGCCTGGCTCGTCACCTGGTGGCTGGAGAACTCGAAGTGGGGTTACTGGTGGCGCGCGGTGAAGGACAATCCGGACGCGGCGGAGAGCCTCGGCGTCGTGGTGTTCAAATCGAAGATGGGGGCGGGTGCGATTTCGGCGTTCCTCACCGCCATCGGCGGCGCGTTCTATGCGATGTTCGTCTCCTATATCGATCCCGAGAGCGTCATGAGCTTCCAGTTCTCGCTGCTGATCTCGCTGCCGGCGGTGCTGGGCGGCATCGGCACCTTGTGGGGACCGGTGCTCGGCGCGGCGGTGCTGATCCCGGTGACCGAGCTGACCCGTTCGTTCATCGGCGGCTCCGGTCGCGGCGTCGATCTCATCGTCTATGGCGGCCTGATCGTCATCGTCTCGCTGACCCGACCGGACGGCCTGCTTGGGTTGTTCTCGCGCAAGCGCAAGAAGGAGGCGGTGCGATGACGGCTCTGCTGGAAACGCGCGGCGTCTGGCAGCGCTTCGGGGGACTGGTCGCCAACAGCGATGTATCGATCTCGGTCGAGCGTGGCGAGATCGTCGGCCTGATCGGGCCGAACGGCGCCGGCAAATCGACGCTGTTCAATTTGATCGCCGGCGTGCGCCCGCCGACGCAGGGCACCATCTGGCTCGACGGCGAGGATATCACCGCGACGCCGGCCACCGAACGCTGTCGGCGCGGCATCGCGCGCACCTTTCAGGTGGTCAAGAGTTTCGAGACCATGACGGTGATCGACAACGTCATCGTCGGCGCGCTGGTTCGCACCACCGAGATGCGCGCGGCGCGGCGCAAGGCTTTCGAGGTATTGGAATTCACCGGACTCGCCGCGCGCGCCGACGTGATGGCCTCCGAACTGATTCCGTCCGAGAAGCGGCGGCTGGAAGTGGCGCGGGCACTCGCCACCGAACCGAAGCTGTTGTTGCTCGACGAGGTGCTGACCGGCCTCACGCCGCTCGAGGCGCAAACCGGCGTTGAACTGGTGCGCCGCGTCCGCGAGACCGGCGTCACGGTGCTGATGGTCGAGCACGTCATGGAAATCGTTATGCCGCTGGTGGATCGCGCCATCGTGCTCGATCTCGGCAAGGTGCTGGTCGAGGGCAAGCCCACCGACGTGGTGCGCGATCCGAAAGTCATTGCTGCATATCTAGGGGATCGCCATGCTGTCGGCGCGTGATCTGACCACCGCCTATGAGGGACTTGTCGCGATCTCCGACGTCTCCATCGACGTCGCCAAGGGCGAAGTCGTTTGCGTCGCGGGCGCCAACGGCGCGGGCAAATCGACCTTGCTGAAAACCATTGCCGGTGCGGTGCGGCCGCGCAGCGGCAGCGTCACCTTCGACGGGACGCGCATCGAGGGTGTGGCGCAGCATCTCATCACCGCGCGCGGTATCGCTTATGTGCCGGAAAACCGCCGGCTGTTTCCCAGTCTCTCGGTGGACGACAACCTGCGGCTCGGCAGCTACCTTTATCGCGGCAAGGCCGATCGCGACGAGCCGCTGGCGCTGGTGTTTCAGCTTTTCCCGCGGCTCAAGGAGCGACTCGATCAACTGGCCGGCACGCTCTCCGGCGGCGAGCAGCAGATGTTGGCGATCGGCCGCGCGCTGATGACGCGGCCACGGCTTCTGATGCTGGACGAGCCCTCGCAGGGCATCATGCCGAAGCTGGTGGACGAGATTTTCCGGGCGGTACTGGAAATCCGCAAGACCGGCATGACGGTGCTCATCGTCGAGCAGCGCATGGCGGAAGTGCTGGAGATCGCCGATCGCGCCTACATCCTGCAAACCGGTCGCGTGCAGATGCAGGGCCCCGCCGCCGAAATCCGCACCAACCCCGACGTGCGCAAGGCGTATCTGGGCTTGTGACGTTGTCCTGAAACAAAGACCTCGTCATGTCCGGGACAAGCCCGGCCATGACGGCAGCCGTTTGTATCCCGCCTAATGCTCGTGCCCGTGCTCCGGCACCGATAGCCCGAACGTCGTGTTCAAATCCGCGATCTGTTGCGGCGAGAGGTAGCGCGGGTTCATGCCGCGCAGCAGCAGGTAAAGCTTCGCGGTTTCCTCCAGTTCCTCGGTGGCGAAGACCGCGCCTTCCAGCGAATCCCCGGCCACGACCGGGCCGTGATTGGCCAGCAACACCGACGCGTACTTTCCGGCGAGGCCCTTGATGGCGTCGGCCACCGCCGGATCGCCGGGGCGATGGTAGGGCACCAGCGCGGTCGGTCCGCAGCGCATCAGGTAATAGGGTGTCATCGGCGGTAGCGCGGCGCGCGGATCGATCTCCGGCAGCATCGACACCGCGACGCTGTGGGTCGAATGCAGGTGCACCACGGCGCGGGCTGAGCCGCGCGTTTCATACAACGCCCGGTGCAACGGGATTTCCTTGGTCGGCGCGTCGCCGGCGATCAGCCGGTGATCGGCATCCAGTCGCGAAATCCGCGCCGGGTCGAGGAAGCCGAGCGAGGCGTTGGTCGGCGTCACCAGCCAGCCGCCGTCGTCGACCCGCACGCTGATGTTGCCGGAGGAGCCCGGCGTCAGCCCGCGCTCGAACAATGAGCGCCCGAAGCGGCAGATATCCTCGCGCAGTCTGGTTTCGGTCATGGTTGCATCCTTAATCGTGCATTTGTTCCATGCTTTGGCAGCGCGGCCAAGCCGTGATAGGCAGAGGGAAACCAAAAAGGAAACGCACCATGGCTGTCTCCGCGCAACGTGTCGCCGTCATCGGGCTGGGCTCGATGGGGTTCGGGATGGCGGTCTCGCTGCTCCGCGCCGGATTTGTCGTAACCGGTTGCGATGTTTCCGCCGACAGCGTCGCGCGGTTCAAGGCGACCGGTGGGCAGGGCGCAGCAACCCCCGCTGACGCGGTGCGTGATGCGGAGATTATCGTCAGCGTCGTGGTGAACGCCGCGCAGACCGATGCGATCCTGTTCGGCAAGGATGGCGCGCTTGAGGCTATGCCGCCGGGCGCGGTGTTCGTCTCCGCCGCGACCATGGACCCCGAGATTGCCAAGCGGCTGGCGGCGCGCGTCGAGGCGACGGGGCGACTCTACCTCGACGCGCCGATCAGCGGCGGCGCGCAGCGTGCCGCGCAAGGCGAACTCACCATTCTGGCCTCCGGCAGCGCGGCGGCGTTCGCCAAGGCGCGGCCGGCGCTCGACGCGATGGCTGCGAAGCTCTACGAACTTGGCGATGCGCCGGGGCAGGGCTCCGCCTTCAAGATGATCAACCAACTGCTGGCCGGCGTGCATATCGCCGCCGCCTCCGAAGCGATCAGTTTCGCGGCCAAGCAGGGGCTCGACATTCGCAAGGTCTACGAGGTGATCACCGCGTCGGCCGGCAATTCCTGGATGTTCGAGAACCGCGTGCCGCATGTACTGGAGGGCGATTACACGCCGCGTAGCGCGGTCGACATCTTCGTCAAGGACTTGGGCATCGTGCAGGACATGGCGCGCAACGCCAAGTTTCCGGTGCCGATGTCAGCCGCCGCATTGCAGATGTTTCTGATGGCTTCCGCCGCCGGCATGGGCCGCGACGACGATATCGCCGTCGCCAAGATGTACGCGCAGGTCACCGGCGCGCCGCTGCCCGGTGCGCCGAAGCGCGATTGAACGATATTCTCGAACGAGAAGAAGACACAGCATGCCTCGCTTCGCCGCCAACCTCTCGATGATGTTCACCGAACGGCCGTTCCTCGACCGCTTCGACGCGGCGGCGGATGCCGGCTTCGATGCCGTCGAGTTTCTGTTTCCCTACGACTTCGCGCCGGAAGACGTCGGCGACCGGTTGCTCCGCAACGGGTTGACGCAGGCGCTGTTCAATCTGCCACCGGGCGCGTGGGATGCCGGCGAACGCGGCTTCGCCGCGCGGCCGGATTGCTTCGCGCAGGTGCAGCAGGGGGTGCGCACCGCGCTGCCCTATGCGGCGGCCACCGGCGTCAAGCGGCTGCACCTGATGGCGGGCATCGCCGATCGCGGTGACGCGCAGGCGGTGGCCGCGTTTCGCAAGTCTGTCGCGTGGGTCGCGGAAGAACTGGGCCGCCATGGCATCGATACCGTGATCGAACCGATCAATCCGCGCGACGTGCCGGGCTACTTCCTCAACGACTTCGCTTTCGCGCGCGACCTGATCGCGGAACTGAACCACCCGAACCTGAAATTGCAGTTCGACATCTATCACTGTCAGATCGTCCATGGCGATGTGACGATGCGGCTGCGCGAGATGATGCCGATGATCGGCCACATCCAGATCGCCAGCGTGCCGTCGCGTAACGAGCCGGGCAGCGAGGAACTGAATTATCCGTTCCTGTTCGGTGAACTGGATCGACTCGGCTATCGCGGTTTTGTCGGCTGCGAATATCGCCCGCGCGGCAAGACCGAAGACGGCCTCGGCTGGTTCGCGCCTTATGCGAAATCGCGCGGAGCGAAGCCGTGACGCTTGCCACGACTCTCGCGCTGGGCTGCATCGCCGACGACTACACCGGCGCTTCCGATCTCGCCAACACGCTGACGCGATGCGGGTTGCGCGTGGTGCAGACCATCGGTGTGCCGGCCGACGACTTCCCGCTGCCCGAGGTCGATGCGGTGGTGGTGTCGCTGAAAAGCCGCTCCATCGCCGCCGCCGACGCGGTTGCTGCCTCGCGCGCCGCCGAGCGCTGGCTGCGTGGACGCGGCGCGGCGCATGTGCTGTTCAAGATCTGCTCGACCTTCGATTCCACCGACGCCGGCAACATCGGCCCGGTGATGGATGCGCTGCAAGCCGATTCCGGCGATGCGATCGTGCTTGTGACGCCGGCGTTCCCCGGCACGGCGCGCACCGTCTACCGGGGCAATCTGTTTGTCGGCGCCGTGCCGCTTAACGAAAGCCCGCTGAAAGATCATCCGCTCAATCCGATGCACGACGCCAATCTGGTGCGGGTGCTGGGGCGGCAAAGCCGATCGCGGATCGGTCTTGTCGATCTGACGACGGTGGCGCGCGGCGCGGATGCCATTCGTGATAGGCTTGCACATCTCGCAAATGATGGCGTTCGCGCTGCCGTCATCGATGCGGTGTTCGACGCCGATCTGGAAACGATCGGACAAGCCGCGCTGGACCATCGGCTTTCGGTCGGCGCGTCCGGCTTGGGCCTGGGACTGGCACGTGGGCTGGTTGCTTCGGGAACAGTTCGCGCCGAACGTGTGGCCGACAGCATCACTCGAGGCGAAGTGGGTGGCGCGGCGGCCTGTCTCGCCGGGAGTTGCTCGCAGGCGACGCTGGGGCAGATCGCCGAAGCGGAGCGCGTCATGCCGGTACTGCGGCTCGATCCGGAACGGATCATCGCCGGTTCCGCCGAGATCGACAGTGCCATGGTATGGGCGCGCGAACGGCTGGCCGCAGGCCCCGTTCTGATCGCCAGCAGCGCCACGGCGGATCAGGTCGCCGCTGTACAAAGTCGGCATGGCCGCGAGGCCGCCGGCCACGCCATCGAGCAGGCCATGGCCACCATTGCCGAGGCTCTCGTTGAAGCGGGGGTGCGCCGTCTGGTGGTCGCCGGCGGCGAAACCTCCGGCGCGGCGGTGGATCGCCTCAAGCTGCCCGGTTTTCTGGTCGGGCCGGAGATCGCGCCGGGCGTCCCAGTATTGCGGGCGGTCGGCGGCCGCCATGGCGACATGCTGCTGGCACTGAAATCGGGCAATTTCGGCGGCCCGGCCTTCTTCAGCGACGCGCTCGGTTTGATGCGGTGACTTTTGGCCAAATTGAAGGTATTTCGGGTGCCGGGCCGGACTGTCCGGTGACGTGGGCGTCACCATGACGTGCGGCAGGACATCTCAACGCTTCGTGATGGGCTATCGCTACCGCCGTGGGGCGCGCGGAGCGGCCGTCTGCTAAAAGACGGCCCGGATTCGCCTCTGGTTGCCAGGTGCTGACGAAGAGGATTGCCATTTAATGGTCTCGCTGGTTCGGATCGCGCTGAGCCGTCCTTACACCTTCGTGGTGTTGGCGTTGCTGTTGCTCATCGTCGGGCCGCTGGCGGCACTGCGAACCCCGACCGATATCTTCCCGGAAATCCGCATTCCGGTGATCGGGGTGGTGTGGTCCTACACCGGCCTGCCGCCGGACCAGATGGCTGGGCGGATCACCACGCCGTTCCAGCGCGCGTTGACCACCACCGTCAACGATATCGAGCACATCACCGCCAATTCCTATAACGGCGTCGGCATCATCAAGATCTTCTTCCAGCCGAATGTCGATATCCGCACCGCCAACGCGCAGGTGACGGCGATTGCGCAGACCATGATCAAGCAGTTGCCCCCTGGCGCGACACCGCCCTTGATCCTCAACTACAGTGCCTCGACGGTGCCGGTGATCCAGATCGCGCTGGCGGGCGAGGGGCTCACCGAGCAGAATCTGTTCGATATCGCCACCAACCAGTTGCGCACGCCACTGGTCACCGTGCCGGGCGCCGCGATCCCGTGGCCGTTTGGCGGCAAGCAGCGTCAGATCCGGATCGATCTCGATCCGGTGGCGATGCAGTCGCGCGGGCTGTCGGCGCAGGACGTCGCCAACGCGCTCGCGGCGCAGAACCTCATCACCCCGGTCGGCACGCAGAAGATCGGACAGTTCGAATACGTCATCCAGCTCAACAACTCGCCGCTGAAGATCGAGGAGCTTGGTGACCTGCCGATCAAGACCGTCAACGGAGCCACGGTCTATGTCCGCGACGTCGGGCATGTGCTGGACGGCAACTCGCCGCAGACCAACATCGTGCATGTCGATGGCGGCCGCTCGGTGCTGATGATGGTGCTGAAGGCCGGGTCGGTGTCGACGCTCGACATCATCAGCGGCATCAAGAAGAAGATCGTCGAGGTGCGCGACACCTTGCCGGAATCCCTCAAGATCGGCCTGCTCGGCGACCAGTCGGTGTTCGTGCGCGGCGCGATCATGGGCGTTGCCGTCGAGGGCCTGATCGCCGCGGTCCTCACCAGCCTGATGATTCTGCTGTTTCTCGGAAGCTGGCGCTCCACCGTCATCATCGCGATCTCTATCCCGCTATCGGTGCTCGGCGCCATCATCATGCTGGCGCTGGTGGGCGAGACGCTGAACATCATGACGCTCGGCGGATTGGCTCTTGCCGTGGGTATTCTGGTCGACGATGCCACGGTGACCATCGAGAATATCAACTGGCACCTTGAGCAGGGCAAGGAGGTTGAGCCCGCCATTCTCGACGGCGCCAACCAGATCGTGACGCCAGCTTTCGTCTCGCTGCTGTGTATCTGCATCGTGTTCGTGCCGATGTTCTTCCTCACCGGCGTCTCGCGCTTCCTGTTCGTGCCGATGGCGCTGTCGGTGATGTTCGCCATGACCTGGTCGTTCATCCTGTCGCGCACGCTGGTGCCGACCATGGCGAAGTATCTGCTCAAGCCGCATCTGCATCACGACAGCGAGAAACCGGCGACGCGCAATCCGCTGGTGCGCTTCCAGCGCGGCTTCGAGGCGCGGTTCGAACGGATGCGTGCGAATTATCGCGCGACGCTGGCGCTGGGGCTGAGCCACCGGCGGGTGTTCGTCGCCGGCTTCCTTGGTTGTATCGCGCTGTCGTTTCTGTTGGTACCGTTCCTCGGCCGCAACTTCTTTCCCTCGGTCGATACGGGGCAGATGTTGATTCACACCCGCCAGCAGATCGGCACCCGCGTCGAGGAGGCGGCCGGCCGTCTGGCGGAGGTTCAGCGGTTCATCCGTCAGGTCATTCCGCCGCACGAACTCGACACCATCGCCGACAATGTCGGCATGCCGGTGAGCGGCATCAACCTGACCTACAACAATACGGGCGTGATTGGCCCGCAGGATGGCGGCATCCAGATCAAGTTGCGCGAAGGGCATCGTCCCACCGACGAATACGTTCGCGAATTGCGCGAAAAGCTGCCGCGGGCGTTTCCCGGCATCTCGTTCGCGTTCCTGCCCGCTGACATTGTCAGCCAGATTCTGAATTTTGGCGCACCGGCGCCGATCGATATTCAAGTCCGTGGCGCCAATGCCGATGGCAACTTCAAATATGCCAACGACCTGTTGCGGCGGATTCGCCTCATTCCCGGTATCGCCGATGCCCGCATCCAGCAATCGCCCAACAACCCCGGATTCAATGTCGATATCGACCGTACGCGGGCGCAGTATGTCGGCCTGACCGCGCGCGACGTGACCAACAGTCTGGTCGTCAATCTGGCGGGCAGTTCGCAGGTCGCCCCGACGTTCTTCCTCAATCCGGATAACGGCGTGTCCTATTCCGTCGTGATGCAGACACCGCAGTATCAGATCGACTCGCTGAACAAACTGGAGACGCTGCCGATCTCGGCGGCCGGCAATACCGCCGCGCCGCGTCTGCTCGGCGGCATCGCCGACATCAAGCGATCTGCCTCCAGCGCGGTGGTGTCGCAATACGACATCCAGTCGATGGTGCAGATTTATGCGACCACGCAGGGACGCGATCTCGGTGCGGTCGCGAGCGACATTCGCACGTTGCTCGCGGAAACCGCAAAGGATGTGCCGCACGGCAGTTCGGTGGCGCTGCTCGGTCAGGTCGACACCATGGACAAGGCGTTCTCGGGTCTCCTGTTCGGACTGCTCGGCGCCATCGTGCTGATCTATCTTCTGATCGTCGTCAACTTCCAGTCGTGGTCGGACCCGTTCGTCATCATCATGGCGCTGCCTGCCGCACTTGCGGGCATTATCTGGATGATGTTCGTCACCCACACCACATTGTCGGTGCCGGCCCTGACCGGTGCGATCATGTGCATGGGCGTGGCGACGGCCAACAGCGTGCTGGTGATCAGCTTCGCCCGCGAGGTTTATGAGGCGACCGGCGATCCGGTAAAGGCCGCGCTGGAAGCCGGCTTCGTCCGCTTTCGTCCTGTGCTGATGACCGCGCTCGCCATGATCATCGGTATGGCGCCGATGGCGCTGGGGCTCGGCGAGGGCGGCGAGCAGAATGCGCCGCTCGGCCGCGCCGTGATCGGCGGCCTGATCTTCGCGACGTTTGCAACATTGATATTCGTACCGGTGGTTTTCAGCATGGTTCATAAGCGACAGCCGGCCGCGGCCGCGCGCACTTCGGAGATGGCGTATGCCCACTGAACACGATGCCACGCGGGACGAGGCCAAAGTGGCGCCCCGCAAGCTGGGCCTTCTCGGCATCGTCGTGGTATGCGTGGCGGCATTCGCCGTCACCACGGGGATCATGTCCCGCGAGAAATCGAGCGCCGATCTGCGGACATGGACCGACGAGCAGGCGATTCCGACCGTCGCGGTGATCGCACCGAGTTCGACCGCACTCAATCCGACGCTGGAGCTCCCCGGACGATTGGAGGCTTATTCCCGCGCGCCGATCTATGCGCGGGTCTCAGGCTACGTGAAGGGCTGGTATGTCGATATCGGCGCCAAGGTGAAGGCTGGGCAGTTGCTGGCCGACATCGAGGCGCCTGACCTCGATCAGCAACTGATTCAGGCGCGCGCCGATCTCGCCAGCCAGCAAGCCAGTGCGGAATTGTCGGCGGCGACGCTGGAGCGGCGCAGGACGCTGTTGTCATCGAACTTCGTTTCGAAGCAGGAAATCGACGAGCGCACCGCCGATCTCGCCAATAAGCGCGCAGCGGTGAAATCTGGGCAGGCCAATGTGGATCGCCTCGAAGCTCTGACCGGCTTCAAGAAGATCGTCGCGCCTTTCGACGGCGTGGTGACGGCGCGCAACACCGACGTCGGCGCGTTGATCAACGCCGGCGTGTCCACCGGTCCGGCGATGTTCGTGGTGTCCGACATCAAGAAGCTGCGCGTCTATGTCGACGTGCCGCAGAGCTACGTGCCGACGATCAAGATGGGCGCGAAGGCGGACATCACCATGCCGGGCTATGCCGACCGCACGTTCCCGGCGACGGTGGAGACGTCGTCGCAATCGGTCGATGCCTCAACAGGCACCACGCGGATGCAACTCGCGCTCGACAACGCGAGTGGTCAGTTGATGCCGGGCAGCTACGCCAATGTGCGGATCAGCCTCGATCGTGGCACCGCCCCGCTGCACATTCCGGCGAGTGCGCTGATCTTCAATCAGGATGGTCTGCGCGTCGCCGTCGTTAACGCCGAGGATCGCATCGTGTTCAAGCCGGTGGTGATCGCGCGCGATCTCGGCAAGAACATCGAACTGGCGTCGGGAGTGGCGCTCGATGATCGCGTGGTGGTCGCGCCGCCGGACGGCATCGTCGACGGCGACAAGGTCCATGTTGCCGGGCAGGACAAGGCCCGCAAGCCGGCGACGGCGTCGACGACGCAAGGCGAGAAGGGCTGACAGCATCCGCTCACGTTAAAGTAGGAAGATCGAGCGTTGCGCGCCGACTTCGGCAAAGATGAAGTCCGACACCGCGCGCACCCGGCTGAGGCGGCGCATGTCAACATGGGTCATGATCCAGTAGCTGCGCTGGAAGCCCATCTC
>JBARXT010000202.1:0-8219 GCA_049647485.1 Xanthobacteraceae bacterium
GCTCCCGCGCCGGCCGCGCCACAGGCCGCCAATTCGCCGCTCGGCGTCTGGTTGACCGAGGAGAAGGAAGGCAAGGTGCGCATCGAGGCGTGCGGCTCCAACCTCTGCGGCTATTCGATCGACGCCAGGACCAGCCAGAACAAGGAGAAGGTCCTCATCAACATGCGTCCGACCGGCACGAAGTGGAGCGGCCGCATTCACGACCCGAAGGGCGGCAGCACCTACGACTCCACTATCGCGCTGAAGGGCTCGGATCGGCTGCGCGTGCAGGGTTGCGCCTTCGGCGGCATGTTCTGCGGCGGCCAGACCTGGACGCGGGTGGAGTAGGCTTCACGTCCGAAACCGCCCTCTCTGCTGTCATGGCCGGGACAAGCCCGGCCATGACAAAACAAATTCAGTTTCCGGATAAGAGAGCGACGACGCGAACCGGATTTTGCGTCAGCGGCAATCACTCCGCCGCGACCGGCTTCGTGTAGTCCGCGTCGCCGACCTTCTCCAGCCATTCGACGGCGCTGCCGTCGACCGCTTCCTGCATGGCGATGTGCGTCATGCCGTGATCCGGCGCGGCGCCGTGCCAGTGCTTCTCGCCCGGTGGAATCCACACCGTGTCGCCGGCGCGGATTTCGCGCACCGGCTCGCCTAGCTTTTGCACGCGCCCGACGCCGGACACGACGTAGAGCGTCTGGCCGAGCGGATGGGTGTGCCACGCTGTCCGCGCGCCCGGTTCGAACGAAACGCGAGCCGCCGCCACCCGCGCGGGCGCCGGCGCGTTGACGATCGGATCGAGCCAGACCGTGCCGGTGAAATAGTCCGCCGGTCCGCGCCGCGTCGGTTGCGATCCGTTGCGATGAATGTCCATGATCTCTCCGTTCCGTTCGCGCGATGACTATGTCTTAAGATCTCAAGACTTGAGATCTTAACTCTTGGCCTTGAACGCGGCGTAGCGCGCCTTGGTTTCGGCGTCCATCGGATAAAGGCCCGGCAGCGATGCGCCGTTGTTGACCTCGTTGACGATCCACGCCTCCATCCGCTCCTGTTCCGGACCTTCGGTCAGCACGTGATCGAGCAAAGCCTGCGGAATGAGGACGACACCGTCCTGATCCGCAACGACGATGTCGTTCGGGAACACCGCGACGCCGCCGCAGGCGATGCCCTCACCCCAGCCGACAAAGGTGAGCCCAGCGACCGATGGCGGCGCGGCCGCGCCGTTGCACCACGTCGGCAAGCCGGTGCCGAGCACGCCCTCGACGTCGCGCACCACGCCGTCGGTGACCAGCGCCGTCACCTTCCGCTGCACCATGCGCGCGCAGAGAATGTCGCCGAAGATGCCGGCGGTGCTGACGCCCATCGCGTCGACGACGGCGATGCAGCCTTCCGGCATCGCCTCGATCGCGGTGCGGGTCGAGATCGGCGACGACCATGACTCAGGCGTCGCCAGATCCTCACGCGCCGGCACGAAGCGTAAGGTGAAGGCCGGGCCGACCAGTCGCGGCTGTCCGGGCTTCAATGGCCGCGCGCCGCGCAGCCACAGATTGCGCAGGCCCTTCTTTAGCAAGACGGTGGTGATCGTCGCGGTGGAGACGTGCGACAGGGTTGCGATGGCCTGCGGGGAAAGCGACATGGGACGAACGACTCCGATGAGAACGATGTGCGCGGCATCTTGCGTTCATGGAGAGATGCGTCAAGGCCGGAACATCAGACAGCAGGCACGCGCGCGCCGCGGGTGACGATTACTCAGCCTTATCGATGAGATGTCGATTAGTTTATTGAAATGACTGGATTTATTGGCACAAACCGAATTCCCTCCGCGCCCGAAACAGGCTATTGCTGAAGCGTTGCAGAAGGGCTCGCAGACAGGCATGGCCGCAGAATTTCTCCCGCCTCGCATCCTGCCCAGTGGCGACGCCGCGATCACCGTGGAGTTCAGCCGCCGGATCGACGACGACGCCAACCGGCGCGTCCTCGCGCTCGACCGCCTCATTGCCGCCGAGCCGATTGCCGGTATCACCGAGACGGTGCCGACCTATCGCTCGCTGCTGGTGCATTACGATCCGCTGCAAATCGATTTTGACGCTCTCGCAAGCCAGTTGATTGCGCTCGCCGCGCGACCGGTCGCCGATGCGATCGCCTCAAGGCACTGGCGGATTCCCGTCGCCTATGGCGGCGAGCACGGCATCGATCTCGACGACGTCGCGACAACGCTCGGCCTCACGTCCGACGCGATGATCGCGCGCCACACCGCGCCGGTCTATCGCGTGGCGATGATCGGCTTCACGCCGGGCTGGTCGTATCTCAGCGGACTTGACGCGTCGCTGGAATTGTCACGGCGTCAGGAGCCGCGATTGCGCACGCCGCCTGGCACCATCTCCATCGGTGGCGTGCAGACCGGCATCCAGTGCATCGCCGGGCCGAGTGGCTGGCACCTGTTGGGACGAACGCCGGTGCGCACCTATCAATTTCATCGCGATCCGGTGTTCCTGCTCGAGCCCGGCGACACGCTGAATTTTTACGCCATCGACGCGAAGACCTTTGCCGAGATGGATCGCGCCGCCGAGCAAGGCGAGGTTGTCGCGGAGTTGGCCGCGTCATGAGCCGGCTGATCGTCACCAACGTCGGGCCCGCGACCTCAGTGCAGGATGCCGGCCGCTTCGGCGCGCAACGCTATGGCCTGACGCCGAGCGGCGCGATGGATCGGCTGGCGCTGGCGATAGCGAACGCTCTCGCCGGTAATCCGCCATTCACGGCCGCCATCGAGTCGGGGCCGTTCGGCGCCACCTTCACCGTGCAAGACGGCCCGATCCGTATCGCGGTGGCGGGCGCATCACGCAGCATCAAGATCGACGACGACCGCATGCTGCCGCTCAATCAGTCCGCGACCTTGATGCCCGGCGGACGGCTGATGCTGGGCGCGGCGCGCGAGGCTGTGTTCAGCTATCTTGCCATTGAAGGCGGCATACAAGGCGAAGCCGCGTTCGGCAGTCTCTCGGTGAATGCGCGCGCAGGCCTCGGCAGCCCGGTGCCGCGCCCGTTGCAGAGCGGCGATCATCTCGACGTTCACGCGGCGAGCGAACGCACCGAACACGCCCTCCCGTTGCTTCCGCCCTCGCCCGATCCGATCCGCGTCGTGCTCGGCCCGCAGGACGACGAATTCGGCGACGCCGTGAAAACCTTTCTCGACGGCACCTGGACAATTTCTTCGACCAGCGACCGCATGGGCTATCGCCTCGAAGGCCCGGTGATCCGCCACCAGCACGGCCACAACATCGTCTCCGACGGCACCGTCAACGGCAGCATTCAGGTGCCCGGCAACGGCCAGCCGATCGTGCTGATGCCGGATCGCGGCACCAGCGGCGGCTATCCGAAGATCGCGACCGTGATCGGCGCCGACTTCGGACGCTTCGCGCAGATGCCGCCGGGGAGGCCGTTCCGTTTTGCGGCGGTGAGCGTCAACGAAGCGCGGCGCGCGGCCCTCGCCTTCGCCGCGCAGTTGCGCGACCTGTCCGCGCGCGTGGTCGATGTCGCGCACTTTGAATTCAACGTCGCGGCGTTGCAGAATGCCAATGTCGCTGGCAGCGCGGTGAACGCCGTCGATGCCGGAACATGGCAGAGCGAGCCGCAACACGAGCAACAACCCTGAAACCAACTAGTGTCCCGAATCCGAAGTCGCCCCACTTTACAGCACGTCCCTTGGCGAACTTCGGATCCGAAAGGACACTAGCAACCAGACGATTCTAGCGTGGTTTAGGTTCGGAAGTTCGCTTGAAGGACTCGCTGATACAATGAAGCGAACTTCTGAACCACCACACTGGCGGGGAACAACAACATGAGCATCGATCTCAACTGCGACCTCGGCGAGGGTTTCGGCGCATGGCAGATGGGCGACGACAACGCCATGCTCGGCCTCGCCAGTAGCGTCAACATCGCCTGCGGCTTTCACGCCGGCGATCCCGACATCATGCGCAAGACCGCGGAACTGGCGAAGGCGCGCGGCGTCGCCATCGGCGCGCATCCCGGCTACCGCGATCTGCACGGCTTCGGCCGACGTCCGGTGGCGGGCCTCACCTCGGCCGAGATCGAAAATCTCGTCGCTTATCAGATCGGGGCATTGCAAGCGGTGGCCGCGCTCGCTGGTCACAAGGTCACGCATGTGAAAGCGCACGGCGCGCTGTCCAACGTCGCCTGCGAGGACGACATGACCGCGCGCGCCATCGCCTCCGCGATCAAGGCGGTGGACCGCAACCTGACCTTCGTGGTGCTGGCCAACAGCAAATTACTGAAAGCGGGTGAAGCCGCCGGCCTGCCGCTGGCGCATGAGGTGTTCGCCGATCGCGCCTATGAGGACGATGCCAATCTCGTCTCGCGCCGCAAGCCCGGCGCGGTGCTGCACGACGCCGGCGAGATCGCGCAGCGCGTGGTGCGCATGGTGCAGGACCGCGCGGTGGTGTCGATCACCGGCAAGGTCATCAAGGTGCAGATCGATACGGTGTGCATCCACGGCGACACGCCGGGCGCGGTCGACATCGCCCGCGCGGTGCGTCAGGCGCTGAAAGATAATGGCATCGAGGTAAAGCCGTTCAGCCAAGCCTAAGCGACAATCAGAAAGGCCGATAGGTCAGCGTACCGAACAGCACGGCGGCGATCAGGGCGAACGCACCGCCCAGGGCTACGACGTGAATCCGGGTCTCCACGCGCGAGACCAGTTCACGCACGGGAACGGATCGTCGGGTTTCGGAATCGCGCATCGTCAGGCTCCATCGTCTTGGAGCAGGACAATGAAGCGCTGATGCACGAAACCGCAACCACCCCGGAAAAATAGCGACAGGCGTGTTTTCAGAGGCCACGACGCGGAATGACTATTCTCTTGTCGTGGGACGCAGAGAACAATTTTCCTATGCTATAGCGGCCCCCAAAGCCGCCAAAGCGAGGAGCGCAAGCGACGAAGCAATCTAGTTCTTGTTTCGTCGTTTCTGGATTGCTTCGCTTCGCTCGCAATGACGGAGAGAGTAGGACCGCCATCGACCCTAATAAACATCCTGCTGATACCGCCCCTGGCGCTTGAGGTCGGCCACGAAGGCGATCGCCTCGTCGGTGGAGCGCACGCCGAATTGCGCGACGATGTCGACCAGCGCGCGTTCGACGTCCTTGGCCATGCGCTTGGCGTCGCCGCAGACATAGACATGTGCGCCGTCGGCGAGCCAGTTCCACAGTTCGCGACCGACTTCACGCATCCGGTCCTGCACGTAGAATTTCGCATCGCCGTCGCGCGACCACGCCAGCGACAACCGCGTCAGCAATCCCGCCGTCTTCATCGCGTTCAACTCATCCGCGTAGAAGAAATCGCAATCGCGGCGCTGGTGCCCGAAGAACAGCCAGTTGCGGCCGCTCGCCTTGGTCGCGCCGCGATCCTGCAAGAAGGCGCGGAACGGCGCGACGCCGGTGCCGGGGCCGATCATGATGACCGGTGTATCCGTATTCTCCGGCAGCGCGAAGCCGTGCGCCTTCTGCACATAGACGCGCATTTCGTCGCCGATGGCGGCGCGCTCCGCGAGATAGGTCGAGGCGACGCCGAGACGAGGACGCCTGCCGATGGCGTAACGCACAGTATCGACGGTGAGCGACAGCCGCCCTGGTGCAGCGTTGTGCGACGACGAGATCGAGTAGAGCCGCGGCTGCAACGGATCGAGCGCCTCTACGAAGGCCTCCGGGTGCGGCCGCACGCCCATGAACTTCTGCAACGTCGCCAGCACGTCGAGATGCGCGGCGTCGCCGTCGGGATCGTCGCCCTGCGCCAGCGCGCGCGCCTTCTCGCGCAACGCGCCGCCGCTGACGAAGGACAGCAGTTCGAACAGCTTGTCGGGCGCCGGCGACAACGACACGTCGTTGCGCAGCACGTCGCGCAGCGCCTTGCCGTTGACCTGCGTGGCGTGCGAGGCGCCGAGCACCGCGATCACCTGATCGACCAGGCCGAGATCGTTGCGCGGAAATACACCGAAGGAGTCGCCCACCACGTAATCGAGCCCGCCTTGCGAAAGATCGAACTCGACATGCCACGTCTCTTTTTCCGAACCCGGCTTGTTGAGCAGCCGGCGTGACAGCAAGGTGGCGATTGCCGGATTGTCGCGCGAGCGTCCCGGCGCGCTGACCGGCGCTGCCGTCACAACCGATGCGACAGCAACGGGCGTCGCCTTCGCCACCGGCGCGGCATCCAGTTCGGCGTGCAACGCCTTCAGCATCCGCGCGGTCTCCTTGCCGCCCGGAACGCAGAGGTTGATCCGCTCCTCCGTCCGCGCCGCCAGCGCGTCGGCATAATCATGGCAGTTGTAGCCGCACTGGCCGCAATCCTGCTGCGCCATCGCCGCCATCATGCGCCGGCGCAAGGGCTTGCCTTCGGCCAGTTTCATGCGCTCAGTGATCGGCATGGTCTGGTCGTGCCACGGCGCGTCGTCGTCATCGTCGGCGGCAACGATCGAGCCCACCATTGCCGCGTTCTGCTCCGGCGACAGCGGCACGTTGCCATCGAGTTGCAACGCGCCGACCAGAAAGCCGTTGAGCCACGCGCGCTGTTCATCCGAGAACGGTGCGGATTCCGGAACAACCTGCAATCGCATCATCGGTGTCGTCTGGTTCATGCCGCCACCTCCGCATCCGCTAACCGCCGCAAGGATTCCGCGTCGTGACGGCGCGAGAACTGGACGAAGGTTTCTTCCGGCGAAGCGCGGTTGCTCATGTAAGCGCGCAGCAAACGCTCGACGACTTGCGGCACATCGTCCGCCTTGACGTCGCGATAGACCTCCTGCCCGATCCCGGCATCGGGACCGAAGCCGCCGCCGGCGGTGAGGTGATAACCCTCCACGGTATCGCCCTCCTCGCTGGTCGCGACCTTCGCCGCCAGCAGGCCGATGTCCCCGATATAATGCTGCGCGCAGGAATGATGGCAACCGGTGAGATGGATGTTGAGCGGCGCATCGAGCCGCACGCGCGTCTCGCACCATGTTGCGATGGCATCGCCATGCCGCTTGGTGTCGGAGGCCGCGAACTTGCAGCCGGCATTGCCGGTGCACGCGACCAACCCGGCGCGGATCGGCGACGCGGTTGTCGCAAGTCCGAGCGCGTCGATCGCCGCCGTCGCCAGCGCGACGTTGGCATCAGTCACGCCGGAGATCAGCAGGTTCTGCCACACCGTCAGCCGGATATCGCCGTCACCGAGATCCTGCGCGATCTTTGCAAGCCCGCGCATCTGATCGCAGGTGAGTTTGCCAAGCGGCAGCACCACGCCGATCCAGTTCAGCCCCGGCTGCTTCTGCGGATGGACGCCGATATGCGCACTGCGGTCGAAGGCCGGACGCGGCGCGATGGCCTCGGTCGCCACGCGCGTCAGCGGGCTGCCGTAACGCGCTTCGACCTCCTTCAAAAACGCGTCGAAACCCATCGCGTCGAGCACGTACTTCAATCGCGCCTTGAGGCGATTGGTGCGGTCGCCGTGTTCGATGAACACGCGCACGATGGCGTCGGCCACCATCGTCGCGTCGGATGGCTTGACGATCACGCCGGTGTCGCGCGCGAAATCCTTGTGCCCGGTGATGCCGCCGAGCGCCAGCCGAAACCATATGCCCGGCTCGACGCCGAAGCCGTCCTTCACCTCGACGGCCGCGAACGCGATGTCATTGGTGTCCTCCAGCACGGGAATGGTCCCCGCCCCGTCGAACGCGACATTGAACTTGCGCGGCAGACCGATCAGCGAGCGATCGTTGAGGATGTGGAAGTGCCACTCGCGCGCATAAGGTCGCGTGTCCAGCAATTCGCGCGGATCGATGCCCGCGCTTGGCGTGCCGGTGACGTTGCGGATGTTGTCGGCGCCGGAGCCGCGCGAGCACAGCCCGATGTCGGTGATGCCCTCGATCATCGGCACGGTGTTGCGCGGCTCGATCTCGCGGATCTGGAGATTGGCGCGCGTGGTGATGTGCGCGTAGCCGCCGCCGTAACGCTCGGCGAGATCGGCCGTGCCCGCCAACTGATGCGCCCTGAGGATGCCGTTCGGAATCCGCAACCGGCACATATACGAGGCCTGCGCCGGCGCGACGTAGAACATGCCGTAGTAGCGCCAGCGGAAATTATCCGGCGGCGGTGGCGCGGCGTTGTCATGCGCCTGCGCCTTCAGCCGCTCGTAGGCATCGAACGGATGCTGCTCGCGCTTGAACTTCTCGGGATCGGAGAGTTTC